>NZ_CP048114.1:2429248-2732904 GCF_010093025.1 Edaphobacter sp. 12200R-103 | reverse complement strand
ACCGGCCCCTCGGAATCATCTCCTGCGTTGCCCATTCCCTGTAGCCGGGGCGCTCCAGGATGTTTTTGCGCGAGTCCGTCTCCGTGATGCAGGGCGCCACCGTGTTGACAAGCACTCCCTGATGGGCCCACTCGAGCGAAAGCGCCTTCGCCATGTGGTGCACCGCAGCCTTTGCCGCGGCGTAAACCGCCCTCTTTTTAAAGGCGATCTCTCCAAAGTTCGATCCGATATGAATGATGCGGCCGCCGCCCTGCTTCAACATGACGCGTCCAGCTGCCTGCGAAGCGAAGAAGACGCTCTTGACCGTGGCATCGAAGGTCTTGTCGTATTCTTCTTCGGTGACGTCCACGGCATCGCCGGTTCCGGTCCAGCTGGCATTGTTGACGAGAATGTCGACGCGCCCGAATTCGGCGACCGTGCGATCTATCAAAGAGCGGCAGTCCTCGACCTTGTTGACATCGGTGACGACGATCAGGGCCTTTCTCCCGAGCGCCTCGATCTCCCGCTGCAACTCCCTGATATCGTCCATGCGAGGCCCCGGATATTTTGCGAGCACAAGGTGAGCGCCCGCTTGCGCAAGACCAAGCGCAATGGCTCGCCCTATGCCCTGCGATGCTCCCGTAACGACTGCGATTTTGCCTTCGAGGCCGAAGCTGGAATAGTCGGGCAAAGTGAATCTCCTTCACGGTTCCGGCCTGACAGAACTTGTCGGATCATGTCGGGCTTGTTTTATTCATTGCGCAAAGCGAGAACTCCATTGCGCATAATGCAAACACGCCAGAATCTTATCTGTCCTATAAGGATGCGTCAAGGATTGTTCGAGGCCTTCTTGAAAGATGCGCCGGCATACGATATTCCTGCGGGAATCGAGGCCATCCTCCTTGACAAGGATGATGAAGCCGGTGCAGATTGATTGCGTGGTATGCAAGCCTGATTGCACTTGACGCATTGTAGTCGTCACCAGGCCGGGCTTTCCGAGGAGGCAGTTCTTGAATCGCTATCTGAGTCGCCGTACATTTCTTTCACAAAGCGCCCTGGCCGCGGCCAGCTTGGCGACGATGCCAGCCTTTGCTGCCCAGAAGAAGAGGAAAATCCACTTGGGCCACACCGGAATCACCTGGCGGAATGCGGAGGTCGATCAGGCGATCGAATCGGTTTCTTCTTCAGGATTTTACGGCTTTGAGACCTTTGGTGAAGTCCTTGCGCGAGCGGAAGAGCACGGAGGGCTTCGGACGGTCCTGAAGAAGAACAACATTCCGCTGATCTCGGGGTATTGCACGATCAATCTGACCGACCCGGAAAAGAAAAAGGATGAACTGGACAAGGCGGTTCGATGGTGCGGACTGATTAAGAAAAATGGGGGGAGAGTTTTTGTCGTCGGCCCCAATCAGGTTCCCCGCCAGACGTACGATTTTGCAGCGAATAAATCAAACATTATCAGCACGTTGAATGAGCTTTCCAAGACCGTGACCGATCAGGGGTTGACGCCGGTGCTGCACCAGCACACCGGAACCTGTATTGAATCGCGGGATGAAACCTACGCAGTTCTGGATGCAGTTGATACCAATCATCTGAAGTTTGGTCCGGATGTCGGACAACTTACCAAGGGCGGACAGGACGCTCTGAAGGTAGTGAAGGACTTCCTGCCGCTGGTCCAGCATATGCATCTCAAAGATTTCAACGGAAAAAGCGATCAACTGCTGGGCTATTGCCCCCTGGGACAGGGCCAGGTCGATGTCGCCGGAATTCTGGATGTGATGGAAGGCCGGAAGATTAGTGGTATGGTAATGGTCGAGCTTGATAATGACTTCAAAGGTTCACCGCCGGTGCCTCCCGCAACCCTGGTAAAGGAGAGCCGGGATTACCTGCGGTCGATTGGAGTCAGATTCCGGGCGTGAGCAGCAGGAGCCGATGCCAAAGAAAGTTGCCCAAGTTCCATTTATCCAGAGTCTCGACCGCGGCCTGACGATTCTGCAGGCAGTCGCTACATCTACACAACCAGTCACTCTTGGCGAGTTATCGGACCTGCTGGGAGTGGACCGCAGCAGCGCCTTCCGACTGGCACAGACACTGCGTAGACGAGGTTTTCTCTCCACACCGGCTGGACGCAAGGACTACATCCTTGGTTCAGCCATGTGGACCCTCTCCCGCCAGTACGACTGGAGCAACATGCTGGTGCGGGTAGCTCATCAGGAGCTGAAGGCCCTCGCCAATGCATTGAACGAAACTGCGCATCTTGCCATTCGAGAGGGCAGGAATGCGTTGTTTATCGATTCAGTGCACGCCCGCCACGTGCTGGTGGTTGCCGGGCAGACCGGAGAGTTGGTGCCGCTGTATGCAACGGCGCACGGCAAGGCCCTTTTGGCGGACTACGGCGAAAAGGAGCTTCGCACGTTGTTCGGCAGCGAACCGCTGCAGAAGTACACCAAGACCACCATCAAAACCCTTCCCGCTCTCGTGAAGGAATGTGCCGGGATCCAGGAGCGGGGATACGCCCTCGATGAGGCCGAGTTCATGGAGGGAATGCGTTGCGTTGCGGCTCCCATTCGCCTGAACAGCGGTATGGTGGTCGGTTCGATCGGCATCTCGGCGCCTGCCTCGCGCTTCCTCAAAGAGCATTATCCGGCGCATTCAAAATCGGTCATTCAATGCGCGAAGAAGATCGGCCAGCTTCTCAGCGTATCGGAAGAGGCTGCAGAGCAGAGCGCCTGATCGCTTCTGAAGAAAATATCATCGAAAAGCATCCGGGTCGCACCGGATGCTTTTTTCTTGTGCGAGAAACGCGCTGTTGTTGTTCGCAGCGACGTCAAATGCTAATCTTGCAAATTGAATTGCGTAATGTGCAATCATTCAAATTTCCCGGAGTAAAAGACAGATGCGGAATCCTGTTCTGGATTTTGAGATTGACCGGTCCAAACTGCAGTACATCGGCCAGGGCCTTCAGCGCCCCGAATGCATTCTTGCCGAAAAGGATGGAACGTTGTGGTCGGCAGATTCGCGCGGCGGAGTCGTGCGGATGCGCCACGATGGCACCCAGGAGATTATCACGCAGAAGATCTCGTCGCATTTCACCAACGCTGACAGCGAGGCGACGCGCTATCTTACCGGGACGTTGCCCAACGGCCTGGCCTTCGCTGAGAACGGCGATATCCTGATCTCAAACTTCGGGACGGACCGGCTGGAGGTGATGACCCGCACCGGCGACTCGAAGGTCCTGGCCGACAGCATCGATGGAGAGGCGATCGGCAAGGTGAACTTTGTGCTGCGCGACTCGAAAGGGCGCATCTGGATCACCGTCTCGACCCGCATCAAGAACTGGATGCATGCTCTCAAGCCGGATCTTCCGGATGGCTACATTGCGCGGTATATCGACGGCAAGTTTCGCATTGTGGCGGATGGGTTTCACTTCACCAATGAGATCCGCATGGACGCGAAGGAAGAGTATATGTACGTCGTGGAGACGACCGGAGGCTGCATCAGCCGGCTCCGCGTGAACGAGGACGGTTCGCTGGGGCAGAGAGAGGTCTTTGGTCCTTCAAGCCTCGGCAAGGGCGCCTGGCCGGACGGCATCGCCTTCGACAGCTTTGGCAACTTGTGGGGAACCTGCGTCTATTCCGACAAGCTGTTTGTGCTGACTCCTGAGGGAGACCAGCGCGTGCTGCTGGATGAAGGCGACCCGGCAAAAGTGGATGCGCTGGAGAAGCAGTTCTTCGCCGGCAAGGTCACCGAAGACGTTCTGTTTGCTACCGGGCAAGGCATCGCGCCGTGGATGGCGAGTGTCACCTTCGGAGGGCCGGATTTGCAGACGATCTATATCGGATCGCTGCGAGCGAACAACATCCCTTACTTCCGTGCTCCCATAGCAGGGCTGCCGATGGTGCACTGGAACGAAACGCGCTGAATCCGATAAAGCAGTTACCGCGATGCAGACTGCATCGCGGTAACTGCCTCCTGAACGGCCTCAAGAGACGTGTATCGGGGTGCGTATCCCAGCAGCCTGCGGGCCTTCACGATGCTGCAGTTCGGCGAGTGCGCGATATGATCCCAGGTGAAGCGCGCGTCTTTTTCTTCCACCGTATCTTTCCATTGCTCCCAAGGCAGAAATGCCAGGTCGGCAGTATGCCCATACCATGCGCTCATGCGTTCGGCGAATCCCCTGAGCGTGAGGGCTGCCGGTGAGACGACATGGAAGCTCTCGCCAATGGCGACGCTGCGGTGAGACATGGCGCACAGAAACGCCCGCGCTACATCGTCGGCGTGAACGTGGTGAACGGTCTCCATTCCAAGATTGGGAAGGCGGACCGTTTTCCCCTGGGCGAGATCTGAAAAAACGCTCGGGTTGAAGTTGCCCTGCGGATTGATGGGGTTCCACCCTGTCCCTACCAGATGCCCGGGATGCAGGAGCGTCGCCGGAAAGCCCTCTCGCCGCGCTTTGGAGAGAAGGAACTGCTCGATGGCCAGCTTACGGATTCCGTAGTCGCCGAAGGGATATTTGGCGGCATCCTCGGTGGTCGGCACCTCGATGCTGTGGCCGTGCGTCCAGATGGTTCCGCAGTGAAGGAAGTGCTGGATGCGCCCCTGGAGCGCGTTCGCCAACTGCTCTGCGCTCTCGAGGCGATAGCAGGTGAGGTCGATGACGATCTCCGGGTCCAGGGCGGCGATCTTTTCTCCAAAGACGCCGGCGTTCTCTTCGGCGTCGCGGTCGAGGGTGACGGGACGCACGGCCTTCCAGGCCGGGTTCGGACGATATGGGCTTTTCGCCCCCCGGGAGACACAAAGAACGTCGTGTCCGGCCTCAACCAGCCGTGGGGTGAGATAGGTGCCGATGTGTCCGGTTCCGCCGATAATGACAACGCGCATGGTTTCTCCTGAGGGCTTTCATTGTATGGTGCAGGTTGGAAAGAACGAGGGCTTCAGCATGGCCGCAAAAGAGTTTTGCATCTTTCTTGACGGTAGTTTGTTGTGGCACCTATACTTTCGATCAAATTATGCAAAACAAATTGCGTAATACGCATTGAAATTCGATTTTACAAAAAAGATTGGAAGAGAGCATGAACGCCCAAGCCATCGCTGTTGGTGATCTCAAGGTTCCAACCAGGGAGTTGTTGATGCACCGAGATACAGTTTTTCAGAAGGGTCTGCTGAAGCTTCTTGCGATCAAGGACTCCGATATCCGCATCCTTACGTTCGCCCAGAGCGGGGACGCCATCGACAAGGGCCTGCACTCCGGGGGAGCCCTGTCGGCGACAGTACCGTTGGTCTCTCTCTTTTACGGAGGCTTCCTTCGACTGGATGTGACGGATCCGACCCGGCCGGGGCAGGATCTTTTTACGCTGAGCAAAGGCCACGCAGTGGCTGCGCTGGCCTCGATCTATGCGGAGATGGGGTACTTCGACGAGAAGGTGCTGCACGGCTCGCGTTCGCACGAGAGCATTCTGAACGGCCATCCCGGCCCTGTGCTCCCGGGAATTCAGATCGCGACCGGACCGATGGGGCAGGGCATCGGCGTGGCGCAGGGCTTTGCGCTGGCTGGAAAGCGCAGCCCGCAGTTCGATTCCTATTGCCTGGTGGGTGACGGCGAGCTTCAGGAAGGCTCGTGCTGGGAGACCGTGATGTATGCAGCCCAGCATGGGCTGGACAACTTCTGTGTGATGGTGGACCGGAACAACGGGCAGCTGGATATCCACGACCGCATGCTCTTCCCCATGCCTGCGCTCGAAACGGTCTTCCAGTCGTATGGATGGAATGCCTTCAGTGTGGACGCGACCGAGTACGATGGCGTCGTCGCTGCGCTGAACCAGTTCCGGTTTGGCCCAAGGAACGGGCGTCCGACTGCAATCATCTGTAATACCCGCAAGGGCTTTGGAGCGTTCTCAGACTTCTTCAACAAGCACAAGGTGACGGTGCCCGAAGCACTGCTGGCACAGGAGCTGAAGCTGCAAAAGCAGCGCCGGGCGGCGAGAGTGCAGGAGTTTGTCTCCTTCCTCGATGAGATCTCGAGCTCCCCTGAGGGAGAGACCATCCGCGAGTTGCTGTTGAGCGAAGCCGAGAGGATGCATCTTGCGGTTAACGGCGCCTCGAATGCAAATCTCTTTGATTCGGTCATGGGGCCAGTCCTGACGAAACAGGTGCCCCGGCGGAACAAGAAGATCGATTATGATCCTGCCGCACTGCCGAAGCTCGATCGTAATAAGAGCTACAGCGCAGCGGAGATTGTTACTGCGGGGATGAAGGTCTTTGCCCGCGATGAGCGTGTCGTCTCCATTGACTCCGACCTTGCGTCTACAAGCGGTCTGCAGTCAGGCGTCGGCGCGGCCGATCAGTCGCGTGCTCTGAACGTTGGCGTGGCGGAAGCCAACATGATGCTGATCGCGGAAGCTTATGCAGCTCTGGGGAACAATACGTGGTGTAGCACCTTCTGCCCGTTCTTCAACTGGCAGGTGATGCGGCGCGTTGCCGTAGGGCACCAGGAACGACTGGAGGCGATCGCCGACAAGAACGGCTGGCTGAGCGAAGGCCACGGACTGGACATCACCTATCTGGCGACGGCAGCCAACTTTGAGACGCGCACCAACGGCGCCACCCACATGGGCAATGACGATGCCTCGACCTTCGACGCAGTCGCCCACCTGAAGATCATTGACGTGTCCTGTCCGCAGCAGATGCTGTCCATCATGAAGTGGATCATGGAGGGTAACCGCGGTCTGGTGTACCTGCGCGTCATGCGGACCGGGTCGGCGGTGCTCTACGACACGGACTACGAGTTCGAGTTCGGCAAAGGTTACGAGGTTCGCCGGTCGGATTCAGATCGCGCCATCGTGATCAGCAGCGGCAGGGGAGTTCACGAAGCCCTGGCGGCGGCGGAGATCTGCGCGAAGAACGGCATCGACATCGGCGTCGTCGATATGCCATCTGTGGACGACGAGCTGATGATGCGTCTCTATCGCACAGGTTTGCCCATCCTCTTCGCAGAGCAGAACAACGGCTATCTGTGGCAGAACTTCCTGAAGGTACTGTATCGTCATCGTGCTGATACGGACGCATCCGGTTTGAAGCGCGTATCCACGCTCAACACGCTGGACAGAGAAGGGAACAAGCAGTTTATCCACTCGGCGACGTACGAAGAGCTGGTCAAAGTATTCGGTCTGACTCCCGACGGCATCGCCCAGGCGGTTCAGGGCATCCTGGCGAACTAGAAAGTGAGCAATCCATGGCGATACCGATCGTAGATGAGAAGGACGTTGAAGAGCTGGACTTGCCCGGACGCAAGCTGCGCTGGGTGGTGACGGGTGAGAATACCGGAGCACAGTACTGTACGATGGCTGTCATTCGGGTGGCGCCGGGGGAGCGGGCGCGGCCCGCACACTCCCACCCCCAGGGCGAAGAAGTGATCTACATCCTGAGCGGTCATGGCCGGGTCCTTGTGAATGGTGAGGTGCAGCCTGTGCATACTGGCTGCGCCGTCTTGTTCCCCAAGGGGCAGGTGCATATGCTCCAGAACCTTTCAGACGAGGAGATGAAGGTCGCCTGTTTCTTCGCGCCGCCTGCGGGGTTGGAGAATTACAAGTTCTTCGACGATGTCGATTTTCCTGAATATTCCTAAGATTGTGTATTCTTCGACACGTCGGTTGTTCCATGGGCCTTTGTCTTCTGCAATCGGATAAGGGCCTGTAAGCGGAGTCATTGCGTGTCACGTCAGGAGAAGATCGTAGATGAATCGGAGAAGCGTGCTCTTCGGAGCGATGGCGGGAGCGGTAGCAGCGGTCAGTCCCGGGGTCGAAGTCCATGCGGCAGCCCAATCCAAAGGGTGCACGGACGGCGTTGCTCCTCAGAAGATTGCTGCGGTTGAACTGCTCGAGCTGAAGGGGCATTACGAAACAGAAGCAGGCGTCAACGGACAGCGGCAGGTTAATCCGCTGGACATTTACGACAATCAGCGGCCTCCGGAGTACCGGGACAATCCTTCTGGAACGAAGACTGTATCTTCGACCGCAATTTATCTGCGCATCAGGACGGCAGATGGGCTCGAAGGGCTGTACGGGCCCATTGAACGTGAGCCGGCGATGGTGATCTACGAAGATCTGCGGCCGTTCCTGATCGGCAAGGACGCGCTCGCGACCGAACTTCTGTGGGACGAGATGTACCGCTCCAACCGGCACTCTCGCGCCGGATTCTTCCTGATGGCGATCAGCGCGGTCGACAACACGCTGTGGGATCTGAAGGGGCGCTACTATGGCGTTCCTGTCTATCGGTTGCTGGGCGGACCCACGCGCGAGTCGGTGGAGGTCTATGCAAGCTGCCTTGGCTTCTCTCTGGAACCTGAGGCGGTGCGGAAGCGATGCCTCGCTATCAAGCAGGAGGGCTATCGCTATCAGAAGTGGTTTATCGGTTATGGTCCGGGATCGGGCGCTGCGGGCATGGAGAAGAACGTCGCGCTGGTGCGTCTGCTCCGCGAGACTCTGGGCGACGATACGGAGCTGATGTTCGACGCCTTTAGCGGCTGGGACCAGACCTATGCGCTCGAGTGGGCGCATCAGGTGGAGAAGTATCATCCGCGCTGGATGGAAGAGATCGCTCATCCGGAGAAGATACAGTCCTTCGCCAATCTGCATCGCGGCACCACTATCCCGATTGCATCGGGGGAGCACTTCTACGGCCGCTGGGAGGTACAGCATTATCTGCAGGCGGATGCGCTGTCCGTGGTCCAGGCAGACCCGGAGTGGTGTGGAGGCATCTCCGAGCTGGTAAAGATCGGCACGGTTGCTTCGCTCTACGATGTCCCTGTGATTCCGCACGGCCACAGCATCCATGCAGCGATGCACGTCATCGCAAGTCACTCTCCCATGACGTTTCCGCTAGGGGAATACCTGATCAACAAGATGCGTCACTACTATCATTTTGAGAAGCGGCCTCCTGTACCGGTACGCGCGCACCTGGCGCTGCCGAAGGAGGCGGGTTTTGGCATTGAGCTGGACCCGGCTAAGATCGATTCTCAAAAGGTATTGACGTGGACATAGACGAGAAGACCGGAAAACCTGCCCCCACAGATTTGAAGGGACAGTGTGCCGTTGTTCTTGGAGGAACTTCGGGGATTGGGCGTTCGCTTGCATTAGGGCTGGCCCGGAAGGGTGTCTCTGTCATCGCTTCGTCGCGGCACGAAGATTCGGTGGCTGAAGTAGCCGGAGAGATCGAGGCGCTGAGTGTTCGCACAATGAGGATGTGCAGCGATGTCTCCGATCGCTCCTCACTGGCGCAGCTGCGGGACGCGGTCCTCGCGGAGTTTGGCAGCATTCAGATCCTGGTGAACTGCGCCGGCATGACGAAGCGGGTCAACACGCTGGAGATGGATGAGGCGATCTGGAATCAGATCCTCGACGTAAACCTCACGGGGACGCTGCGGGGATGCCAGGTCTTTGGCGAGGCCATGATCGAGAGCGGCTTCGGAAGAATCGTGAACATCGCCTCTCTTTCGACCTTCGTCGCCTTTCACGAAGTCGCCGCCTACGGCGCAAGCAAGGCGGCGGTCGGCGCGCTCACTCGCTCGCTCGCGGTAGAGTGGGCCCCCTTCGGGGTTACGGTCAACGCAATCGCACCCGGGGTGTTTCCAACCGCGTTAAACCGCAGGATCATCGACAGCCCACGCGGGCAGGAGCTGCTGCAGCGGACGCCAGTGCACCGCTTTGGAGAACCCGAGGAGCTGGTTTCGGCGTTGCTCTATCTGGTCAGCCCGGAGAGCAGCTTTACGACCGGCCAGCTTGTCGTTGTGGATGGAGGCTTTCTCGCCAGCGGAGTCAATCAATGATTTCTACCGTACAAGATGGTGGTGCCGTCATGCTGGAGATCTTTGGACGAAGGATGAAAACATTGGCAGCGGCCGCGCTCCTGCTCGCCGGAACGGTAGTTTGTCTACCGGCCCGGGGACAGGCCGCCAGCAAGCCTGCCTATCAGGACTCTTCGTTGCCGATGGAACGGAGAGTCGACGATCTCGTGAGCCGGATGACGCTGGATGAGAAGGCGCAGCAACTGGTCAACACGGCCCCGGCGATTCCGCGACTGGGAGTTCCTGCCTACGACTTCTGGAACGAAGGGCTGCACGGTGTGGCCCGCTCCGGATATGCGACGCTGTTCCCGCAGGCTATTGGCATGGCTGCGACTTTTGATGAGCCGCTGATGAATAGCATTGGCACGGTCATCTCCACAGAGGCGCGTGCGAAGTACAACGAAGCTGTCCGGCACGATGTTCACTCCATCTACTACGGGCTCACCATCTGGTCGCCCAACATCAACATCTTCCGCGATCCCCGCTGGGGACGAGGACAGGAGACCTACGGAGAGGACCCTTTCCTCACGGGGCAGTTGGGAACTGCGTTTGTAAAGGGGCTGCAGGGGACCGATCCCACCTACTTCAGAGCGATCGCCACGCCCAAGCACTTCGCCGTACACAGCGGACCTGAGAGCGATCGGCATCGTTTCAATGTCCATCCTTCGCCGTATGACCTGTGGGATACCTATCTTCCGGCGTTTCGGTCAACCATCGTCGATGGTCATGCGTACAGCATCATGTGTGCCTATAACGAAGTGAATGGAGAGCCTGCCTGCGCGAGCGAGCTTCTGCTCAAAGACATTCTGCGGGGCGATTGGCGCTTCCAGGGATTCGTGACCTCCGATTGCGGCGCGATCGATGACTTCTTCCATCCCAACGGCCATCATTATTCTCCGGATGGAGAACATGCGTCGGTTGCGGGAATCCGCATGGGAACGGACACGAACTGCGGTACAACCTATAAGAACCTTGCCAACGCTGTTCGCCAGGGGCTGATCCGCGAGGACGAGCTGGATGTCTCGCTGCGCCGCCTCTTTCTGGCTCGGTACAAGCTTGGCCTCTTCGATCCGCCTGCGAAGGTGAAATACGCCTCCGTGCCATTCAGCGAAGACATGTCGCCAGCCCATACGCAGCTTGCACTGCGGGCAGCGCGCGAGGCGATGGTGCTCCTTAAGAATGAAAACCATACTCTGCCGCTCAGCGGGAAGGCGCACACGATCGCGGTGATCGGGCCGAATGCCGCAGAGCTTGCCGCGATTGAAGGAAACTACAACGCCGTGCCGAAAAACCCGGTGATGCCGGTCGATGGCATCATCCGTGAGTTCCCGGCGACGAAGGTCGTCTACGCGCAGGGCTCGCCCTATGCAGAGAATGCGCCTATCGTAATTCCGCGAACGCAATTCCGCACAGGCAAGGGGTCGAGCACGGAAGGATTGAAGGCCGAGTACTTCTCCAACGACAGCTTCCAGGGAAAACCCGCTCTGGTACGCGTCGATAAACAGATCAACTTCGACTGGAACAGTGCTTCCCCGGCTGCGGCGGTCGATGCTCGTGCATTCTCCGTGCGCTGGACCGGAACCCTGCAGGCTCCTGCTCCTGGCGACTACGAGCTAACCGCCACCCTGGCGCACTGCTACCCGTGCAACGATACGGAAAACTTCACAATACGGCTGGACGGCAAGGAGCTTACCGCCTTCCACGTCGGTGAGGATAAACCCTTCCGCGATTCTGCGACGCCCCACATCAAAGTGCACTTTGATGATGCCAGGCCGCATGCGTTGGAGGTTGCGTATTCGCACCGTGCAAAGCTCTTTGGCGCCGGATTGACCTTGCAGTGGGTCGCTCCTGTGCAGCCACTGCTCGATCAGGCGATGCTGACTATCAAGGATGCCGATGTCGTGGTGGCGTTCGTCGGCCTGTCGCCCGATCTCGAAGGCGAAGAGATGAAGGTGCAGATCCCAGGCTTTGCTGGAGGCGATCGCACCGATATCGGCCTGCCTGCAGCCCAGAAGAACCTTCTGGAGGCTACGAAGAAGACCGGTAAGCCTCTGGTGGTGGTCCTGCTGAATGGATCGGCTCTGGCCGTCAACTGGGCACAGCAGAACGCCAATGCCATCCTCGAGGCCTGGTATCCGGGACAAGCGGGCGCGCAGGCGATCGCAGAGACGCTGAGCGGGAAGAACAATCCGGCAGGTAGGCTGCCAGTCACCTTTTACCGCAGCGTGGATGACCTGCCGCCGTTCACGGACTACTCAATGGCGAATAGAACCTATCGCTACTTCAGGGGACAGCCGCTCTATGGCTTCGGATATGGACTGAGCTATACCAGCTTCGCCTATTCAAACGTCAAGCTGAATACAGAGCGCCTGAACGCAGGAGATGAGCTGACGGTAGAGGCCGATGTGAAGAACACCGGCAAGATGGCTGGCGATGAAGTTGCCGAGCTTTATCTGGCTCCGCCGCAGAATGGTCTTCTTCCGCGTCATTCGCTGGAGGGCTTCCAGCGGCTTCATCTTGCTCCCGGGGAGACGAAGCGCGTTCAGTTCACCCTTAGCCCCAGGCAGCTCTCCTATGTCGATCAGAAGGGGATTCGAGCGGTGCGTTCCGGAACGTATGCCATATCGGTCGGCGGCTCGCAGTCCGGCGCGGGAGAGCCGCAAGCCTCATTTGCGATCATCGGAGAAAAGGAGCTGCCGCACTAGAGAGTATCGACATAGCCTTTGCACGCGACAATTCCTTGACCGGTTTCCTCCAATGCTCTTACCAAAGTGTCATCCTGAGCGGAGCGATAAGGCCGCGAGAGCTTCGCGCAGGATGACACTTCATGGAATTGCAACGACGGTATCTCCGAAGCAGCTGTCATGTCATACGCAACTGCCATCATGCATCGTTGGGGCAAGTGAGATCGGAGTTCAAGCATAGGTCGATGTGCTCTGGCACTGCCTGCAGGCGCGTCAGCGCACCCCAAAAAAGTCAGAGGACAGGATGAAGATTACATCTGCACGACTTATCGTATGTTCGCCGGACCGCAACTTTGTCACACTGAAGATCGAGACGGACGAGGGGATCTACGGCCTTGGCGATGCCACACTGAATGGTCGCGAGCTTGCTGTTGCGGCGTATCTCGAGGAACACGTTATTCCCTGCCTGATCGGACGCGACCCGTTCGCGATTGAGGATATCTGGCAGTACCTCTACCGCGGAGCATACTGGCGGCGCGGACCGGTTACGATGACGGCGATTGCCGCCGTAGATGTGGCTCTGTGGGACATCAAGGGGAAGGCGTTGAATACGCCCGTCTATAACCTGCTCGGCGGAAAGAGCCGTCAGGGAGCGCTGGTCTACACCCACGCCAATGGTGCGGATATTCCCGGCGCAATCGAAAGCGTGAGGAAGCATCTGGAAGAAGGCTATCTCGCGATTCGCGTCCAGTGCGGCGTACCGGGCGTCTCCTCCAGCTACGGCGTTCCCAAAGGCGATAAGCCGTATGAGCCTGCCGAGCGCGGGCTTCCATCGGAGTCGCTGTGGTCGACGGAAAAGTATCTCAACTTCGTCCCGCAGCTGTTCCAGGCGGTGCGTGAAGAGTTCGGCGAGGACCTGCATCTCCTGCACGATGTGCATCACCGGCTTACACCCATCGAGGCAGCCCGTTTGGGGAAAGCGTTAGAACCATATCACTTGTTCTGGATCGAAGATCCTACGCCGGCAGAGAATCAGGAGGCATTTCGGCTGATTCGGCAGCATACTGTCGCACCAATCGCCACGGGTGAAGTCTTCAACTCCTTCTGGGATGCGCATGACCTGATACGTAACCAGTGGATCGACTACATCCGCATGACTATCGTGCATGGCGGAGGAATCACCGCTCTCAAAAAGGCTGCGGACTTTGCAGCGGTCTATCAGGTGAAGACGGGCTTCCACGGGGCGACGGACCTCTCGCCGGTCACGATGGCCGCCGCACTGCATCTTGGGCTTGCCATCCACAACTTTGGCATCCAGGAGCATATGCCGCACTCAGCCTTGACCGACCAGGTCTTCCCGCATGCCTATCGGTTCGAAGCCGGATACATGTATCCCGGCGACGCGCCCGGGCTTGGAGTGGATATCGACGAGAAGCTTGCGGCTGAGTATCCATACCAGCGGGCCTACCTCCCGGTAGCCCGCAAGCTGGATGGAACCCTCACCGACTGGTAGGCCGCATCAGGGGCGAATGCCCTTCGCGTTGAGGCGGATACTGTAGATGGAGTCTGTCGTCGTCGTGTACAGCGTAGAGCCGTCTGGACCGCCCCAGGCAACGTTCGCAGTTGCCTTATCGGTCAGAATGGTCGCCAGGTGCTTGCCCGCGGGTGAGATGATCCATACGCCCCCGGGGCCGCCGGCATAGAGGTTGCCCTCTGTATCGAGCTTCAACCCATCTGGAGCACCAGTTCGCTTATCGGCAGAGGCATCAAGGAAGATACTCCCTTCTCCTACCGTGCCATCACTCTTCACCGGATAGCGCATCCACTTCTTCGGGTCAGAGTTGCTGACATAGAGCCATTTGCCGTCTGGAGAGAAGGCAATTCCATTGGGACGCGGAAGATCGCTGATCAGAAGTTGCAGGGCCGCGCGATCCGGAGCTGAGCCGGGCTTCTGGTCTACCGCATTGGGAAGGCGATAGACACCATTGATCTTCAGCTCTTTATGAGGATCATTGTCGCTCTGTGTCCTCAGGCCGTAGGGCGGATCGGTGAAGTAGAGCGAACCGTCGTGGGCGTAGACCAGGTCGTTTGGACTGTTGAGCTTCTTGCCGTTGTACGAATCGGCCAGAATCGTCACCTGGCCGTGGGGGTCCATCGATTCAAAACGCATGATATTTCGTGCCGCGTGGCCGGCTACAGTCAATCTGCCGCGAGAATCAAGGGTCATTCCGTTGGTTCCCGGCTCTTTTCCTCCATATGGCTCCGTGCCGCGATATCCGCTTGGCTGCAGCCATAGGGTGACACTTCCGTCAGCGCTAACCTTGCGAATACTGTTGCTTGCGATGTCGGCGAACATCAGGGAGCCGGAGTGAGTCCAGACAGGTCCTTCTACCCAGGTGAACCCGGTGGCAACCCGATGCCAAACCGCGTTCTTCGGAAGGATACGGTCCGCAGCAGGGTCGAGTCGTTCTATATGAGCGGGGAATACGGCAGAGCGTTCTGCCGGGCTTTTGACAGGCGATTGGCCGTTATCCATGCTCAAGGGCATCATCCCAAGAAGAATAACGGCTGGTATGGTTGCGATCGTTCGCAGCATCGGAACTCCCTCCAGTAATCGATCAGTATTTTTAGCATTTTTGTGAAAAAGCCTCTCGACAATCGTGCTGGGCGCGATGCTATTATGGCTCCGCTTCAAAAATGGCCATTGCATACTATGCAAAATAAATTGCGAACAACGCCTGATTCGAATTTTGTAAAGATCTTCCGCGCCCCTGCTCTTCTGCAGCTGGCAATGGCGGGGGCGTTTGCTCTCGGTGCTGCTGCTACCCTGCAGGCGCAAACGCCAAGTTTCGCGCCAGATGGCACGTTTAAGGGATCTTCCCTCCAAGGTTGGGACAAGGTTGGAGACGCCAAATGGACGGCCTCCAACGGCGAGATCACGGCGGCGGGAGAGGGCCTGCTGGTCTTCAACAAGCCATCTCAGGACACGGCAGTCTATCTTCAGTTTCGCTGCGAAGCGGAGTGCGCAGGCGGAATTTTTCTACGTCTCGAAAAAAAATCGACCGGAATGCAGGGAGTGATGCTCTCGCTGGAGCAGCAGCCCACCGCCTATCAGGTAACCCTGGATAATTCCGGCAAGGTCGTCGAGAAGACGAAGCTGCGCATTGCGGGTGGTCAGATTCGCTTCGCCCCGCCTGCTCCTCCTCCGGGCACGCCTGCAAGAACCTTCCGCCGCCCCGAGCTCCCCCCAATGCCGGGAGGAGTTGCTGCTCCTCTTGAGCACCCCGAGCGCGGCCTCCGCAAGGATGGCTGGAACGAAGTGGAAGTTCTGCTGGATGCAGACATTCTGCGCGCCTTCTTCAACGACGGTGGAGATGCGGTGAGTACCGCCACGGAGGGCATGAATGGTTTTGGCCCATTTGCCCTTTATTCGGGAGGCTCAACCATTCATTTCCGCGCCATCGCCTACAAAGACATCGCGATGAAGACCTGGCCGAAGGAGCAGGTCGGCTCCGGTTTCCGAATGCAGCGCGTGAACGAGTTTTACTACGGCTGGTCTGCGGCAGCGGCGGACTTCAATCACGATGGCAAGCTGGATATCGTCTCCGGACCGTTTATCTACTTCGGTCCTGACTATACGACCTCGCGCGAGATCTACCCTGCGCAGGTCGTCAATGCCTCTACGAACTATTCGGAGGAGGACTGGGTTCAGCATGCCGCCGACTTTACAGGCGACGGCTGGCCGGATGTGCTAACCACGAGCCATTCAGGCGGGGGCAAAATTGGCGCGGTTTTATACGTTAACCCCAAAGGAGAGTCGCGCCGCTGGGAGAAGTACACGGTCGTCGTCCCCATCGCAAGCGAAGAGACCGTCCTGGCCGATGTGGATGGAGATGGCAAGCAGGAGCTTGTCTATATGGGCGACGGCTACATGTGCTATGCCAAGCCTGACCCTGCCCATCCCACGGAAAAGTGGATCGTCCACCAGGTAAGTGAGCATGGCCCGTGGCCCGCGCATGGCATTGGCGCCGGCGACGTCAATGGCGATGGCCGTATGGATATCGTGGGGACCTACGGATGGTGGGAGCAGCCCGCGCAGAACGGTCCCGAAACGAAATGGACTTATCACCCGGCACCGTTTGGCAAGTGGGGCCGGACCTCGGCCGGCGGATCGAAGATCGGCGTCTACGACGTCAATGGCGACGGCCTGCCGGATGTGGTCACCACCATGCAGGCGCACGGCTGGGGGATCGACTGGTTCGAACAGAAGAGAAGCGCCTCCGGAGAGATCACCTTCGTTCCTCACGTTGTGATGGGGCGCACGCCTGAGGAGAGTGCAGGAGGTGTAGTGTTCACGGAGCCGCACGCGTCCACCATTGCTGACGTCGATGGCGACGGAGTGCCTGACTTTATCGCTGGCAAGCGGTACTGGTCTCATCTGGACGACTTCTACGATCCGGATCCCTATGGAGCCCCCGTTCTCTATGTGTACCGCACAGTGCGAGACAAGTCGGCTCCTGGAGGTGCGCGCTTTGTTCCTGAGCTGGTCCACAACTTTTCCGGCGGTGGATCCGATGTACTGGCTCGTGACCTCAACGGCGACGGCGCGATGGATCTCATCACGTCGACGCGCAGCGGTACCTACATCTTCTGGGGTGTCAAAAAACCCGGAAAAGGCGGTTCAAAGTGAGATTGATACATCACAGTGTGAACCGCCGAAATTGGAAATCCCCTTTGCGAAATCCTCTTTGTCTCTCGCACCGCGAAGACACGGCTTTCCAAACATTAACACTGGCAGGCACGCCTGTCTTTTCTCAGGAGGTAAGACCATGCGAGTTCTAAGGCTCGTAATGCTATGCACACTTACCCTGTGTTTTGTGGTTTTTGCACAGAACACATGGGCTCAGGGTACGACTGGGTCTGTAGTGGGTACGATCACGGATACGACGGGCTCTGTCATTCCCAATGCCACCGTAACCTTGAGCAACAACGCAACCGGTGAGAAGCGGACCGCGATGACAACGGACTCCGGTGACTATCAGTTTCTCTCCATCCTTCCGGGCGAGTACACGCTGACAGTTGAAGCGCAGGGCTTCCGACGTTATTCGCATAACCCGGTCGAAGTTCAGGTGGCCCTGGCCACCCGCGAAAACGTCAACATGTCGGTGGGCACGGCGACGGAAGAAGTCACGGTAACCTCGCAGGCTCCGATCATTCAATCGGAGAACGCCGCTCTGGGCCAGATCGTTCAGGGAAAGGCCGTGACGGACATCCCACTTAACGGACGTAACGTTCTCGCGCTGGTCGGCCTCGTCCCAGGCGTGGTCCCGCAGGGTAGCTCCTCCGGAAACCTGACAGGCCAGAACGTATTCGCCGCTGGCAACTACCAGATCGGCGGCGGCAGCGCCAACCAGAGCGCGACGCTCTATGACGGCGCTCCGGTCAACATCTCCTATGGCAACATTACCGCCCTTGTACCGTCGCAGGACGCCGTGCAGGAGTTCCGCGTGCAGACCAGCAACAACACTGCCGAATTCGGGAACTACACCGGCGGCGTGATCAACATCGCCAGCAGGGCCGGTTCCAATGAGATTCACGGTTCCGTATACGAGTTCGTTCGTAATACGATCTTCAACTCGACCCCGTACTTTTCGAAGCATAACCCCAGCCAGGTTTTGAGCAAAAACCCGTATCATCAAAATCAGTTCGGCGCAAGAGTAGGATTTCCCATTATCAAAGATCGCCTGTTTGGTTTCTTCAACTATGAGGGATACCGCCAGGCCCAGTCGCGCCTCAACAACTACACCGTTCCTACCATGAAGATGCGCCAGGGTGACTTCTCCGAGCTCTGCACAAACGGCCAAAATCCTGTAACAGGGCTCTGCATTCCCTCGGCGAATGTAAAAGTTGCGAACGGAATTCCCGGCCAGATCTATGATCCATGCGGCGGGACGGTCGCAGGTGGTCAAGGCTGCCCCGGTTATACCGGTACACGCACTCCGTATGTTGGAAACGTGATTCCTGCCTCGCGGTGGAGTCCGGTTGCGAAAAACCTGCTCAACTTTCCATACTGGGCGCCTCCGACTGGTCCAGGACTTACCAATAACTTCGTTCAATATGCCGGAGCCGGTGGAACGAACGATCAGTACAACGGCCGTGTTGACTTTACCCTCAGCGACAAGCAGCGTCTCTTCGGGCGTTATACACAATGGAATTCTAAGAACATAGGCTCAGAGCCTTATAAAAACGGTCTGATCAATGGTGATCCGATCTCGCCGGAGTCCTTCAAGACCTATCAGGCAGTGATCGGAGATACATACCTCTTCAGTCCTTCCTTGATTGGCGACCTCCATCTGTCTTTCACCCGGTGGAACTACGTACGCACCCCCGGAACTCTGGGGTATGACGAGACGCAGCTGGGCTTCCCGTCTTACATGGGAACAATCTCGGCTCTGAACCGGGTTCCGAATTCAACGACAGTTCCGCGTATCGGCCTGTCAAATCCAACCGTCAATGGCATCGGTACGGGTTACATCTTCTCCATCAACAACAACTATGTAATTTCTCCCACCATCACCAAGACCATTAAGGGTCACACCATCAAGGCCGGTGCAGATCTCCGCCGCCTTGAGATGAATTACTTCCAGAACAATAATCCTGGCGGTTCATTCAACTTCGATCCGAATATGTCCTCTTTGCTCAACAATGGAGTCAGCGGCCATCCATTCGCATCCTTCCTCATGGGATATATGGTTGACCAGGCTTCAAATCCAAGCGTTGTGCAGATTGCTCCTCCAACCTACAGCACCATCTACTATCAGGGATATTACGTGCAGGATAACTGGAACATCAGCTCCAAGCTGACGCTGAATGTCGGTCTGCGCTACGAGATTCCCGGTGTATGGCGCGAACGTCACAACCTGATGGCGACCTTCAATCCCACGGAAGTCAATCCTGTGCTGGGTGCTATCTCTGTCGCAGGCCGTCCGGTCACGGGAGCATACGACCTGGTCGACTCGCCGCAACATCCTGATAAGGGCCTGCGGAACGAGAACTTCTCCAACTTCTCTGCTCGTCTCGGGCTCGCCTTCCGTCCGGACGATAAGACGGTCATCCGCGCTGGATGGGGCAAGTTTGTCATTCCGGCTTACCTCCAGTTCCCGGAGTCCCCGGTACAGTCGCCGCTCTCCTATATCACCAACAATCCTGTCTCGACCCTCGATGCCGGACTGACCCCCAACGCGACGCTGGATAACCCGCTGCCTGGCGGCATCACCCCGGCTCCTGGACGCGATCCGGTCTATCAGCGGCTCCTGCTGGGAGGCTCGGCTAGCTCGTTGTCCGCCACCGAAGACAATGGCGCTACGTACCAGTGGAACTTCGCCATTCAGCGTCAGCTTCCGCTTGGTATCGCTCTTGAGGCCGCTTACTCTGGGCTGCATGGTTCGCATCTTCCTGTCAGCCGGAATATCAACCAGGTCTCGAAACAGTACCTTGACCAGGCAGCAGGTGATCCCAGCTGTGCTGGGTCGGCTGGAAGCTTGCCTCCAAATTGCTTCCTGACTAAGCGCGTGGCCAATCCGTTCGACCGCTCACAATTCACCCAGGGCAACCAGCAGTATGCGACCATTCTGTCGAATCAGCTCTATCGCCCCTATCCGCAGTATGGAGGTATCTCTAACACAGGCAACTATATTGGCGTCAGCAATTACAGCGCTCTCCAGATGAAGTTGGAGAAGAGGCTCTCCTCAGGCGGCGTATTGCTGGGTTCCTATACCTTCTCCAAGCTGATGACCAATGCAGAATCGTTGACATCATGGTTGGAGGCGACTGGCGCTCCTGGATTTCAGAACACAAATGACCTTAGCGGGGAGTATTCGCTCTCAGGCTACGATTCACGCCAGCGTCTGACCGTTAGCTACGTCTACTCTCTTCCCTTCGGCAAGAACAAGCGCTGGGGCTCGGGAGCTTCAGGCTTCCTTGGGGGCCTGATCTCCGGATACGGAGTCAACGGTGTGACGACCTTCCAGAAGGGCTTCCCCCTGGGCTTCTCGATGGCTCAGAACACGGTGAGCACCTATGCGCTGACCGGCACAACACGCCCGAATATCGTGTCGGGCTGCAAGAAGGAGACGTCCGGGTCTATTCAGTCACGACTCGGAGATGCTTCGACGAACAAGAAAGCCATGTATGATCCCGCCTGTTTTGCAGCACCTGGAAATTACAGATTCGGAAACGAATCCCGAACGGATAACCAGATGCGTGCTCCAGGAATTGCCAACTTCGATTTCGCACTGTTCAAGGACACGCACCTGAGTGAGCGTCTTGTGCTTCAGCTCCGTGTTGAATCGTTCAACCTGTTCAACCGCGTGCAGTTCGGAGCACCGAATACTTCAATCGGGTCGTCCCAGATGGGACAGATCACCACACAGGCCAACGAACCTCGATTGCTTCAGCTTGCAGGACGCATCAACTTCTAAACCCGGAGGTTGGTCCAACAAGATTGCCCTGCAGATCTTCATCGAACCTGGTGAAGGTCTGCAGGGCAATTGTTTTTTTTAAGATGCTCTCAGCGATTGGAGCAGCTCTCGCTAATGTCGCTGGCTGTTAGACCGTCATTCTGAGCAAGGCGAAGAATCCCTGTATTCTGCCCGTGGAGTCTATGGTGCTTGAGGCAGAAGACAGGGATCCTTCTCTTTGACCCATCTTTCGATCCGTCATTGTGGCCCTGAGCGAAGAAGTGGAAGCAGAGCTGCTGCAGTGCCGATCACCACTGCAGTAGCACGAGCTCCGAGCAGAAGGCCGGCCCCATCGCCGCCAGAATGCTGTATGTGCCCGGAGCACCCGGATGCACCTTCAAGTAATCCTCAAGGACGGCGAGGACAGATGCGGCAGAGAGATTTCCCACCTCACGCAGGCTCTTCCACGACGGCGCCAGGGCATCCTGCGGCAGTCCAAGAGAGCTCTGCATAGCCTCCAGCACCTTCGGGCCTCCCGAGTGGAAGATGTAGGTGGAGATGTCGTCTCGGGTCAGCTTGTTTTCGGCAAGAAAGTCTTCGACGTTGCGCAGAAGATTCTCCTCAACGACTCGCGGCACATCGGGAGAGAGAACGATCTTGAATCCGGTCTCTACAATGTCCCATCCCATCACGCGTTCCGTATTGCGGTAGAAGGTCGATCGCGTCGCCAGAATCCGTGGTCCACGATTCCGGCGGGCGAGCTCAGTCTCTGCTCCTGCAATCACAACCGCCGCAGAGCCGTCTCCGAAGAGACCGCATGAGATGAGGTTCGCAATGGACTGGTCATTGTCCTGCCACGTGAGCGAGCAGAGTTCTACTGACAGCAGCAAGGCATACTGTTTGGGAAAAGCACGCACGTAATCTGCCGCACGCGAGATGCCTGCAGCGCCTGCAACGCAGCCGAGCCCGAAGATCGGCGTTCGCTTGATGGTCTCAGGGAAAGGAAGCCGATTAATCAACCGGGCATCCACGGTAGGACTTGAGATTCCGGTGACGGATGCAAAGAAGATGGCCGAGATCTCCTCCGGCCCGATCTCTGCGTAGTCCAAAGCCCGGCAGATTGCCTGCTGGCCCAGATCGACCGCTGCCTTGATCCAGGCATCATTCGTCTTACGGAAGGTGTCGAGCGCAGGATATTGCTCGATCGGAAAGACGGTATGCCTGTACTCAACGCCGCAATTGGCGTGCAGACGGGTCAGCAGACGGGGTTCTTCCATCTTGTGCTGCCAACGTTCCCGAAGAGATTCAGCGATAACGGACTGGTGATAGCGATGCTGCGGATAGGCTGTTCCTACGGAGGCGATTTGCATCGTGCGGGCCTTTTCTCACTCTCTTGTGCTGTGCGGTAGGTGTGGCGTAAAGCCTCTTCAGCCTACATGCTTTTGTCACCGTTGCGATGCAAAAGTTTTATGGAGCAGGATCGATAGATGGATGGGATCAGTGGATCAGCGCGAGTTGGCGATCATACAGCGCATTCATAGGAAACTCCCGTTTGAGATCGATGAGGATCGATCGCGCCTCCTGCGGGCGGTTTTCCCGTAAAGCAGCCACTGCCAGCATCATTCGCGCGAAGGGAGCCAGGTAGTGTCCCTGGCTGGCGGTCAGCTTCAGCAGGCGTATGCCCTCGTCGCGACTGGTGGAGGCGCCCGTCAGGGTAAGCAGCCAGCGTACAGGAGCAAACTTCAGGCTGAGCATGTAGTTCTCCACCCCTGAGGCCAGATAGGCGTCGTACATATGCGGGTCGGCCTCCAGGGTCTGCTTCGAATACGCACTGGCCTCCTTGCTGTAGTTCAGAGCGGCAAGGTCTTTCTTGTCGATCATAAGCGCATAGTCGGAACGCATTCCGCAGATCAGGGTCTTTACATAGAGCGCGCGCGCATCGTGCGGATTCTGCTTCAACGCAGCGGCCGCAAGGTCCGACGCCTGGTTCAGCCGGTCCTCGAACGATTTGCGGAGGTTGGGATCCGGAGTCAGACGGCTCCGGCTGTCGAAACGGCTCTGATCCGCAAAGAGCTGGACATCGATTATCTTGAGCCTTTCAAATTCGCTGAACAACGACGCTGCCGCGTCCGAGACAGGCCCCATGGGGTCCTGGGGATGGCTCGACATCCACTGTTGGAACTTCGCATGCGCATCGGCAAAGCGAAGGTTATACATGTCCCTATAGCCGTCATCCAGCAGGTTGCCGCCTAACGGCTGTGCGGCAAAGCACAGAGAAGACACACCCAGAAGAAGCGCTGCCAAGGCAACGACGCTGCATTGTATCGATAGCTTTATCAAAGTTTGTGACCCTGAATCCTGTCTGCGGGCACCTGCCCCCGTTAGCTTCGCACTCTCTAGTGGTTGGACGCAAAAGAATCTCGAGATGGGGCTTGCAAGGGCCGATTCTATCCTCCGACTGTGAGTGAAGGTGAGCCAAATTTCTCACCAGAGCCGCAAAAGGTTGCAGCGAAATCCTCGGGCTAAATTAGTAAGTTGCTCAATTCAAATAGCTTCTGTTTGGCTATCTATCTGCAAATAGAGAGAACCAGAGTTTTGAGGTAAATCTGCCGGGCAATGTTTCAGGAAGAGGTGCCGGGAGCCCTGCTTTCTGTTACATCCTGACAGGTCAAATCAAGAGTGAGGGGGTCTTCTCCTCACTCATTTTTTTTTTGATGGAGCTGGACGAAGCTGCTTATCTAGATGCTGGGCGAATCCATCGTAAGCTGACGGGTGAACCGGTCCAGCAGGTAGTTGATCGGTGCCGCAACCGACTGCGGGCAGGCGTTGGTAATAACCTTGAAGCGGTCACGGTCTTCCGGCTCCAGGATTTTGAACATATAGCCCAGCGTGATAAAGAGCACCGTTGAGATTACCGATCCGGCAATGAGGCCGGGCAAAGGGGTTAGCCTGCTGACAGCTCCATAGGCCGCCAGGGCTGCAACTCCGCTAATGGCCGAGAGCTTAAAGAAGAAGCCCCAGGGAAGCCGGATCTTGTAGCGTGCAATTCCGATAGCCCACATCGAGATCACTGCCGTAAACTGCGCTGCGCCGCTTCCCAGACAGGCGCCCAGAGCTCCGTGCGAGGGGATAAGGAGCCACGCCACGCCGATGTCGACGAAGGAGGCGACGATCGTTGTGGTAATGAAGTACTTCTGTTGATCGTAGCTTTCAAACATTGTCTGAATAGGGCCCAGGAAGGCCTTCGGCAGACAAAGCAGGGGAGCAAAGGATGCTACCACCAGAGCTCCTGCGTATTGTTTGCCATAAAGAACCATGATGACCGGAGCGGCCAGCGGCGTGGCGATGATATGGAGGGGAAGGGAGACCATCGCAAGATAACGTGCGGAAGCCGCCGCCATGGCAGGAAGTCTGGAGCTGTCGCGGCCATATTGCGCGTAGATGCTCGCACCGCTGGCGGAGGCAAAGATGTTTGGGAAGATAAGCAGGCGTTCCGCCAGGCTGAAGGCAACCGAGTAGAACGAGAGCTGACGGATATCGGGAGTCAGATGCTTCAACAGGAAGAGTTCGGAGCGATCCCAGACCACCAGTGTAAGCAGCATGCCCGTCAGGCTCTGGACGCCAAAGCTCACCATCCGGGCGCGCAGGTCTTCCGGCGGATGTGCGTGGCCGCTGTCCCACTTCATGATGCGCCGCATGGTGGGGAAGAGCCGGACCAGGCAGTCCACCCATTTCATCGCGAACATGGCAAATGCGATGCCGTTGATGCCCCAGTTCAGAAACACAGCCATGAGCGTGAGCACAAAGTATGTGGCCGTCGAGGCGAGAGAGCCGGGCAGGTTTGCTGAAAGTGTCTCCGCGGCAACGTTTGCCTGCGCCGAGACGAAATTGCTCATCGAAGGCAGAATCCCAATCACCAGAAGAAGCGCGGCGATTCGATAATCTGCCGGAGCGTCATGGAAGACCCACGCGATAGCCCCGAGCGTGGCAACGGAAGCCAGCAGCGTCTGGATGATCAGGGTGCGGAAATAAATAAAGCGTGCTGTCGTATAGTCGCCGCCGCCCAGATACTCCGCCATGTATTTGCGGGTGACGACGGGAATTCCGACGGAACTCAGCTGGCTCACGATTCCTGTGATCCAGGTGACGTAGATGATATAGCCCATCTTCGCCGGCCCAAGTGTTCGGGCGATGGCGATGGAGGTGATCAGCGAGGTTCCGAAACCGATCAGAAGTTCCAGCCCATACCAGGCTGTATTGCGGGCAATTGTCTTTGTGTTCACACGACTTCCAGAGAGGTAAGGGCCGGACCTCCATATGAAAGGCAGGTCCGGCCGGAGAAATGCATAGTTAGCTCAATTGGCTGAGCGCCTTTTCGGCGTCTTTTGCGGTCTGGCTGTTTGGCGCCAGGCTGACTGCCTTCTTCAGATGAACTGTAGCGTCCGAGTGATCGGATAGTTTGCTGTAGGTCAGGCCCAGGTGGTAATGCAGAGCGGCATCGTTCGGGCTGGCCTTGACGGCGTCCTCAAGCAGATCGCGCGCTGACGTGTAGTTTCCCTTGTGATAGTAAGCCCACGCCAGCGTATCTGCCGTGCTGGGGGAATCAGGCATACCACGTCGCGCCACCTGGGCCAGCGAGAGTGCAACGTCGATATTCTGTCCTGTCTCGATCATCAGATACGACAGGTTGTTCGATGCAACGGGCTGATCCGGCTGAATCTGAAGCGCCTTCTTATACGCGTTGATCGCCTGATCCCGATTGCCCTGGGCCTCCTGAAGAGTTCCAAGGATGGTAAATCCCTGGGCGTCGTTCGGATGTTCGTTGGTCCACTGCTGCCACTTGGCAAGCGCCTTTCCCGGATCGCCGCTGCTGATGACCGCGCGGGTGTAAACCACGGCAGCGACCGGATCGTTGGGATTCATCTGCATGGCCTTCTCTGCGGAAGTCAGTGCGCCGGCGGTATCGCCGTTGGCACCCTGCAGCTGCGCAAGCAGGCTATACATATCGCCGTTCTGTGGAGACTTGGTGATCTGCTCCTGAACGCGCGTAATCGCCTTGGCCGTCTGTTTGTCGGAGACATACGCTGCGGCGAGCAGACGAAGCGCTCCAGAGGAGTTCGGATTATGCGTCAGGCTCTGCTCAAGCATGTTGCGAGCCTCAGGGACATTCTTCTGGATAAGGCGAAGCTTTGCCATCTGCAGGTAGCCGTCTGCTTTGTTGGGATCCATCTTGATGGCTTCTTTGAAGTCTGCCTCTGCCTTGTCATAGAGCTTCTGGCTTCCTTCCGCCATGCCGCGCCACAGGTAGCCGTTAGGGGATTGAGGCGTCGATGCAATGGTCGCATCTCCCAGCTGCGCGAGCGTCGTATTGTCGCCGCGGCTGATGGAGATCTGCGCAAGCCCCTCCTGTGCCTCCGTGCTCCGGGGATTCAGGCGAATCGCATCCTGAAAGGCCTGCTGAGCAAGCCGGGTGTCTCCCTTGGTCGAGGCCGCACGGCCCAGCCAGATCTTAAGCTGAAGGTTTTCGGGGTTTGCCTTCGATGCCTTTTGCAGCGTATCGACAGCCTCACTCGCCTTGCCATCATTCAATTGCAGCATTCCGTTCAGCAGGGCGACCTGCGGAAGCTCGCTGTCGGTCTTGGCCAGCTCCTGGGCGATCTCCCGGGCTTTGCCAATGTCCTTCTTTGCGATCAGCAGGCGAGCGTAGGCCAGCTTGAGCGGGATGCTCTTGGAATGGCTGGAGACCAGGTCGGAGTAAACCTGGACGCCGCGGTCCACCTGGTTGCTACGGAAATAATAGTTCGCCAGCATGTCCGTGGCGGTTCCATCCCCCGGAAGCTCCTCGGCCGCTTTGCGGAGCACCGCCTCCGCCTTCGCCGTGTCGTTCTGGCGCATATAAAGATCGGCCAGGCTGGAGCGCGCAATTACGTTTTTCGGGTCGGCAGCGACGGCGGCGTTCATCTGTTCCAGAGCACCGTTCAGGTCGCCCTTCTTCTGCAGCATGTTGCCCAGGACGATGTGCGAGGCGACGTTCTTGTCATCCAGGGAGACTGCCTTGCGAAGCTCGCCCTCTGCCTGGTCTGCGGTTGCAGGATCCGAGGCGAAAAGAACTCCCAGCGTGGTGTGAAAGGCTGCGCGCTTGGGATCGATCGACAGCGCCTTCTGGATCTGGGTCAGCGCAGTTGCACGGTCTCCCTTACGGGCCGCAAGGGCTGAGAGCAGGGCATAGGCATCGGCGTTGTTGCTGTCCTGCGACAAAACAGCATTCGCTTGATCGGCCGCCTTGTCCTGCGCGTTGCCTGCCAGAAGAAGGTTTCCAAGTTCGATGCGCGCTTCTTCGTTGCCGGGCGCCAGATCCACGGTGCGCATCAACTCCGCGTAGCCGGTCATCACCGATCCCTGTTTCAGGTAGACCTTGGCCAGCTCAAAGTGGGCGTCCGCAAAGTTGCGGTCGACCTTCAGGGCATTCGAAAACTGGATCGTAGCCTCTTTGTACTTGCCCTCGTTGGCATAGCGCTTACCGCTTTCCAGGTACTTGTGTTTCTGCTTGTTGGGATCGCGGGAACAGCCCGTGGTAAAGCCCAGCGCGAGAGAAGCTGCAATCACCGCGGCAGAGATGCGAACTGAAGCGGAAGTCCGGGAGATTTTCATTTCACCTTTCCTCATCGATCGTCCATCCCCGAAACGTATGCCGAGGTGGATTGTTTTTTGCGCCGAACCCTCCAGGGCCGGCATTGGTTCGTGCACGTCTCAGTTCGGAATGAACTGAGACAGATATGGAGTCATATGAGCTGTAAAGTCGACGGCCCGCCTGCGCGCGTCAGCAACCTGTTCGGATCCGGCGATGGGTGTGATGACACGGACCAGAGCCCCATCGGTACGGTTGTAGCGGATAGCGTCCGCCAGCATGTAGGCCTTCGCCTTGTATTCGTTGGCGATGCTGCGCCCGTGGGCCTGATACCAGTAGATGACGAACTGCCTGGTATCGCCATTGTTGATGATGTACTCTCCGACATTGAAGTCTTCACCACGAGTATCCTGCAGATGCGTATACTGCGACGACTCAAAGGTC
Source organism: Edaphobacter sp. 12200R-103 (assembly GCF_010093025.1). Taxonomy (GTDB): domain Bacteria; phylum Acidobacteriota; class Terriglobia; order Terriglobales; family Acidobacteriaceae; genus Edaphobacter. Next base: position 2,704,869 of record NZ_CP048114.1, on the reverse strand, counting down.
CAGCCTGCTCCCGGCAAACAGTGCTGCGGAGAGTGAATGGACTGTCCGGTGCGCTGCGTCGCGAAGTATCCGATAAACAGTCCCACCGGATACCGCGCCGGGGAGTTCGTCGAAACGTTCTGCACCGCGGGCGCGACATAGACGCGGTTCAGAAAATCACCCTTGCCGAGAACAGACAGCACGTCCTGATCCAGCGGAATATCCTGCGAGGACATGCCGTCGATGACGGTAGGCATCTGGCTGAGCGGGGCGCTGGCAGGAACATTGTCCGCATCTCCGCGGTGAATCAGCAGAGCAAGAGTTACAAGCATCAGGGCTGCAACGGTCCAGAATCGGAGCTTCATGCGTTTGCTGTCTCCTTCGGGGGCGCGACGATGAGCATGAAACGGTGGATCAGGTACAGACACCCAAGTGAGATGACAAACATGACCCATCCGGAGAACTCATGAAAGAATCCCAGCGCCTTGGCAGGATCCCAGTACTGAACGCATAGCCCGGTTCCCACAATGCGGATGGCGTTGGCCGCCACAGCGATCGGGATGCTGGCCAGGGCAAGAATCAGGCGCCGGCGCGTCGTTCGTTCCAGAAAGTAGCCATAAAAGACAGCCAGGGTGAAAAGGCTCATCAGCGAACGGATACCGCTGCACGCCTCTGCCACCTCCAGCTTCATTACCGGAAGCTGAATGACGTTGCCCTCCTGCAGGGTAGGAACGCCCAGCAGAGGCAGGATGGTGCTCGCCAGCCTTGAGGCCAGAAGCTGCAGAGGAAACGTAATCTGATTAAAGATGATGGCGGGGAAGGGGATGGCCAGCAACAGAACCAGAACGGGAAAACAAAGCTGGCGCAGCATGGCGCGTCCCAGGAAGGTCCAGATCAACCCGCTCAGCAGAATCACGAAGGAGATTCGCGAGGTGAAAAGGTCGACCCCGTACACCCCGAAGATCAGGGTCACCAACCCCAGAACAACAATCGGAAGTCCCCCCCAGCTCGGTTGAACCGGAGTCACGGCGATCTTTTTTCTCTTATCCCAGAGCAGGAAGAATGAAAACAACGGGACCAGGAAGCCGTGGGAATAATCGGGTATGTTGTACCAGTCGATGACCAGCTTGACACCAATCCGGTAATAGAGCGCGATCAGCAGAAGAACCAAAGCCGAGCCGGCGAGCCAGACGTTTCGGGGGACCCGAACGGGAGCAATGCCCGGTGGAAGCGGATCGGGGTCGGTAAGGACCACCTGTGAGATCTGTTCGTTTTGCAAGCTGCCGGTCACCATTTTCCAGGCGTTATACTGCACGCCTTGTCTACAAGCAATTTACGTGCCGTGGCAGGATTCTCCAACAAAAGGGCATTTTCGAACATGGTTTCCAGTCTCCTGGGAACTACTCGACCATAGTTGTAGGGGAAAAGAGAAAAACTTTTCCCATTTACGCTGCCATTCTGCATACGATGATGAGGTTCGAAATTTGGCGGCCTCGGGCGCTCTCCAGAGGAAATTGCCCCATAATACGCGGGATTCAGCTCGAAAAAGTATCCATATTCTGGCTGGAATCAAAAAAAGTGAAGACCGCGGGCGCTTTGGCATGTGTTGTGCTTGCTAGATCAGTGATGACCTCTTTGGACCCGCCCCGCAGACATTGTTCCCTCTAATATGTGCATCTTTCTCAGTACGCACTCGGCGACCGACGATAGATGTGCAAGGATTTGCAAGATGGTCGGAGAGAGTCGTCGGGGTTATGGAAATGGAGGCAGCGCGCAGCGGGATGAGTGAGAATGGAAAGAATCTTAAAAGCGGTCGTAGTGAAGGATCCGGGAGCAAATCCATGAAATGGCTTCATGTCGGAGTTTTAGTCTTAGTTTCAACCTCGGTCTATGCCCAGGGAACCTCGGAAAATCAGGGAACGCCGGCTCAGAATACACCGCCCGCGGCCACAAGACCCGTTGAATCCCAGTCTGCCCCTTCAACCGCAGAGAAGGGAGCACCCAATATAGATAACGCCCGTTACGTTATCGGTCCGGACGATTCTCTCGCGATCACTGTCTGGAAGGAGCCGACTCTCTCGGGGACGATTCCGGTGCGCCCTGACGGGATGATCTCGATGGCGCTGATCGGAGATCTCCGGGCGGCCGGCAGAACCCCCATGCAGCTGGCGGATGACATTGCGGAAAAGCTCAAGAAATATATCCAGGATCCCAACGTCTCCGTCGTCGTCATGGCGGATACCAGCCAGCGCATCTTCGTGATTGGAGAGGTTGGTCACGTCGGACCCGTTCCGATGACGCCGGGAATGACGCCTCTGCAGGCGATCGCCTCCGGAGGAGGTCTGACCCCCTTTGCCAATTCCAAAAAGATCTACATTTTACGGAATGAGGGCGGAAAGCAGCAGAAGATTCCCTTTAACTATAAAGAGGCGCTCAAAGGGGACGATTCGCAGAGAATCCCTCTGAAACCAGGTGACACCATCGTCGTTCCATAAAGCATCCGAGAAAAAAGAATGAAAACGTGGATTCCGATTTCGATTGTTGTATTTGCTCTCGCAGGTCGATCGTTTGGTCAGGCAGCGCCCACTGCTGTTCCGGTCGAGACGCAGACCCCTGCCGGCACGACCACCCCAAGACTCTCCTGGGTGGACGGTACGGTGCACTATGCTCTCAGCGGTTCTGAGATCGTTCAGTACGGCTATTACGGGAACGGAAATGTAACGAGCGCAACGGCGCTGTCCGGCATTCTGGGGTACACCTCTTTGAGCAATGTTCATCCGACTTCGGTGCTCATTGCCAGTGGTTTGGTCCTGGGCCAGGGCGGCCAGGGCACCTCGACGTACCAGAACGTCGCGATCAGCCAGAGCCTCATTGGAAAGAGGTGGGTCCTGAATGCTACGGACTCCTTCAGCTTCCTTCCGCAGTCACCGGTGACCGGTGTTGCCGGTGTCCCCGGCGTCAATAATCCCGGGACCGGCCCCATTGATGGGCCGTCGCAGGGACCCGCCGGCGGCGTTCTCACCTATTCCGGCAACCGGATCAGCAATATGTTGAGTGGCACTGTGGAACGCCGCCTGACCGGACGAACGTCGATCAGCGGCAGTGGGGCATGGTCGCTTCTGCACTTTCTGGATAAGAACAATGGCCTGGACACGTCGATGACTACGGTGCAGGTCGGGATTAACCATCAGATCAACCGGAGGAGCTCCGTCAGCCTCAGCGGGGTATATTCCTCCTTCAATCTGACGAACCTGGTTAACCTTTACCCTCCGGGCTTTCCTGCCGGTGACATCACCTATCAGACCAAGGGCGTGAATCTGGCCTACACCCGGTTGTGGACCCGGTCGCTTTCGACGGATGTTTCGGCTGGTCCTATGTGGATTTCGAGTTCGGCTGCAGCTCTTATTCCCGACCGTCTCAATTTCTACGTCAATGGGGGCGTGAGCTATAGCCGCCGGCTGTCAAACTACAACGTACGTTATATGCATGGGGTCAACGGCGGTTCCGGCGTCCAGCCGGGAGCATTATCCGATTCCGTGATGGCGACGGCCGGTCGCACCTTTAATGCTCGATGGGCCGGCTCCGCATCCATGGTCTATACGAGGACCAGCGGCCTGCTTGCAATCTCGCAGGCCAGTTCAATCAATGGCATCACCAATACCGAATATGGAATTCTGCAGCTGACCCACGGATTCAGCCGAACGCTTTCAGGCTACGCCAGCTATACGGCCCAGAACCAGTCTTTCAACCAGGGAATCCTGGTTCCGAACGCCTTCAACGGTTTGTCGCACATCTTTGGAATCGGGGTCTCGTGGACACCACGCGCTACCCGTCTCGGAGAGTTCTAAGGAGTTAACTATGCTTGGACATCGTACGCTCAATGTGGACGATTATTTAGGGATTCTGAAACGCAGAGGCTGGATCATCGCCGCTCCCGCGGTTCTGCTTGCGCTGGTGGGATTCGTGCTTACTTTTATCGTACCTCCGCGCTACGTCTCCCAGACTCTCATCCTCGTCGAACAACAGAAAGTGCCGGACGACTACGTCAGGCCCGTCGTAGTCGAAGACATCACAGCACGTCTGGCTTCGATGAAGGAACAGATCCTCAGCCGGTCGCGTCTTGAACCGATCATTGAGCGCTTCAATCTTTATGGCACCAGGAAGATGTCAATGGACGACCGGATCGACGAGGTTCGTAAGAACATCGATATCAAACCGATCCACTCCGAGATGGCCAGGACGGGGGGACTGCCGGGATTCTTTATCTCCTATAAGGACTCGGATCCGCATACGGCCCAGCAGGTCTGCGGTGAGATCGCTTCGCTGTTCGTGACGGCGAATCTGAATGCGCGGGCGCAGACTGTAGAAGGGACGACGGAGTTCCTCAAGAGCCAGCTGGCAGATGCAAAGCGTGCGCTCGATGAGCAGGACGCAAAGCTGGCAGCGTTCCAGTCCAAGTATCTGGGACGTCTACCCGGCGAAGAGACTCCCAATATCAACATGCTGACCAGCCTCAATACTCAGCTGGATGCGGCCACCCAGGCTCTCAACCGCATGGAGCAGGACAAGAGCTATACCGAATCGATGATCGCGCAGCAGCAGGGCATGTCCCCGACCGGCAGCGGCGATCACTCCAGTGCGAGCCCCAGCGCCCTGCAGTCGCAGCTTCAGACGCTTGAGAACGAAGAGGCCGATCTGACCCGCCGGTACACGGACAGCTATCCCGATGTCGTCTCCGTGCGTCGCCGCATCAAGGATCTGCAGGCGAAGATTGCGGCGGAGCCCGCGGCTCCCGCTACCCCCGCAACTGCCAGCTCGACGCCGAGCCGGAATGATTCGCCCGCCGTGCAGCAGCTGCGCGCGCAGCTGCGCTCGCTCGATCAGGGCATTCAGTCCAAGCGGCACGATCAGGCCCTTCTTTCCAGCCAGATTCGGATGTACCAGGACAGGATCTCCTCGAGCCCCATGGTGCTGGAGGAGTACAAGAGCATCACGCGTGACTACCAGACGGCACAGGCTTTCTATGACGATCTGCTCAAGAAGATGAACCAGTCCAAGATGGCAACCGATCTCGAGCGGCGTCAGCAGGGCGAGCAGTTCAGCGTCATGGACCAGCCCAACCTTCCCGACAGTCCTACCTTCCCCAAGCGTGGCGTCTTCATCGGAGCCGGATTTGTGGCAGGTCTTTTTCTGGGGACGATACTGGTGGCCTGGAGAGAGTACAGGGATACCGTGATGCGCTCAGAGCGCGACGTCTGGGCTTTCACCAAACTTCCTACCCTGGGTGTCATCTCGTTTTCTTCCAACGATCCTGACCAACCTCCGCCAGGCCGGCGATGGGGGCTGGGGCGTCGAAGATCGGAACTTCAAGCTGGTAAGCCTCTAGTGAACACGGGCGAATGACCATGTATAACAACTTCTTCAAACTACACAGCAGCCCCTTTGGAACCAGCCCGGATCCGCGGTTTCTCTACATGATGCCGCACACCAGGGAAGCTCTCGCCTGCCTGGAATACGGGATCTCGGCGCGGAAGGGATTTACCGTGCTGACCGGAGAGGTTGGCACCGGCAAAACCACCCTGCTCAAGCGGGCCCTGGCGTCCTTCAACAATCGCCGCATCTCCACGGCCTTTGTCTTCAATCCCCGCCTTGAGGTGCTGGACTTTCTTGAATTTGTGCTGGCGGACTTCGGCATCCCGGTTACCAGCCGGACAAAATCCGGAATGCTGCTTCAGCTGAATCGTTGGCTGATCGAGCGGTTCCGCATGGAAGAGACCTGCGTCGTCGTGATCGATGAGGCGCAGAACCTCTCCTGGGACCTGCTGGAGGAGATTCGTCTGCTGACCAACCTCGAGACCTCCTCGGAAAAGCTGCTCCAGATCGTTCTCTCTGGCCAGCCGGAGCTTGAGGAGAAGCTGCGTCACCCGAGTGTCCGTCAGCTGCGGCAGCGTGTGGCCCTGTGGTGCCGGACCCAGCCTCTGACAGAGAACCAGACCCATGCCTATGTCGCCGAGCGGCTGAGGCTGGCTGGCGCAACCAGGCCTATCTTCACCCACCAGGCGCTGGATCTGATCTACCGGTACAGCCACGGTATTCCGCGTGTGATTAATCTTCTCTGCGAGCATTGCCTGATTGTGGCCTTCGTCGAGCAGGTGCAGGAGGTTTCGGCGGAGATGGTTGAAGGGGTCGCCGCGGAGCTCGAGCTGGAGACCGCACCCTTTCTGATCTCGCCCATGGCTTCTAGCGGAAACATGCGGGGCGGTTATGCGGAAAATCAGGGCTTTGTATCAGCGTTCGATGGCGAAATTAAAGGAAGGCAGGATCGATGAGCCGCATATATGAAGCACTTCAGAAAGCCGAGTCGGAGAAGAAGGCTGAACGCCAACCTGGCGAGTCTCCCCTGCCAGCCGACGAACCGAGAAATACATCTGCTACCGCAACTCTTCCGTACGAGGAGCCAGCGACCTTTGGTGGAGTATCGGTCGATGATCCGGCTCCTGTCCATGATCTGGGCGGCGGCCTCAATCTGAGCGCGGTTGCCTCTCTTCCGTGGAACCCCGCGATCGACAGGCTTCCGGCACTGCTTGAACGTGGCCCTGCAGTCGAGCAGTTCCGCAGCCTGCGTTCCCGCGTCTATGAGGCGCGTGACATTCGTCCCCTCAAATCCATCCTGGTCAGCAGCGGTCTGCCGCAGGAGGGCAAGAGCTTTGTCTCCGCCAACCTGGCGGTCAGCCTGGCTCGTCATAAGAGCAGCAAGGTTCTGCTGATCGATGGAGACATGCGCCGCTACACCCTGCATGAGATGCTGGGAACGGAGTCGCATCCCGGACTCGCAGAATACCTGGCTGGCAAAGCTTCGGCCGAGCAGGTGATGCAGCGTATGGCCGAAGGCGCAGCCCCCAACTCGGTCAATCACATTCTCTCCAACCTCACCTTTATCCCCGGTGGAAATGGCGGTGACAAAGCCGCTGACCTCTCCGGTAATCCCAGGTTTGGCGAACTGCTTCGGCTGGCGGCCCCTTACTTCGACTGGATCATTGTCGACTCATCCCCGGTTGTTCCGGTATCGGACGGCGTAAACCTGGCGCGTTCCTGCGATGGCGTTCTCCTTGTCGCTCGTGCCGGCGTCACAAAGTATGCGGTAGCGCAGCGCGCCGCCTCGGAGCTGCGGTCGGCCAATGTGCTGGGTTTTGTGCTCAACGCCTTAGTTGAGAATCCTCAGACGAGCAGCTACTACGGTTACAACTCGAATAAGGAGTAGGTGGGGACCTGTATTTGCGATGATTCGCCTCTTCAATGTGTACTATCCGACCCGCACCATTGTTCTGCTGATGTGCGAGGCTCTCATCGTCAGTGGATCGTTTCTGCTGGCCACCAAGCTGGTCCTGGGGCCGGACACCTATATCTGCCTGAACTATGAGTACGGCCAACTGAAGATTGCGGCGCTTACGGTTCTCACGCTGCTGCTTTCCTATTACTTCGATCTCTACGAGCCTCAGAGGATCTCTGAGCGCTGGGAGATCTACTTTCGCCTTCTTCTGGTTCTTGGTTTTCTCTCGTTTCTATTATCCGCACTGGTTTATTTCTTCCCCCAGATTGACATTGCGCGTTACGTTCTCCTGCTTGGCCTGATGTTCCTGACGCTTGGGCTTGTCATCTGGCGCAGCATGTACGAGTGGATCCTGGGCAGGGATATCTTTCGAGAGAGGGTATACGTTCTCGGTGGCGGAGACCGGGCGCGCATGGTCGTCAATGTGCTGCGTCAGCGGAAAGATGCAGGTATGGAAGTCGTCGCCTTTGAGGCGATGCCGACCGACAGAGAAGAGCGCAAGACAGCCGTCAAGGCGACTCTCGAATCCTTTCGCGGCTCCTCCAGGGGAGTCGATCGCGTCGTGGTCGCCCTTGAAGACCGGCGTGGCGAGCTTCCATTGCGTGAGTTGCTGAAGCTGCGTTTCGATGGCGTTGTCATTGAGGAAGCAGGCTCCCTGCTCGAACGCCTCACCGGCAAGCTTTATCTGGATGGTCTGCGGCCCAGCAACTTCATCTACAGTGAAGGCTTCCGCGTCAGGCCATCACAGCAGCTTGCTCGCCGCATCGTCTCTACGCTGGCAGCGGCAATCGGCCTTCTGCTCTTCCTCCCTTTCTTTCCTTTTGTCGTGCTCGCCGTGCGACTCTCATCGCCCGGGCCCATCTTCTTCCGCCAGACCAGGGTTGGCATGGGCGGCAGGAACTTTATGGTAGTCAAGTTCCGCACCATGCGGACGGATGCGGAGGCCTCCGGCGCCAAGTGGGCCAGCAAGGATGATCCACGCGCAACAAAGATTGGCCGCTTCATGCGGAAGACGCGCATCGACGAGGTCCCCCAGCTCTGGAATGTTCTGCGCGGAGACATGGGATTTGTCGGGCCGCGCCCGGAGCGACCTGAGTTTGTGCCGTGGCTTTCAGAGAACATCCCCTACTTTGACCTCCGCCACATGATCCGGCCGGGTCTGACCGGATGGGCACAGGTGCGATACGGCTACGGCGCAACCCTTGAGGAAGCCCGCGAGAAGTTGGAGTACGACCTCTACTACATCAAGCACATGACTCTGGGCCTGGACCTCCTGATCATGTTTGAGACCGTCAAGACGATCCTGCGCCGAAGGGGTGCGCAATGACGACGCTGTTCTGTGTCTCTCTGGCCATCATCGCGTATGCCTATGCCGGGTATCCGATTGTGATGTACCTGCTGGCTCGACTCTTTCCCAGACCATGGAAGCAGGCTCCTTTCGACGCTCCCGTAAGCATCGTCATGGCTGTCCACAACGGCGAGGCGCGAATCCATGCTCAGCTCGAGCATCTTCTTTCGCTCGATCCGGCTCTGATCAAGGAGGTCATCGTCGTCTCCGACGGCTCCACCGACGGTACGGTCGAGGCACTCCAGCAGAACAGCGATCCTCGTTTGCATACGGTTATTCTTCCCGAACAGGGAGGCAAGGCGACTGCGCTGAACCACGGCATCTCTCAAGCGACCGGCGAGATCCTTCTGTTCGTCGACATCCGTCCCACGATCGCCGAAGGCTCTCTCCGCAAGCTGCTCAGCAACTTTGCCGATCCATCCGTCGGCTGTGTCGCAGGCGAACTGGTCCTGAACACGGACGGCCACGACGCTGCGGCTTCCGCCGTCAGTGGCGTCTACTGGCGCTATGAGCAGTGGATTCGCAACTGCGAGGCTGCGTGGGACTCTCCCGTCGGTGTCTATGGCGGTTTTTATGCGGCACGCCGCAACCTCATCCGGCCCTTTCCCGATGGTCTGATCCTCGACGACATGTTTCAGCCGCTCTCGATTCTGCGGCAGGGCTATCGCAGCGTCCTTGACCGCTCTGCCATCGTCTACGACACCTGGCCGGGAAAGGTCTCCGGAGAGTTCCAGCGCAAAATTCGCACACTTGCCGGAAACTACCAGTTGTTTGCGGAGGCTCCCTGGACGCTCGGACCAGGGAATCGGGTCCTCTTCCAGCTGGTGTCTCACAAGGTGACGCGGCTGCTCGTGCCGTACTTCTTTGTCCTTCTGCTGTTCAGCGCAACGTGGCTGGGCTCGGGATCTTTGTTGTGGAGTGTGATGGCTGCCGCTCAGTGGCTCTTCTGGCTTGCCGCCGCCGCTTCCCTGCGGGTCAGGCTTCCTGTCATCCACCGTATCGCCTCCGCGGCAGGCGCACTGCTGGTGCTGAACGTGGCAGCTGTGGCCGGACTTTACAAATTCATCTTTACTCGCGGTCCGTTATGGAAGATATGGTTGCCGAAACCGGCTGCGCTTGCTGCCGGACTGCCGATGGAGCCAGGGCGGGAGAGTGTATGAGGAATGCCACCGACTGCCTTTCACTGTTCGCCCGGAACTTGAAAAGTAATTTGTGCAACTGATTTGAATCTGCTGCTTTTTCGCTAAAGGATGACAGTGTTGTTCGCTTCAGGATGGCCGGCTGTAGAGCTCTATGTAGGATGCGTCCATGCGCTCCAGCGTAAAATTTTGCTGGTAGGCCTCCCTGGCGTTTTCCGCCAGAGCGTGCCTGCGGTCCGGATCGGACGCAAGCTGAAGGATCGCGCCGGCCATCGCCTCAGGATCGCCCACGGGAGTTGCAAGACCGGCATTGGAGTTCTTCACGACCTCGGCCATACCTCCTACATCCGTCACGATCGCCGGAACTCCCACGGACATTGCCTGGAGCAGCGACATCGGCAGGCCCTCCGACACGGAAGACATACAGTAGAGGTCTGCGGTGCGGAAGAAGCCCGCAACATCCAGCCGTTCGCCCCAGAAGGTGACGTTCTCGCGAATTCCCAGTTCCGAAACCAGAGAGTCCAGGTGGTCGCGCTCTGCGCCATGTCCGACGACCCACAAGTGCAGGTCCGGCACGCGCTGAACTGCGATTGCCACAGCGCGAATGAGCGTAGAGAGATCCTTGATGGGAGCCAGTCGGCCGACAAACAGGAGTGTGAAGCCACTTTTTGCAGGACAGCTCTCTGCAGGAGTGGGAGGGACCGGATCGACGCCGTTGTAGATTCTTACGATCTTGTCGCGATGGGCTCCCGGGATGCGTTTCAGATTCTCGCAGGTGGCATCGCAGATGCCGACTACCCAGTTACAGAATCGTGTGACGAAGTTGAACGCTCTCTCCTCACTTGGATTGTAGGGAGGGGCCACAAGGCTGTGTCGCGTGGAGAGAACGGAACGCGTACCGGTCAGCCGCGCAGGAATCGCGGCCTGCAGGGTCGGAGCCGGATTGTGGCAATGAACGACGTTGGGCCGAAGACGCCGGAAGGCCTTTATAAACCGGAGAAACGTCTTTGCGAAGGCGGCTTCTCCAAGCACCAGGACCGAAAAACCTTCTGCGACAAGCTGTTCGCCAAGTGTTCCGAGGTTACTGTAGGCGATCACCGAGACGTCATGGCCGTGCTCTCTCTGCAGGCGGCACAGCTGAGCCACAAGGATCTCTGCGCCACCCATCTCCAGGCTGTAGACAACGTGAATGATCTTCATGCAGGGCCATGCGTCCGGCCAAACAGGAAGCCGAGCGCTGAAATCGTTAAAGTGAACCTACACCATACTAACTGGTGCATTCGTGCTCGAATGCATAGCGATATTCTGACAACATTCCTTATATCGGTTTATTCCGGATGTCTGCCCGGCGTGCACGCTACAGGCCTCCGCTCCAGAAGAAACTTCCAGGGGAGCAGTGTTCTATGAATAGTGAAGCAATCCTTGCAGCGCCGGGTTCTAAAGCAGGTCCTGAAGATGTTCGTGAGCTTCTTGCGGCGCGCTCCGCGGCAGTCTGGCCGGCGCTTCGTGCGGCAACCCGCGCGGCCACGGACTTCAGTACCGTCCTTTCTCTGGCAACGGCTCGAAAGAAGGCGGTCAAGGCAGGCATTCCCGGAGGCGGTGACAAGACCATCCGCCTGGCGATGGCCGGGGGCTCCAGCCTCTATCCGCTTCACGAGCTGATCCAGCAGATGATCGGAGCCGCTTCTTCGTCCGGCTGGTGGGACACGGAACTGTGGAAGGGTGACTACGACAACTACATTGCGGAGATCCTCGACCCGGAGAGCGAGCTCTACACCTTCCGCCCTGATGTCCTCTTTCTCATCCCTTCCATCCAGCGGTGCGTCTACCCTGGTCCCCTGACCGATCCCCCGCAGCAACAACAGGCCGAGGCATCGAAGATGGCGGCCGATCTTCTGGATCTCTGTCGGGTAGTCCATGACCGCAGCGGAGCCGAGGTTATCCTCGCGAACTTCCTCCCCGCAGCGGAGTTCGATCCCGGCTCTTTCCGCGTGCGGACGTGGGGTTCCAACTGGAGCTTCCGCAAACTGGTCAATCTGGAGCTTGGCATTCATGCTCCATCTTTCGTTCACATCTGTGATGCCGAGTTTCTCGCCACCCGCAGCGGCGCTGCCGACAGTCATGACCCGAGAGCATGGTTCGAGACCAAGCAGCTTTACTCGTCCGACTTTTCCGTAGAGATTGCGCGGGAGGTCGCCAGTCTCGTCGCATCACTGCATCGCCCGTCCAAGAAGGTGCTTGCTCTCGACCTGGATAATACGCTCTGGGGAGGCGTGATCGGCGACGACGGCATGACCGGAATTGAGATTGGAGGGACGCATGCGCGCGGCGAGGCGTTCAAACAGTTCCAACTCGCCATCGCATCGCTGGCTAAGCGGGGAGTGGTCCTGGCGGTCTGCAGCAAGAACGACTACAAGAACGCCGCCGAGCCCTTCGAAAAGCATCCCGAGATGGTTCTGCGACTGAAAGACATCGCCAGCTTTCAGGCCAACTGGGAGCCGAAGTCCGAAAACCTGCGCCGCATCGCGCAGGAATTGAATCTCGGCCTCGATTCCATCGTCTTTGTGGACGACAATCCCGCCGAGATCGAGATCGTCAAACAGTTTGTGCCGGAGATTGAGACGATCTGGCTGGGACCCGACCCGGCTGAATATGCCACGCAGCTTCTCAACTGCAGGCTCTTCGAGCCACGCTCCATTACCGCAGACGACCTCCAGCGCGGCGAGCAGTATCAGCAGCAGGCAGCGCGTGCCCAGGCCATGAGCTCCGGGACCGACATGGAGTCTTACCTCAGCTCCCTTGAGATGCGCAGCGTCATCAGCGAGTTCACCCCCGTGGACGTGCCCCGCATCTCCCAGCTCATCAATAAGAGCAATCAGTTCAACGTAACCACGCAACGCCGGACAGAGGCTGAAGTCGAAGCGCTGATCTCCGATCCTGACTACTATGCCTTCAGTGTCAGGCTGGCGGACAAGTTCGGAGACAACGGTCTCATCTCCGTCGTGATCGTCAGGGTAGAGGGCGAGACGGCAGTCGTCGACACCTGGCTGATGAGCTGCCGCGTGCTCAAGCGCCAGATGGAAGATGAAGTCGCTAACGAGATTGTGCGCCTGGCGCAGCAGCGTGGCTGCAGCACCGTCATCGGACACTACATCCCTTCGGAGAAGAATGGAATGGTGCGCGATCTCTTTCCGCGAATGGGCTTCTCGCTCATCGAGGAGACGCCCGAGCGTGTTACCTATCAGCGAACCACCAAAGATTACGAACCCACAAAGACACATATTCAAATAGACCGGAGAGCATATGACTCAAACTGAAATTCTTGCCAAAATGCAGACTGTCTTCGACGACGTATTTCTCGACGACGTAAAGGTGACGCCCGAGTTGAGCGCCAAGGACGTGGAAGAGTGGGACTCGCTTCTGCAGATCTCGCTGGTGCTTGGCGTCGAGAAGGCTTTCAACGTACGCTTCCGAGTGGGCGAGGTCGAGGCGACCAAGAATCTGGGCGAGTTTGCCAACCTCATTCAACGCCGTATGAATGAGAACGCGAAGGCATAAATGTTCCCCGCACTTTGGTCGAACCGCCATGCGGTCGCGCTGATCGTTGTGGTCGCTACGCTGCTCAGTCTTCCTGTCCTGATGTCGGTGGCGGGTTTGCCTCCGCGTGACCGCGTCTATACCGGCATTCGTGTCGAGACGGGCACGGGCCCTTACGATGAGAAACAGATCTTCGAAGACAAAGGTCCCGTCGACATTCTCTTCGTTGGCAGCTCGCTCATCGTGCGCGGTGTCGATGTCGATTACGTGCAGCAGCAGCTGAGCGCCCAGCTTGGCCGTCCGGCAAAAGTCGCGCGACTTGCGCTCAAGTGGCAGGGGCTGGACATGCAGTACATGCTGATGAAGGACTTCCTGGAGCACCGTCAGGCAAGGCTCGTCATCATGGATATGCCGACGCTCGCCCTGATCGGAGACTCCCCCCACATTCAGGCGTATCGCTGGATGCGTTGGGGAGAGTTCCCGCAGTCGACGGAGGGCCTGCCGTTTCGCAGCCGCGTTGCCATCTATGGCGCGGAGGTGCTTGGCTCACCCCGGCAGATTGTGAACTATCTGCGGCCCAATCACCGCATCCAGGATCCCCATCTTGTCGTCACGCTCGGCTCGCAATCCGAATACGGCGCTGTCGGCTATTACGGTTCAACCTTCGTTCCTGAACCCCGGACTCCGCCGCAGATTTCGGTGGACTCGATCTACTCCCACGGCAAGAATGATCCCAACTTCGACTTCGATGGTGTGCCGCTCGGCCCCTATCACCGGCATTGGGCACGTGCCATTGGGGACCTTGCCCGGAAATACAACGTGCCGTTTGCCTTGATCCACATCCCGGAGGATACCGAGAAGGGAATGACCCGCGTTCCCGAACGTATGTACTGGCCCGCAGTGATTGGTCTGCCCTCGACTCCCGTCCTCGGAATTCCCTCGGCAACGCTCTTTCGCAATACGCCTCCCGATGAGGTCAACAACTACTACTACGATCAGCACTTTAACGACAATGGCAGAGAGCTTTTCACGCGCGCGATGACGCCTGCCATCCTCGATCTCTACAAAAAGGAAGCCCATGGCTCTACCGCCCAATAAACCGAATCCTGTCCTCGTCGGCGTTCTCTTCGCTCTCTGCATTGTGGCGATCACACTGACCCTGTTCATCACACCCGAGTCGTTGTCGGTTAACCTCGTTTACCAGGCCTTCTAAAAAGGAATAGTTCTACGATGCCGCCCGGGCTGACCCATTTTCTGTCCAACTCACTGCTGCTTGTTACTCTCACGGTTCCGTTTCTCTTCTTCCCGATTGCGGCGTGGGCTGTGCTGCGCTGGTCCCCGGACCGCTGGAGGATGCCTGCCTTCGCCATCGTGAATCTGGTCTTCGGGCTGGCCGTGTGCCTCTCACGCGGAACCTATGGTGTGCGTCTCCACGATGTGAAGCAGTACTTCATCTTTTCGACGGCCATGTTCGGGGTATACGTCCTGCTTGTCGCGGTACAGTATCTGCTGCTCGGCAAAAAACTGGGCACGTGGCTTCCCCTGTTCTTCCCCATCCTCATGCTTGCGGTCGTGAAGTACGTTCCCAGGCAGTGGACCCAGGGGTTTGTTCCCGCGCCGTTCTCCAACAAGGTCTTTGCCGATTTCTTCCTCGGCCTCTCCTACATGGCCTTTCGGCTGAGCCACATGGTGCACGAGATTCGAAACGAGATCGTCCCCATGCCAGGCTTTTCGGAGTACCTCTCCTTCGCCTTTTTCGTGCCGACGCTCTCCATCGGACCCATCAATCCCTATAGCGCCTTCCATAACTCACTGACAAAGCCCGACCGTTCGCTCACGCCCATCGGACGCAGCTGGGCCCGCATCCTGATTGGTCTGACGAAGTACGTCTTTCTGGGCAATCTCGCCAACCAGCTTACTTACGATGGCCTGCTGGCCGATGGGCTCCCTCATCACTGGATCGATTTCCCCATCGCCGTGGCCGGTTACTGTGCCTACCTCTACCTGAACTTCTCGGGCTTCTGCGATCTCGCAATCGGCGTCTCCGGCCTTCTGGGAATTCACGTTCACGAAAACTTCGACCGCCCCTTCAGCAAACGCAACCTGCAGGAGTTTTGGGCCCACTGGCACATTACCCTCACCGATTACATGCGCGATATGGTCTTTGTGCCCCTGTCCAAATCGCTCGTGCGCCGTTTCGGACCTGCTTTAGCACCGCACTGCATCGCGCTCGCCATCGCCATCGTCTTTGTCCTGATGGGAATCTGGCACGGCGCAGGCCCGACCTTCGTCATCTACGGTCTGTGGCACGCCGTTGGTGTAGTAGCGGTCCACTATTACACACTGTTCCTCAAGAAACGGCTGGGTAAGGTGCGCTATGCGAAGTATCGGGAGAACAGGATCATCTATCACATTGCCAATGCTGTGACGCTGGTCTATTTCGCACTGGGACTGATCCTGGTCGCTAACTCCATGCACGGCCTCAAGCTCATCTTCAACGCCTTCCGGCCCATGTAGCAGGGGGCCGTTCTTAGCGGACGCCTGCCAGGTGCTGGAAGCGCAGCATCAGGTAAACAATAAAGATGAGTCCTACCGAGCAAATGGCGGAGTATTGCGCCACCTTAAAGGACGGCATGCGGACCGAAACTATATTTTGACGGAGTGCCATGTGATAAATCACCTGGACCATTCCGCCATAGATGAACAAAGTCATAACGTAGGCGCGGGAGAGGAACCATCCTGCGACGAAATAGCCGATGAGCGACACCAGCATGAGCTGTGCCAACCGACGAATCTCATCCACGGAAGGAGTTTGCTCCTCTGTATCATCAGCCAGATACAGAGGAATCGCTGCCGCGTTCCTCTTGGGTGCTTCCAGTGTGGCTATCGATCCCATATCGTTGGCTACGGATAAACTTGCTTCTTGCCGCGCCAATGGCATGGTTGGGATATCGCGCCGAATACCCGTCGCGTGGGCGAAAGAGAAGGCATCGTCCTCGGAGACATTCTCTTTCTTCTCCTGTGAAGAGAGGATGGCATCACGGAGGGTAGGAACAATAAACGCCACCCACCAGAAGAGCCCGAACATTCCCAGTTCTGCAGCGCATACAACAACGGTATTATGCGCCGTGATGAAGAAGTATTCTCCGAACCGGCTGAACCCTACTCCAAAGAGGGGATGACTCTTCAGGAGGTCGATTCCGACAGCCCAGGCCTCCATGCGCCCGGCTCCGGCTTCCATGGAGACATCTCGCCCACCCGACCATCCCACAACGGAGGTAAGCACAAAAAAACCGCCGGCGATCATCGCGGCAGGAATCGTGCCGATCTTGCGCCGTGAGGCAAACAGCATGACAGCCATGAGAGCGACGATTCCGCCACGCGAATGCGTCAGGTACATGCCGAAGACGAGCCATCCCACTGGAAGCAGAACGAAGAGAACGTTCCGGGGGAGACTCCCTTTCTTCCACAAAAAGAACATGCAGGGAATCAGGCTCACCATGACCTGGGCAAAGTCATTTGGATCGTTGATAAACGCCATACCGCGCAGGCGATAGATGTACCCGCCCTCTGTGCCCTGTGGCATCAGGTATGGATTGGCGAAATCGCCCGCCCGCAGTGCCATATAGCCCCTGGCAATGGTGAACGCACAGACGACAAAGAGCGTAAGCGCCAGGAACTGCAGATGTCTCTTCGTCCGGAAGTTGACGACCACAAGGAAGAACGCGAACGTATTCGGGATAAAACCGAGCAGGGCTGGAAGAATGGATCCCAGCCATCCGGTCATCACCATGGAACAGAAGACCGCGAAACACATGCCCGTCAGCGCGTAGGTCTGCGGCATGCTGAGGAGCTTCGACTCCTGGATGCGCGGAAGGGACGCAACCAGGGCGAGGAACGCGATAATGATCTCGATGTGAAACTCGTAAAGAGAGCCCCAAAGGGTCTCGGGACCGAGATACGCCGTCAGAATGTAAAGTAGCGTGAGGAAAAGTCCCATAAAATAGATACTGCAGTCCCAAGTGCAATCTTAGTGCATCTGGCATACCCATGATCAGAAGAAACAGCGGGCCCCGGGCATATTCCTGTTCTGAAGCCTGCTCTGTTGTCTTAGGATTTTACCGAGCTGAATCATAATGAACCTTCCCCGTCACGCAGAGTTATGGTTTCCAGGGTACTTCCGCGACAGAACAAGGCGCCTGATTCAGCGGCCAAAGGTCCGCCGTCTGTGGGTCGCCATCACAGACCATTACGAGCCTCTTTGCCAGAAGGTCTCCATGGAAGTTGCTCTTCAGCGTGTCGCGCGATGGCAACATCTGTGGCCGCGGATTGCCGATGCTGCGCCCCGTGACGCTCAAGGCAAACGCCCCCGGTACAGCTTTTTCTATCCGCAGGAGGAGTATAAGGCCGAGCTGCTTCAGCCTCTTGCAGAGATGACACAGCAGGGAATCGGAGACGTCGAAGTCCACATCCACCATCGCGACGAAACCCCGGAGAGTTTCATTCGCAAGATGAGCGACTTCTGCCGCTGCCTGCGCAACGATCATGGTCTGCTCAACGATCATCGCGGCCGCATGGTCTTCGGCTTCATCCACGGAAACTGGGCATTGGACAACTCGCGCCCGGACGGGCTCGACTGCGGCCTGACGGGCGAGATCGAGCTGCTGCGCGATCTCGGCTGCTATGCCGACTTCACCATGCCCTCGATTCCATCTCCTACCCAGGGCCGCATCGTCAACCAGGTTTACTGGTGTACTGGAACGCCCGGGCGTCCCAAGGCCTTCGATCGCGGCATTGAAGCCAGTGTGGGAGGGGGTTCGAGAGGCGACCTCCTGATGATTACAGGTCCCGTCGGTCTGCGGTTCCGCAAAGGGCGCGCGCCGCGCGTCGAGATGGGCGAGATTGCACATAACGATCCTCCGACGCTGGAACGGGTCCGTCTGTGGCTCGATCATGCCCCGCTCGTCGGAGACGAGATGTTCCTGAAGGTCCATACCCACGGGGCGCGGGAAGATAATGCCGACGTTCTGCTGGGAACGGAGACACGCGCCAGCGGACTTGCAGAGATGTTCCGCTGGCTGCATGAGGAGACCGGGCGTCGCGGTATCGAGCTGCGCTGGGCGAGCGCCTACGACATGTTCTGCGCCATTGAAGAGTTGACCGGCCCCCTCAGTCCCGGCTCGCGTCTCCCGGAGATGGCTGGATTCCCTTCCGGAGTCCATCAGCCTTGAACCTTCTTCTGATTACATTCTCCTTTCCGCCTGCAGGTGGTGTCGGTGTCCTGCGTGCGCTCTCGCTGGCCAAGTATCTGCCTGAAAACGGTATCCGGGTAGATGTGCTTACAGCGCGCAATGCTCCCGCCGTGGGCAAAGACCTCAGTCTGCTTCAGCAGGTACCGTCCGAGGTCCAGGTGCATCGTACGTGGACTCTCGATCTTCCCTTCTGGCTTCGCAAATCGGTTAAGAAGGCGATCACTGGAGGGAAGGCCCAGTCCGCTTCGCAGTCTTCTTCCAGAGAAAGAAATCCGCTGAAGCGATGGATTGGAAATCTTCTTCTGCCCGATCCCCAGATCGGCTGGCTTCCGTTTGCACTTCCAGCAGCAGCCCGCATCATTCGTGAGCGGTCTATTGACGCTGTTCTGATTACGGTCCCGCCTTATTCCAGCGTGAAGCTGGTGACGAAGCTTCGCCGTCTCTTTCCCGATCTCCCCATCGTTCTGGACTTTCGGGACGAGTGGCTCAGTACGACGATCGATCTTGTAAGCTTCAACAACAACAGTCGGGCAAGAAAGATCGCCCAAAAGACCGAGAGCGAAGGGGTCCGCCATGCTACCTCGGTCGTCATGGTGACGGAGGCGGCACGGCGCGAGCTTCAGGCAAGGTACCCCAACGTCCCGGCGGAGAAGTTTCTCTGTATCAACAACGGTTATGATGCCACCCCCCCGACCGAGCAGACCTACTCACACCCCGGCCAGGGGCAGCAGATCGTATTGACCTATATCGGAACGGTCTACGGCTCTACCGCTCCGGGTACGTTTGTCGAAGCTGTCCTTGCCCTCTCGCCTGAGATTCGGTCGCGGCTGCGCGTACGATATATCGGTCATATCGAAACCCCGGCCTATCGGGAGCAACTCCTTTCCCTGGGAGAGACGATTGAACTTAAAGGGTTTATCCCCCAGGCGGAGGCTCTGGCCGCGATACGGAATACGGATTATCTGCTCCTGATCACCCACGACCGCATCAACGTCGCTGCCAAGTTTTACGACTATCTCGGCGGAGGAAAGCCGATCCTCGCCGCAGTTCACCCGGACGGCGACGTGCGACGCCTTCTGGAGGAGACGCATTCGGGGCAGTGGGCCGACTCAGAAGATCCCCTGGCGATACGCAGGATGCTGGAAGAGGCAGTTACCTCCTCCGATCGGGCGGCAAAGCCCGATTTAGAGCGAATTGCAGCGTATCACCGGCGTCCCCTTACCGCACGATACGCCGCCATCCTCAAACAACTGGTCGAGGACAAGCAGAAAAAGGTGAAGGCACTCCCATGAGAGTTGCCGTCATCACCCGCTATTTCCCGACCTCCCACGAGCCGTGGGCCGGGCATTCTGCCTACCAGACACTGCGTATCCTCGCCAAAGAGTGCGAGCTGAAGGTCTTCTACCCTGAGTCGCGCTATCCTCCGCTGCTCACCCCCGCCAGCCGTGCCGGCCGCAGCATCGATTTCAACCATCGTGTCGAAGGGGTCGATGTCGAATACCTGCCGTACCCTGCGCTTCCCGCAATCAGCCGGTCGCTGAATGGATTTTCCGCCTCCCGCAGCATCCTTCCCAGCGTGCGCGCCTGGCGGCCCGACATCATCCTCAACTACATCGTCTATCCCGACGGCGACGCCGCCCTGCGCGTTGCTCGGGCGCTCCGGATTCCCTTTGTCGTCACCGCAATCGGTTCCGACCTCAACGTAATCCCCGATCCTGTTTGCGGCTGGCTCACGCGAAGAGTCCTCAGGACCGCGGACCACACGATCACCGTCAGCGGCGACCTGCTGAAGACGGCTCGTCGCCTGGAGGCTCCGCTGGAGCGCAGCAGCGCCATCCTTAACGGCTGCGATACCAGCATCTTCCACCCGGACGACCGCTCTGCCGCCCGCAGCTTTCTTGGTCTCCCGCCTGACGCAGAGGCTGTCGTCTACGTTGGCCGTCTGGACATGGCAAAGGGTTTGGGAGAGCTGATCGCCGCAGTCGCGCAGCTGCGGGAGCGGCGTCCCCGGCTGCACGCCTGGATCGTAGGAGATGGACCAGCCCGCCAGCAGCTTGCTCAGGCAGTCGTCGAGCATCGCGTGGAAGACAGGATCAGCTTCGTTCCATCGTGCTCGACCGACAAGGTGGCCGCCTGGATGGCTGCCTCCGATCTGATCACGCTGCCGAGCTATCGCGAGGGCTGCCCGAATGTAGTGGTTGAGGCCCTTGCCTCGGGCCGCCCCGTCGTAGCCACCAATGTGGGGGGAATTCCCGAGCTGATGGACGATACCAGCGGCCGCCTTATCCCCGCCCGTGACGCTCAGGCGCTCGCCGGCGCGCTCGACCAGGTGCTCTCACAATCCTGGCAGGCGGAAGAGATTGCCGGACGTCACTCGCGAAGCTGGGCCGATGTCAGCCGAGATGTAGCGGAGGTTCTGTCCCGAACCTTCGAGCGGAGCCGCTCTCAAAAATAAAGGCGGCTCGCCAGAAGTTGTTAGTACAGCCTGGTTCGCGGAGTTGAGCCCGGCTGGGAAGACCTTACGGCGCTCTCGTTGCGCTTTGTGCTGGCGGTCCGCAGGGGGCGCGGAGGCACCTCAGGCATGCCAGCCTCGCTCAGTTTATAGAGCAACGAACGATAGCTGATCTGTAACCACTTTGCGGTCTTTTGGCGGTTCCAGCTGTTGGCCCGCAGGACCTTCAGGATGATCTGCCGTTCGAGATCGTGTGTTGCCTGCCGGGTGATGTTTTTGAGAGAGACCGGCTCACTCAGGTCGATCTCAGCGGTCACCCCGTTGCGATTCTGTTCCGGGATCAGCTCCGCGATCAGGGCGTCTTCACTGCCGATCAGGACATAGCTGCGGATCAGGTTCTCAAGCTGCCTGATATTTCCCGGCCAGTGATAGTTCTGCATCAGCCGCATAGCGCTCTTCGAGAGAAGTTCAGGCGTATGACGGAAGACGCGCGAGTAATGCTCGATAAAGTAGTCGATCAGGATCGGAAGATCCGCAATCCGCTGACGAAGAGGAGGCAGGTTGATCGTCACGGCATTGATGCGGAAGAGAAAATCCAGGCGGAAGGTGCCGTTTTCGACCTGTGTTCTCAGGTCGCCATTGGCCGCTGAGACCAGGCGGGTCGCGATGGATCGCGATTCATGTCCGCCGACCCTTACAAAGGTTCCGTCCTGCAGTACCTGGAGCAGTTTGGACTGAACGTTTAGGTCCAGGCTCCCTACCTCATCGAGAAAAAGCGTACCGTTATGCGCCTGTTCGACGCGGCCAAGTTTCGTGGTGGTGGCCCCGGTGAAGGCTCCCTTTTCATAGCCAAACAGCTCGGTTTCCAGCAGAGAGTGCGGAATCGCCGGACAACTCACCTTGACCAGGCTTCCTCGCGAGCGAAGAGAAAGCATATGGAGCAGTTGCGCGCAGATCTCTTTTCCTGTCCCGCTTTCGCCCTGGATCAGTACAGGGACATCTGTCTCGGCGACTCGCTCTATTTTGTTCCGTACCGCCTGCATTGCGGC
The DNA here is from genome assembly GCF_010093025.1 of Edaphobacter sp. 12200R-103. GTDB lineage: Bacteria > Acidobacteriota > Terriglobia > Terriglobales > Acidobacteriaceae > Edaphobacter. The sequence goes on along the minus strand of NZ_CP048114.1, from coordinate 2,682,783 downwards.
GGTTTTACCGAAGGTAATATCCATCGGCGGCAGACTGAAGGACGCAGCGGATTCCGTGTGATGAACCAAGTCAATTTCCCGTCTAAATGGGGTAGAGAAAAGAGTGCAATGCTTTTCATCATGCAAGTCGCACGCCAATCTGCCAATGACGGGAAAGAATTCCGTAGTTCGCAGGTGTGGAAATCTTCCTTCCGGGGACTCTGCTTTTGCGGGAAGCGGAGTTTCCTGGCCGCTACCGCCTCGTTTGAGTGGGATTACCTCTTCCGCCGGATGGACTCCGCCAGGAAATAATACGTGGCACTTTTTTGCTTGTGTCGGATATCAATCCCGTTGTCCGGCCGGAGGCTTTGCCCGGAAGTGGTAAACATTTTTCACACTTGTCGGCAAAATTGTTAACATTTTTATGTCGCACTTCTTCTAAACCGACTTAGAATTTCTAAGTAGCTCGCCGGAAGTCTCCCCACTTCCCGGGTTGGTTGACTTAACAGCATGGCCTGGAAAATGGGTGATGGTCGCACGACCCTCCAGGCTCGCCAGAATTCGGGCGCAAGAACTCGAATTGGCATCATAGGGGTGTTGGTATGTCGGCTTCTGCGTCTTACAGTATGTCTGCTTTGAAGTCTGTGACTAAATCTCGTCCTCAGGTCGTTGCATTTGAGCCGGACCTTGCGGTGCTGGATTATCTGCGCCTCACCCTCGGAGATCGGTATGAATTAACCCTCTTCTCGGAAGAGAAGTCATTGCTACTCCGCCTGGAGCAGAGTGAAGAGCCGGATATGCTCCTGCTCGCACTGCATCCCGGCCGCGACTCTTTTCCTCTGGTCACACAGATTCGTGCCTCGCATCCCAACCTTCCCGTCATTGTTCTGTCCTGTACGGCGGAGATCCGGGATCTCGAGGTCGTCATTCGTTCCGGCGTACGCGCCATCGTCATGAAGCCGTTTGTCGGAACCGACGTTGAGGAGACGATCGAGGAGCATCTCGTCTCTCCCGACCGCAAGGGCGCTGTAGGCGACGCTCCGCGCGAGGTCCCGCTCAACGAGACGCATTCGTTCGTTCGCTCCAGCAAGAAGATGCGCGATCTGGAATCGCAGGCGGCGCTGGTTGCGCGTGCCGATATTCCTCTGCTGATCCTCGGCGAGAGCGGTACGGGCAAAGAGATTCTCGCGCTCTACACCCACAAGATGTCCTCGCGCAGTCAGAACACCTTCCTGAAAGTAAACTGTGCTGCTGTACCGGCCGACCTTCTGGAGAGCGAGCTTTTTGGCTATGAGCAGGGCGCTTTTACGGGAGCTGTGAAGACGAAGCCCGGAAAATTCGAGATCTGCACCGGCGGAACAATCTTTCTGGACGAAATTGGCGAGATGCCCGCCCTGTTGCAGGCCAAGCTCCTGCAGGTCCTTCAGGATGGAACCTTCTCCCGCCTGGGAAGCCGGTCTCCCATGAAGGTGGATGTTCGCGTCATCGCGGCGACGAATATCAATATGAAAGAGGCGATGGCCAATAAGAGCTTCCGCGAAGATCTTTATTACCGCCTCAACGGATTTACGCTGAATATCCCTCCGCTCCGGGAGCGACGGGAAGAGATTCCTGTACTCTCTGAGTACTTTATGCGTAAAGGGGCGCGGCGGTATGGTCGCGATCCTTTGTCGTTCTCCACAAGGCTGATGGATGCTTTGATCGCTCATAACTGGCCTGGCAATCTCAGGGAGCTTGAAAATGTCGTCAACCGGTACCTTGTACTTGGCGATGAGCGGGCCATCCTTGAAGAACTGGCCCCGGCCACGACGCCTGCCGCCACGGGCGGCAACATTGAGCCTGCTACCGGAGCTGGATTGAAGGCAATGGTGAAGAATCTCAAAGGCGGCGCCGAGGCGGCTGCAATTGCACAGGTGTTGGAGGGAACTGGATGGAACCGCAAAGCGGCGGCAAACGATCTTCAAATCAGCTACAAGGCTCTGCTGTACAAGATCAAACAGTACGATCTATCTCCACAAGATCGCGCGTAGCTGCCAAGATTGCGGCGATGGCCGCGACGAACGCCGAAGGCGTTTATCGTGTGGTCGTCCGGTTTGAGGACCATACGATACGTGGAACTGTTCCCATCGGCGAGCTCGGTTCGATCGAGCAGCTGCTCCACGATGAAAACCGCTCTCCCCTGGAGACGATCAAGCTCATGCTGGAGACCGGCGAGGAGGAGGAGATTCCGACCGTCGACGCAAAGGCGGTCTTCTTCGTCAAGACCTTCGCGGGCGACGATCGCCACCAGGCGCTTCATTTCCACGAGAATGCTCCCATTGTGCCGGGCCTCTGGGTCCGGGTTTACTTCTACGATGGCGAGATGATCGAAGGCATGATCAGCAATACCCGGGACTTTGTTTTGGAAAAGGGCTTTTTCCTGATTCCGACCGATCCTAACGGAAATAACCGGCTCGCCTACGTCAATAAGAGTGGTTTGAAGGACTTTCACGTCCTCGGCATGCGCAATATGCCTAAAAACCTGCACAAACTCTAGGCGGTGTCATTCAACGGATCCTGGAAATCAGTCCTTCTGTTCGAAGGTGTCATCCCGACCGTACACTTGAGCGCAGTGGAGAAATGGCCACTTTTTGAGATAGTTCTCGAGCCAGACACTAACAGACGGTACGTTCGATGGTGCGCCTAAGCAGGCAGTCTATACTCGATGACCGATCCTCAGGCTGTTGCCATCGTTCTGGCCCATTCAATGGTCTGTTCCAGGCCATACGCCAAGCCAGCTTTCACCTTGTATCCGAATGCCTGTTCTGCCATCTGAATGTCGGCCAGTGAGTGCTTGATGTCGCCTTCGCGCTCCGGAGCATGATTGACTCCGCCCGTAAATCCGGTGATGCGCTTGATCTCGGCAAAGGCCTCGAGCAGCGTCGTGCGCTGGCCGGTGGCCACATTGAAGACGCGCCCGGCAACCTTCGCCGCAGGAGCCCTGGCTGCAAGAAGATTTGCGGAGACCACGTTGTCGATATAGGTAAAGTCCCTGCTCGTCAGGCCATCTCCATAGATGGTCGGCGTCTGACCTGCCAGCATCAGCGAGATGAACCGGGCCAGCACGCCCGAGTATTGCGACGATGGATCCTGGCGGGGGCCGAAGATGTTGAAGTAGCGCAGCGAGACCGTTTCCAGGCCATAGACCCTGTGATAGCTGGCGAGGTATTGCTCGCCGGCAAGCTTCTGAACTGCGTAGGGCGAAAGCGGAGCCGGCAGCATGTCTTCGGTCTTCGGAAGCTCTGGCGAGTCGCCATAGGCCGCGGAGGAGGCGGCATAGAGGACGCGGCGCACGCCTGCCTTACGGGCGGCTTCAAGGACATAGAGCGTCCCGGTCAGGTTTGGGCCGTTGGTCCCAATCGGGTCGTCGACGGACTTCGGTACCGAGGGAATGGCCGCCTCGTGAAAGACGTAATCCACACCATCGCAGGCATCTTTCAGGGCGTCCCGGTCCAGAACATCGGCCTTGCGAAAGTCGATCTGAGAGCGAATTTCGTCAATGTTCTCCAGCGAGCCGGTAGAGAGGTTATCGATTCCGCGTACCTGCGCGCCTTCGTCCAGAAGTGCGCGAGCGATGCTGGATCCGATAAAACCTGCAATTCCGGTGATTAAAACAGTAGACATGGCCCATCTCCTCGGAGAACATCCTGAATCTGCTGCATCTATAAGACTACCGTAGCAGGATAGTTAGACGCGGTTTCCATTCTCCCTCGAAAGTGTCATCCGCATTAAAATCCGATGCAGGCTGCCGTTTTCAGGCAAAGAAAAACCGCGGAGCGCTGTGGCCCCGCGGTCTTGATCTTTGCTTTCCGCAGCGTTGCTACACCCCTACGGGCTCGCCCGCCTTCACGTTGACCGGGGTCAGCCAGTTGTAGCGATCTGCCTTCAGGCCGTTGACGATTCCGAAGAATTCTTCGTGCAGCGCCGTAGTGATCGGGCCCATGCTTCCATCACCCACCAGGATGCGGTCGACCGAGCGCAGATGCGTCACCTCGGCAGCCGTGCCGGTAAAGAACGCTTCATCAGAGATATAGAGCAGCTCACGCGGGAGCGCCTGCTCGACGACCTCGATGCCAAGCTGCCGCGCCAGTGTGATGACTGAACCGCGAGTAATTCCGCTCAGAACAGAGTTTGCCAGCGGAGTCGTGTAGATGATTCCATTGCGCACGAGGAACAGGTTTTCGCCCGAGCCCTCGGAGAGGTAGCCGTTTACATCCAGCGCGATTCCTTCGGAGTAGCCGTTCACCTCGGCCTCCATGCGGATCAGCTGCGAGTTCATGTAGTTCGCTCCGGCTTTGGCGAGCGAAGGCATCGTATTCGGAGCCAGACGTGACCAGCTCGATACGCACACATCGGCTCCATGGTTGCCGGGAACATACTTGCCCCAGGGGAAGTTGGCGATATAGACATCCACCGGGGAGGTCAGCGGATTTACGCCGATCTCGCCGTAGCCGCGAAATGCGATAGGGCGGATGTAACAGGGCGCCACGCCATTGGCTTCGACGACGTCGATGACGGCCGCGGAAAGCTGTTCGACGGTGTAGGGCAGAGGCATGCGGTAGATCTTGGCGGAGTCCGCCAGGCGCTGCATGTGTTCGGTAAGGCGAAATATGCCTGCCCCGGAAGGCTGTTTATAGCAGCGAATCCCCTCAAATACCGACGAACCATAGTGGACGACGTGGCTCATGACATGAATCTGGGCCTTGTCCCAGGGGATCAATGTGCCGTTGTGCCAGATGTTCGCAGTTGTTTGAATGGGCATATATCCGCTCCTTGCGTGAAGATTTCATTATAGTCAGCGCCGGGCTTCAGCGACCAGTAGAAATAGGGAGATTGTGCGATCGGCATCGGCTTGTGACGAAGCCGTGGGAGAATGAGTCGTGCTCTACCAGCCGCATTCGCCGGTGATCCTGTATGACCTGCAGCACTCGGTCTACGTGCGCTTCTCGTTGCTCGCGCTCAGCTCCATCTTTTTCCTGGTCGATCCCTTTGCCGCTTTGCCTACCTTTCTGGCGGTTACGGAAGGTGCCGATGAAAAAAGCCGCAAGAGGATTGCGCGGAAGGCTTCTCTTACCGCGCTGATCTTTCTGAGCGCCTTTGCCATAGCAGGTCAGTACATCTTCAGGATGTTCGGAATTACGCTTCCGGCCTTCGAGATCGCAGGCGGAATCATCCTTCTTTTGATCGGGCTCGACATGCTGGAGGCGCGCCGTTCCCCGACCCAGGAGACCAGCGGAGACGCCGAAGAGGCCGCAAGCAAAGAGGACGCCGGCATCGTACCCCTCGGAATTCCCATGCTGGCCGGTCCCGGTGCGATTGCCAGCGTCATGGTCCTCGTCGGGCAGGCGCAGAACCACTGGCAGATGGTTGCCATTCTCGGCTCCATCTTCATTACGGCTGTGATCTGCTACCTGGTGCTGGGAAACTCCGACAGGGTAGGGAGGGCGCTGGGCGAGACGGGGATCCGTGTGCTGGTTCGCATCATGGGCTTGCTGCTGGTCGCCCTGGCAGTGCAGTATTTTGTCAACGGTCTGGCCGACCTGGGGGTGGTCGCCAAGCCTTCTTAGAGCAACCCCCTTTATGATCTTCCGCATCCGTGCGGGTTTGTGTCAGGGAAGGAGCAGGGCTCATGGAGTTGACGTATTTCGGGAAGAAGATTGTGGTGTTTGTGCTGCTCCTCGGTGGGACAACAAGCGCGGCATGGGCGCGTTTCAAAATCCCTCCACCCTGCAAAAACGCCTTCAGCACGCAGCAGGAAGAAACGGAAGGGGCAAAGTACGCCGGCGAGATCTTCAAGCAGATGCCGGTGCTGCCCGACAGCTCCCCTATCTCGCAATATGTGCAGCAGGTTGGGAAGAAGCTGGTCGCGGTGACCCCCGGCTATCGCTGGCCTTACAACTTCCACGTCGTTGCCAGTGATGAGATCAACGCATTTGCCCTGCCGGGCGGAGCCATGTTCGTCAATGTCGGGGCGATTCGCGCCGCTGAGACCGAGTCGCAGCTGGCCGGCGTGATGGCGCACGAGCTCTCGCATGTGGTCATGCGTCACTCCACCTGCAACATGACCAAGCAACAGTCGGTCGGCACCTGGGCTGCCCTGGGGCAGTTGGGAGCGGCGATTGCTCTTGGAAACGGCGCGCTGGGCTCCCTTGCCAGCCAGGGAATCGGTATTGCGACAGGACTAAGCTTTCTGAGGATGTCCCGCGATTATGAGAAGCAGGCCGACCTGCTTGGCGCCGACATCCTCTACGACGCAGGCTACGATCCGCGCGGCCTGCCCCAGTTCTTCGAGACCATTGAGGCGAAGTATGGACAGGGGGGTGCTCAGATCTTCAGCGACCATCCCAATCCCGGCAACCGTATGGAGTATGTCAATGCAGAGATCGCAAGTCTTCCCCGGAAGTCCAATCCGACCGTAACAACAGCTGCCTTTACCCGTGCGCGCGATCTGGCCAACAAGGAGAAGACATATACCTCTAAGGAGATGGAAGCGGGTGCCTGGAAGAAGAGCGGCAAATATGCTCTGGTAGCGGGAGGTCCGGCAACCGTCATTCCCGAAACAACAGGCAGCTCGCAGACCCAGAACCAGACTCAGGCTGCAGGCGCCGCGCGGCTGAGCCGGGCCTCTCTGGGCATCGACGATCCGCTCGTCTTCTACAACGGACAGGCCTTTTCCATCAGCTATCCGAAGAGCTGGCGCAAGGGGGAGGGGCAGAATGGCAGTGTCGCGTTTGTCCCGCAGGATGGAGCCAGTCAGGCCGGTATCGCCTACGGCGCCATCGTCGAGGGCGCGCGCTTCCAGGCTCCTGTAAAAAATGCGAACGATCTCCAGCAGGCCACTACGGCGATCGCCCGGCAGATGAGCCAGCAGAACGATGGCATGACGGTCAGCGGCAACATGCAGTCGACGACCGTCAATGGCAGGCCGGCGGCAACCGTGGAGCTTCGTGGACGTTCTCCGTTGTCCAGCGGAGGGACGGCTACCCCGGAACGGGATCTTCTGGTGGCGATATCCAGGCCAGATGGGGCGGTGAACTACATCATCTTTGTCTCTCCGGAGCCGGATTATGCGACCCTGAAACCACTCTTTGCCCGGATGATGGGAAGTTTTCGCGTGCGATAGCATGATTCGAAGGCATACAAACACCTAGTAAATACTGGCTGAAACCGGGTTTTCGACAGGATTGGCAATTTATTCACAGCCCTCCGGGCTTGCACGAACTCCCGGTCGTTGATACTCTCAGGAAGTCGCAAGTGAGCGACGCGGTTTGCAGAGAAGAAGTGACCGATGGTAAGCTCACTGCAGTAGTATGAAAGCTCTTAGCCTGATGCCGATATGTTGGTGTGGAGGCAGTCAAGAGCGCAGTCCAAGCGTTTGATCGCGGCAGATAGCCTGAGAGGCTAGCCGAATCCAAACCCAAGTTACTGCAATTGTTTTAGGGGAGCTCAGGCTCCGCGGCCAAATGTGCCGTAAGGATGTTTTGACATTTTGCGCGAGTGAGCAGTCAGCATGCTTGGCTTTTACCGGCTTCGATCCTTTCAGGGGTGAAGGGGCGGTAAAAGAAAAGTAAAAAAGATGTTGACAAGGGATCGAAGGTTCGATACTCTTAGAAAGTTCGCTAAAACGTCGAACACGACAGCGATGCGGGAACAAGGCAAGCTAAAGTCGTGAAAACAAAGACGAAATCAGCGCAAACAAGTTCGAGGACGCAATCCAGGCTTTGAGCCGGAGAAGTCCTTGATCCAAAGCTGCCCGCCTAGTGTGGATGCAGTCAGGATCTTTGACAACATAGTTGAACGTGCCAGTCGTGAGATGATACGAAATTTGGTTTGGTCATTCTCACTAGTTATATCCTTCAGCTCTTTCGAGCAGCTGAAGGCGTCTGACTCCCGGACCTCCGTCCTGGGAGCGGACACACCAAGATTAAACGAGAGTTTGATCCTGGCTCAGAATCAACGCTGGCGGCGTGCCTAACACATGCAAGTCGCACGAGAAAGCGGGCTTCGGCCTGCAAGTACAGTGGCGCACGGGTGAGTAACACGTGAATCATCTACCTCCGAGTGGGGAATAACCTAGGGAAACCTGGGCTAATACCGCATAACACTTACGAGTCAAAGCAGCAATGCGCTTGGAGAGGAGTTCGCGGCAGATTAGCTAGTTGGTGGGGTAATGGCCCACCAAGGCGATGATCTGTATCCGGCCTGAGAGGGCGCACGGACACACTGGAACTGAAACACGGTCCAGACTCCTACGGGAGGCAGCAGTGGGGAATTTTGCGCAATGGGGGAAACCCTGACGCAGCAACGCCGCGTGGAGGATGAAATCCCTTGGGATGTAAACTCCTTTCGATCGGGACGATTATGACGGTACCGGAAGAAGAAGCCCCGGCTAACTTCGTGCCAGCAGCCGCGGTAATACGAGGGGGGCAAGCGTTGTTCGGAATTATTGGGCGTAAAGGGCGCGTAGGCGGTTTGACAAGTCTGATGTGAAATCTCTGGGCTCAACCCAGAGTCTGCATTAGAAACTGTCGGGCTTGAGTATGGGAGAGGTGAGTGGAATTTCCGGTGTAGCGGTGAAATGCGTAGATATCGGAAGGAACACCTGTGGCGAAAGCGGCTCACTGGACCATAACTGACGCTGAGGCGCGAAAGCTAGGGGAGCAAACAGGATTAGATACCCTGGTAGTCCTAGCCCTAAACGATGATTGCTTGATGTGGCAGGTACCCAATCCTGCCGTGTCGAAGCTAACGCGATAAGCAATCCGCCTGGGGAGTACGGTCGCAAGGCTGAAACTCAAAGGAATTGACGGGGGCCCGCACAAGCGGTGGAGCATGTGGTTTAATTCGACGCAACGCGAAGAACCTTACCTGGGCTCGAAATGTAGTGGAATCCGGTGGAAACATCGGCGTCTAGCAATAGACTGCTATATAGGTGCTGCATGGCTGTCGTCAGCTCGTGTCGTGAGATGTTGGGTTAAGTCCCGCAACGAGCGCAACCCTTATCTTCAGTTGCTACCATTTAGTTGAGCACTCTGACGAAACCGCCTCGGATAACGGGGAGGAAGGTGGGGATGACGTCAAGTCCTCATGGCCTTTATGTCCAGGGCTACACACGTGCTACAATGGCCGGTACAAACCGCTGCAAACCCGCGAGGGGGAGCTAATCGGAAAAAGCCGGCCTCAGTTCGGATTGGAGTCTGCAACTCGACTCCATGAAGCTGGAATCGCTAGTAATCGCAGATCAGCATGCTGCGGTGAATACGTTCCCGGGCCTTGTACACACCGCCCGTCACATCACGAAAGTGGGTTGCACTAGAAGTCGGTGAGCTAACCGCAAGGGAGCAGCCGCCCAAGGTGTAATTCATGATTGGGGTGAAGTCGTAACAAGGTAGCCGTAGGAGAACCTGCGGCTGGATCACCTCCTTTCTAAAGAGAAAACGTCATGGCATTCCAATGCGCTCTGCGATTGCAGACAGCTTCGGCTGAGTATAGGAAGTGACCATGCACCATCATCGGTTATCACGTATATCGGTGATGAGCTTGAACCAAACCTTCTCTTTGTCGATATCCATCAACATCGATGGTCAGAAGCGGCTTAGCCGCTTCGCACGTTCAACTGTGTCCTCGAAACCTTTTCGAGAGAGCTCGACTTTGGCTCGGATGAGTCAGCAGAGCAGCATGCGCAAAATGCGATGCCGGGCCTGTAGCTCAGTTGGTTAGAGCGCACCCCTGATAAGGGTGAGGTCGGTAGTTCGAATCTACCCAGGCCCACCACTTTCATTGCGAGTGTCTGCTATACTGAATCACGGCATGGGGCTGTAGCTCAGTTGGGAGAGCGCCTGCTTTGCAAGCAGGATGTCATCGGTTCGATCCCGGTCAGCTCCACCATCCTCTCTTCGAAAAAATGCAACTCTGCTTCAGGTTGAGATCCTGTGCGAATGGGATTTGAACCTTGAGCAGAAGTGCTCGAGCCGCCTTAGGGTGCGACAGCGACAGATAAGTCGCTCGGTGATTTTTGACAACTGAATAGATTGGGTAAATATAACTACAAGGCTGAGCCCACCGCTTAATGTGAAAGCAAAAAGCGAGTGGAACAGTTGTTGAGTGTCTTTAGATAATTCGTATCGATTGATTCGATACAGGCGAATGGACAACGTAGATTACTTGTAATTCGTAGAGGTTGTTTCTCTACTGCGTGCGAGTAAATTCTATGGTCAAGCTACTAAGGGCGCACGGTGGATGCCTTGGCAGATACAGGCGATGAAGGACGTGGCAAGCTGCGATAAGCTTCGGGAAGCCGCACACAGGCGTTGATCCGGAGATTTCCGAATGGGGAAACCCACATACGCAAACCGTATGTATGTCTCACTGAATCCATAGGTGAGAACAGGCGAACGGAGGGAAGTGAACCATCTCAGTACCTCCAGGAGTAGAAAGAAACCTCGATTCCGAAAGTAGTGGCGAGCGAAATCGGAACAGCCCAAACCCGTTGCATTAAGGTGCGTCGGGGGTTGTAGGGCCTGCAATAGTAGAGTTACCAATCTGGTCGATAGTCGAAGCCTCTGGAAAGTGGCTCCATAGTGGGTGACAGACCCGTAGACGAAATTGATCCAGACTCGAAGCAGGTACCTGAGTAAGGCGGGGCACGAGAAACCCTGCTTGAATCCACGGGGACCATCCCGTAAGGCTAAATACTAGTATCTGACCGATAGTGAACCAGTACCGTGAGGGAAAGGCGAAAAGCACCCCATTGAGGGGAGTGAAAAGTACCTGAAACCGTGTGCCTACAAGCAGTGGGAGGACTATGCCCGTAAGGGAATGTCTGACCGCGTGCCTATTGCATAATGAGCCGGCTAGTTATTCTTGTCAGCAAGGTTAAGCGTGAGCGAGCCGCAGCGAAAGCGAGTCTGAATAGGGCGTTAAGTTGGCAGGAATAGACGCGAAGCGGGATGATCTACCCTTGGCCAGGTTGAAGGTGGGGTAACACCTACTGGAGGACCGAACCGGTGTTTGTTGAAAAAAGCTCGGATGAGCTGAGGGTAGGGGTGAAAGGCTAATCAAATTCCGTGATAGCTCGTTCTCTCCGAAATAGCTTTAGGGCTAGCCTCGGGTGATTTGGATTGGTGGTAGAGACATGATTGGACTAGGGGGCTTTCCGGCTTACTGAATCCAGCCAAACTTCGAATGCCAATTACAACCAGCCCGGGAGTCAGACTGTGGGGGCTAAGCTTCACAGTCGAGAGGAAAACAGTCCAGACCGCCTGCTAAGGTCCCCAAATTACAGTTAAGTGGGAAAGGAAGTCGGAACGCTCAGACAGCCAGGAGGTTGGCTTAGAAGCAGCCATCCTTTAAAGAAAGCGTAATAGCTCACTGGTCAAGCGGTCCGGTGCCGACAATACAACGGGGCTAAAACTGTATACCGAAGCAGCGGATGCACATCTTTGATGTGCGTGGTAGGAGAGCATTCTCACAGCGATGAAGTCAGACTGAGAAGACTGATGGAGCGTTGAGAAGAGACCCTGCCGGCATAAGTAGCGATAAGGGAGGTGAGAACCCTCCCCGCCGAAAGTCTAAGGTTTCCTGAGGAAGGTTAATCCGCTCAGGGTTAGGCGGTCCCTAAGCCGAGGCCGAGAGGCGTAGGCGATGGACATCCGGTTAATATTCCGGACCTCCCAGTTTTTCGTTATTACGATGGGGTGACGCAGAAGGATAAGCAGGACCTCCTATGGCTATGGGGTTCGATGCGCGTAAGCTGGTTTCTCTAGGCAAATCCGGAGAAGCTTAACAGTGAGGCGCAAAGCAGTAAGCCGAATGGCTGAAAGCTGCTGAGTTCACGCTGCCAAGAAAAACCTCTAAGGAGAGAGATTGGGAACCGTACCACAAACCGACACAGGTAGACGAGGAGAATATCCAAAGGCGCTCGAGTGAAAGCTTGTTAAGGAACTCGGCAAATTAGACCCGTAACTTCGGGAGAAGGGTCGCCACGGGGGTGAATAGCCCTTCGTGGCCGCAGCGAAATGCGAACGGCGACTGTTTAACAAAAACACAGGTCTCTGCAAAGTCTAAAACGACGTATAGGGGCTGACTCCTGCCCGGTGCCGGAAGGTTAAAGGGAGAGGTTAGGGCGCAAGCTCGAAGCTTCGAACTGAAGCCCCGGTGAACGGCGGCCGTAACTATAACGGTCCTAAGGTAGCGAAATTCCTTGTCGGGTAAGTTCCGACCTGCACGAATGGAGTAACGATCGTTCGACTGTCTTAACGAGTTGCTCGGCGAACTTGTAGTACCGGTGAAGATGCCGGTTACCCGCAGCTAGACGAAAAGACCCCGTGCACCTTTACTATACTTTTACAGTGGGTTACGGCAATTGCTGCGCAGGATAGGTGGGAGGCTTTGAGACCGGACTTTCGGGTTCGGTGGAGCCAACGGTGAGATACCACCCTGCGATTGTTGTGATCCTAACCTCCTCCCGTGATCCGGGAGAGGGACATTGTAAGACGGGTAGTTTGACTGGGGCGGTCGCCTCCTAAATTGTAACGGAGGCGCGCGAAGCTACACTCAGGTCGTTTGGAAATCGACCGTCGAGTGCAAAGGCATAAGTGTGGTTAACTGCGAGACCTACAAGTCGAGCAGATGCGAAAGCAGGCCTTAGTGATCCGGTGGTTCTGTATGGAAGGGCCATCGCTCAACGGATAAAAGGTACGCCGGGGATAACAGGCTGATCATTGCCAAGAGTTCATATCGACGCAATGGTTTGGCACCTCGATGTCGGCTCATCGCATCCTGGAGCTGTAGAAGGTTCCAAGGGTTAGGCTGTTCGCCTATTAAAGCGGTACGTGAGCTGGGTTCAGAACGTCGCGAGACAGTTCGGTCTCTATCTGCTGTGGGCGTAGGAGATTTGAAGAGGGCTGTCCTTAGTACGAGAGGACCGGGATGGACGAACCTCTTGTGTTCCAGTTGTCTTGCCAAAGGCACGGCTGGGTAGCGAAGTTCGGTTGTGATAACCGCTGAATGCATATAAGCGGGAAGCACGCTCTAAGATGAGATCTCCCAACCCGTAAGGGAAATGAAGGGCCCAGGAAGACCACCTGGTTGATAGGCTGGAGGTTGAAGCGCAGTAATGTGTGTAGCTTACCAGTACTAATCGCCCGTTCGGCTTGTCCATAGAATTTACTCTGCGCAGTGAGTACCATTCGCGCTAGAGATTCTCAACACAAGCTTTGTAGTTATACGAGATATATAACTAATACGTTTTGGTAAATGTCTGCTCAATCTATTCAGTTGTGAACGATCGCGCGAGCGAGTTCGACAATTTGCCGGTGAGTTTACCGCGAGGGTCACACCCGTTCCCATCCCGAACACGGAAGTTAAGCCTCGTTGGGCCGATGGTACTGCACGCGTAAGTGTGTGGGAGATTAGGTGATCGCCGGCATAATCTTGAAAAGCCCCATCTTCGGATGGGGCTTTTGCATTTACCTTCTAACTTCAATTCGCCCTATGCCTTGGGCAGCTTTGACACACCCCATTTGAATAACAAGGTCTACCTGCCCACTCGGGCCTGAACTCCGATACCTACCGCGGCTCAGGCTTCGGTTGTTGCGGAGTAGTCTGCTGTTGCGGCGTTGCAGGTGTCGTGGTCGAATCCTGCGTCCTCGTCGTACTGCCCGCAGGCGCTGCTACAGATGGAGTCGCTCCTGGATTAGGTGCAGGCAGCGGCTGTGGCGGAGGAGCTATGTTCGGCTGCGGTCCATTGCCCGGGCCTCCCGTGGGCATCAGAGCCGGCAAACGCGTCTCGACCGGAGGGAGTGGGGCGAACGGCGTATGCGGCTCAGTCTGGTACCAGTAGCTCTCCGAGTAATAGTTGTCCGATCGATGATTGGCATGGCCGTGCTCGATCGTTCCTTTGAAATACTTTGTAAACGTCACCGGGGAATCCAGGTGAAAGCGATAGACGACCGAGCGGCTTCCTGCGAGCTCATCGCCCTTGATTGGCGCCCCGTAGCTGCTATACGAAAAGCGAGACCCACCGAAGTCCCAAGCGCCCAGGATGTAGTCTTCGCTGCCGGTGCCCACGATGGCCGGGGTATTCGGGTCGTCGATAAAGAGCATGTCGTCGCCCTCGCCCCACCAGCCGTCCTGATTCTGCAGCACGCCCAGCGTCATGCCAACATAGTGGCCGCGCCCATTGGCTTCGAGAAAGACATAGTTGTCTTTGCCATCTTTATTTGTCTTGTTATTAATCGCAGGATCGTTGTTAGCGTAGAAGTCTGTCGTCCAGCCCTTGTTGGGCACAGCCTGGTGATACTGCGCGTGGAAGTACAGCGAATCTTTATCTGCCACCTTCGGGCCGGTACGGTAATCGATGTTGTAGTAGACGCTGGTTGCGGGCAGCTTGCCCTCATTGGTCAGCGTAATGCGCGCATGCCTGCGGAAAGGCATGGGGAAGAAGCTGTTCATGCCGCGATCATTGCCGACCGACAGCATCGCCGACTCCCAGTTGTGATAGTCGCCGAGGTTCAGGCCGAAGAAGTCACCCACCGGCGTCTCGACGCTCGGCGCGGTCTCATTGTCCCAGTAGATGCGCAGCACAATGCGTTTCAGGTGATATTTCTCGCGGTCGCTGATGGTCATCCAGATATGCGAGATCTGCGCCGAACCGTCGATATCGAGCATCGTCAGAGTTCCACCCGCAGGCAGCACGCGGTAGTCATTGTTGGCGCCTGTCGGGGAGGTGCTCGAAGCCCGATGGAGCACATAGCTCTGTGGCCGCGACAGATCGTGATCCGGTCTGACTTCCTGTGCTACAGCGGACGGCACGAATCCGCAGACCAGCAGAGTCAGGGCAGAGAAAGCAAGAGATGACTTCATGAAACTCTCCTCGGGAAAACCAGGGTCTTCGAGTGAATCATGGCTATAGTGAAAACCGTATGAAACATAACACTGGTGTCCGCAGCATTTTTACAGGAGATGGTCGATGCGCTCAATGGCGATCCAGGGATCACACTCTTTTTTGCCGCCACTCATCGAAGGGGAGCACTTTACACACAGAGTTGATCTACCCTGGTGACCTTCAACGCGGCCGAAAGGTGTCATCCTGAGCGGAGCGCGTAAGCGCGCAGTCGAAGGATCTGCGGTTCGAGGATGGCTGAGGCTCTGCAGACCGCAGATCCTTCGACTGCGTTTCTTGCGATAAAGCCGCAAGAAGCTTCGCTCAGGATGACACTTTCCGTGGGGTTATATATCCGAATCGTCCCCACACTCTTTACTCAAGCGCCAGTTGGCAACGGGAGATTACGCTGAGGTCGGCTTCCTCACACGCTCGATTCGTTGGGACAGGATTGTGCTTCTGCCAGGCGATGAGGTGGACTGGCTCGGGGAAAAGAGAAGACCGGCAGGCAAAATAACTACAGCGTCTCCCAGCTTCGGAGCTCGTGTTCATACAGGTCCATGTTGACCCGTCTGCCGCGAAATTTAACCCCTTCCATGGTCAGGCGGAGTCTCTGTTCTGCGGCTGCCTCGCCTCGCAGCTTGATCTCTCCTCCGGCGCCCACGATGCGCTGCCACGGGACTCCATGGAGCGGTCCCGTTGTCCGCAACAGGCGCGCGACGGCACGGTGATACATTGGGTAGCCCGCCGCCGCCGCGATCCTGCCGTAGGTGGAGACCTTGCCTTTCGGAACGGAGCGAATGACCCGGAGGAAAGCTTCATCCCGCAGCTCATTCTTGCGCAGGCCGTCTTTCAGAATCCGCCGCTTCAGCTTCCGTGAATCTTCAGAGAGTCGCATCGTAGAGCAGTCGTCACTTCCACATACTGCCGGAGAATAGTCAGATCTGGGTTATCGCTTCTGCGCGGCAGCATCGCGTTCTGCGGCGGTCCTGGCCACGTCACGTTCTGCCTGGCGCAGACGTCTGTTGATCTCCGAATCAGAGAGATTCCGGCCATCCGGTCCGGTTCCGGTCCGTGAGCCATCTGCGCCGATCTTGATCTGCGCACCATCTCTGCCGCGATACGTTTTCGATCCGTCCGCTGCCGATGTATAGCGGGTGCCGTCTGGTCCTTCGTAGGTCACGGATTGATCCGGTCCGGTCACCAGGCGCGTTCTCTTGTTCTCGTACACGCTGGAGCCGTCGGACTTCGTCGTGATATGCAGCCCATTCTTGTCTGCGATCACGATCGATCCATCTGCGCTGCGAATGTTGATTCCGCCCCGCCCAATCTCCACCGACGAGCCGTTGCTGTCGTGCAGCGAGATAGGGGCAGGAGGCTCCGGAGGAGCTGGCGGTATCGGAGCGATCGATGCCTTCTTAATCGCAATATCCTGCTGGCTGGTCGAGATGCGGATCAGCGGACCTCCTTTGCCCACCGTGCCGTTATAGCTCTTGTGATTGCTATCATCGCTGCCCTGCTGCTGCAGTCCAAAATCATTTTCAAGGTCGCCATTGGTCGTATCCGCCTGGATCGAGAAGTTGGCCTTCTCCGGCAACGTCAGCTCCACCTGTCCATTGCGGTTCTCGATCGTGATATTCCCGAGCGGCTGCGCTGCGGTCAGGTTCACCTCGCCGTTGCGGTTGGTGACGGAGATGTCTCCGGAGATGCGTTCCAGGCTGACATCCTTGTTGCCCGTGGCCAGGGTAAACGGTCCCGCCACGCGGTCGGCCGAGATGCTCGACGAGCTGACCTCCGTCTCGCCGTCCAGCCTGCCCATCCGCATATCTGTGCGGCTTGTGTGGAACCGCACCTCCCCGGCAATGCGTTCCAGATGTGTGGTCCCGAAGAACTCCCCTTGGAGGGTCGCCGGGCCGGAGACGTCAGAGAACGTCAGGTCGTGGGCGCGGCCCTCAACCATAACCGGGCCGGTGGCGCTGTGGACCGAAAAGGACGAATCGCCGTTATTAATGTGCGTGTTGATCGGGCCGGAGATTGCCGTCAATGACACATCTCCGTGGTTTGCCGTCACCTCGACTGCTGCCTTGATGGAAGCGACGTGAACGTCTCCCCGGTTTGCGATTACGGTTACCGGAGCCGAGGGCGGTACCGTGATGCTCAGGTCTGCGCGTCCCCCTTCGACCGGAGGCAATGAGACCTTCAACATGGAACCATCGGTATCCAGCCTGGGAGAAAGCCGTTGAGCCCGTCTCTCAGCCTCGGAATCCGACCTCGTGTAAACCTGCTTGTGGACCTGGATGTGAATCTGCTGATCGTCGCTGCTGCCAGCGACAATCACATCGCCGCGCGGATTATTGATGATCAGGCTGCTTCCCGCGGTGAAGTTCTGCGAGAGAGTCTGATCGCTCTCGTGCTTGTCTCCCCAGAA
This sequence comes from Edaphobacter sp. 12200R-103, assembly GCF_010093025.1. Lineage (GTDB taxonomy): Bacteria > Acidobacteriota > Terriglobia > Terriglobales > Acidobacteriaceae > Edaphobacter. The sequence goes on along the minus strand of NZ_CP048114.1, from coordinate 2,665,453 downwards.
CTCATCCATGTTGTCCGGATTCAGATGGAAGGTCCGGCTAAAAGCGCCGCTGTGGAAGCCGCTGAAGGCGAAACCAAGAAATCCGATCAAAAGCAGCAGCGTGAAGACTCCGCCGCCGAGGTAGCGCCGCCGGAATTGCGGCTCGTCGGAGTGAAAGTACTGATCCCAGCCCCACTCCAGCAGCATAATTACACCTACTGCGATCAGCAGGACAGGCCACCAGTGGCCGTACCAGTTCCAGAAGGTTGGAGCCGAAAGACGGTCCGTCTGGATCATGAAGAAGACGACACCGGTAGCGATGATCAGCAGAGGGCCGACGATGGAAGTCCGGCGCATGCTCCGCGCCTGCACACGATAGGCTTCCTGCTGCGCGCGCAGGTACTCGCGCTGCATTCTGGCCTGCTGCCGCATTACGCGGCGTTGATAACGCCAGTCGCCCTGCGGCGGCGGATACTGGCCCGGAGGTGGAGGATAGGGCGGAACCTGGTTTGCCATGGCTGTTCAACGCCCTTCCTGGCTGGACTGGTCCTGATCAGAGAACGAAGCAGCGTCTGGTCCCGATTGAGACGGCGCCGGAGGAGCCGGGTAGGCTGGCGGCACGGGAGGAACAGGATAGGCTGGCGGAGCGTCCGCCGGATTGTAGATCGTCTTCTCCGCCAGGATCATGACTCCGGCAACAATGATGAAGAGCGGCCAGCTGCTTCCCCACGAAAGAATATGGAACGAGGAGAGCAGGAACATGATGCCCACCAGCACAACCCATATGGAGCCGCGAAGCGCAGCCAGCAGCCGGATTCTGTAAAACGCGGTGCCGTCATCGGCCAGCGTGGCGCCCGTTGCCGTCATCCTGTGGACAAAGAGCCATACACCCAGACCAATCAGGAAGAACGGGAACAGTCGATGAACGGGGAAGCCGTGAAAGATTCCCATGTTGCCGAACAGGAAGATCGCTCCCAGTCCGATCAGCCAGATCGCGCCTGTCGGAAAACGATTGCGGGGATAGGACCCACTCGCGTCAAAACCGGGAACGGATGGAGGATAAGGCGTCGGGATGTAAGGGGGATTGTATGGAGATCCGACAAAGTTTTCGGCCGGGTTTCCCCATCCTGTCCCTGCGGGAGGCGGCCCTGCAACTGGAGGCTGATAGGCGGTGCTCTGAGCGGCAGCCTCTGGAGCGGGATAGACCGGGGGCACTACGGGCGCGCCTGCCGGTGGTGCGGCGGTCCAGTTTCTTCCAAAGCCAAGCCTGTCGCCCAGGTCGTTCAGCCCGAAGGGATTGGGAAGCGGAGTCTCATCACGCCGGGCCTTGGCAGTCTGGTACGCCTCAAAGACCTGGTAGAAGATCCAGCCGGTAACGAACAACCCGAAGATCCCATGTTCATCGGCCAGGCTGACCAGTACGGCGAAGACAATCAGGTGGACGATTCCCTTGGAGTACTGGCCGTTGTACATGGCGCCCACGCCCGGAATAAATCCGAGAAGCGCCGCCAGTCCGGGATTGGGCTCCCCGTTGCTCACAGGCGGAGGCACAGCGGAAGCGGGAGGCACTGGGGGAACAGCCCCTGCGTACGGATTTGTGGACGAGCCCGAGATTCTTGCTTCAAGGCAGGGTTCGCAGAAGACCGCCGATCCTACGACGCGGGCACACTCCTGGCAGAGTGGCTTGCCGCAGTTCTGGCAAAAAGCGATTCGTTCACGCTCTGGATGGTTGGCGCAGTTCATGCCTGTCCCCCTTGCTCAATTCCGGTGAAAAACCATGGGAGTGAAGATAGAAAAACTGTCTGAGACTCACGGCCTGGCGCGGGGGAAGGGCCAGGCTCTCTCATGAAGGCCGTAAACGCGTGCGAGCGATTGAGGCCAAGGCTGCGGCTGCTGCCGGAACGCGGCCGCGGATTCGACTGCTTCTGCTGGTTCTCCTCGTCGCGTCTTTGGTGATCTTTTTGCGAATCCGAGGGGGTGCTCTGTATAGGGGCCGACGACTCCGGAACCGGAGATCTGGAGTCGTTATCGCGCTGAAGGTCGCGGACCCGCGACTCCAGCTCATAGACCACACGCAGGTTATCAATGGACCGGACCACCCGCGCATTGGTGTCATAGAACGTCCGCCGGATGCTCGAAGGCGTAAAGTCGCTGGCTCGCAGCTGGGTAATGCGTACTCCCGTAAGATTGAGCGTCAGGGCGATTGAGAAGAACGCCATCGCCGCCGTCATGGCCAGCCGGGGCTGCATCAGGTTGTGGCGAACCGCCGCAAACCGGAACGAGTTCGTAACCCTCTTGCGAAAGGGAAGCACCCTGGCCGGGATATATGGGACGGCGCTGTAGGCTGGCACGGTCTCCGGGGCAAACGCAGGCGCCGCCAGTCCCAACTGGCGGGGCTGCGGTACAACGGAGATCGCCTTCGCATCTTCTGTGGCCGGTCCCGGCCCGGTTGAGGCCAGAATCCGTGCCAGAAGAGCGGCTGAGGGCTCAGGACGTGCCTTATGCAGCTTCCGGAGCAGGTCCGCTCCCAGCCTGGCATCGATAAACATCCGCGAGCATTCGGGGCAGACCGCCAGATGGCGGTCGAAGGTGGCCTGGTCTTCCGGGCTCAGGTTCCTGTCCAAAGCATCGGCCAGCATCGCCTCGCACTGTGCACAGTGAGCCGGGTCCGGGGACCGGGAGGGTTGTGCATTGCCGAACTGATTCATCTCTGCCACCTTAAACCACCTCGCTTTCTATCCTTACATCATCTGTTGTTTTTCTATACGTTGTAACAGCCTTGCAAGTTCCCCGCGACCGCGACTGATGCGGCTTTTCACCGTTCCCTCGGGGATGCGGAGCACCTGCGCGATCTCCTTGTAATCCATGTCCTCAAGGTCACGAAGAATAACAGCTTCCCTCAGCTCCGGAGAGAGTTGCTGGAGTGCCTCCTGGATGCGAACCTTCAACTCCAGGCTGGCCATGTGCTGCTCCTGGGATTCCCGGGTGTCCGCCAGCCGGTCGGCCATCGTGGGGCCGTCCTCTTCGCCATCGAACGTCGCGTCCAGCGAGTCCGAGGCTCGCTCCATGCGGGAACGCCGGAAGTGATCGACCAGGAGATTGCGCGTCAGCGTCGTGATCCAGGTCTGAAAGCTGCCCTTCTGCAGATCGAAGCTGGCCAGATTTTTGTAGAGCTTGAGAAAGACATCCTGCGTCAGGTCTTCGGCATCGGTAGCCGAGCCGGTAAATCGGTAGCAGATCGCGTAGATGCGCCGGTGATGCGACAGCACAAGCTGCTGCCACGCCTGACCGTCGCCGGCGATACACTGCCGGACCAGTCTGGCTGCAGCTTCCTGTACGGCATCCTGTTCCGGTGTGCGCTCTAGCATGGATTCAATGGGCTTGATCGGTTGTATGAGTGTACCGCGCAAAGTGCCCGGAGTCGCGGACTTGAAGGCGTCTCCCGCATGGTTCCCTGGGGCACGCCTGGTCTGACCGGAAGAGGGCCGACCGGCGACAGGAAGCGCAATGGAAAGAACGCCCATGCGCAGCTATACGCAGGGGCGTTCCGGATGGTTCAGTCCTGATCTTCGATTGCTTTTTTAGGAGGCGCTCAGCCTATTTCGGGGCCGAGATCACGCCGCAGGCGATGCGGTTGCCCGCGTTTCCCGTGGGGTCGGTTTTCATGTCGTCGGCCTTCTCATGAACCATAATTGAGGTTCCGCCATTGGCGAACAGCGAATCGGAGGCCGCTGGATCCAGCGACAGGTAATCGACGTGGAATGTGGCAGATCCCGTCCCGTTCGCCGCGACAGTTACGTTTTGCGGAAGATCCCCGTTGTGATGGCCCATCGGATTCTCGATGCCATGCTTCTTCGCGGCCGGGTTGAAATGGCCGCCCGCGGTCTTGAAGTCGGGAGCGTCGCAGACCGCATGCTCATGAATATGAACCGCATGCTCTCCCGGAGGAAGGTTCCTCAGTTTGAGCCGGATGGTGAGCTTGTTGTTCTTCGAAGGAACAAAGGTGGCTGTACCCGCATCCTGACCCGTGCTGGTCTTCAGGGAGACGGTTACGGCGCCCTTCGGTTTCGCCATGGCTGGTAGGGCTAGGAGGCTGACTGCGAGGGCTGCGGCTGTAAAGCGCATATTTTTTCTCCTGCTGATCTTAGATGCTGAAAGACACGTAGCCCAAAGGATAACGCAGCCTCATTAGTCGATGTTTTCCGGAACGGAAGGCAGCTCAAGCTGTTCAGACCGGGCGCTGTCCACCCAGGGCTCAAAGTGCGTGCGGCAGCGAGCCTCATAGAGTCCTGCAGCCCCCACTACGACCAGCTCCTGGCTCTGCCCCAGCCGCTGCGTATGGATCGCCGGCGCGCCACAGACCATGCACACCGCTGAGAGCTTGGTGACCTCATCCGCAATTGCCATCAGGTTCGGCACAGGGCCAAACGGCTCCCCTGCAAACGTCGTGTCCAGCCCCGCCATCACCACCCGCTTGCCCAGATGGACCAGCTCCAGAGCAAGCTCGATGATCTCTTCTGAGAAGAACTGCACTTCATCGATCCCGACGACCTCAACCTCCTCCAACCGGGGAAAGAGAGAAGCCCGCAGGACCTCCACCGTCGCCACTGTCGACGCATCATGCGTCTGCTGGCTGTGGCTTGCGATCGCCGTGCGATGGTAGCGAAGATCGATATCGGGTTTGTAGCAGGCGACACGCTGGCGGGCGATGCGAGCCCGCTTCAGGCGCCGGATCAGCTCTTCCGATTTTCCGGAAAACATGGGGCCGGTGATCATCTCGATCCGGCCGGGAGCAACGGTGGTCATTGCCCTCATGTTAACCAAGCGTCAGCGGCTGCGTTGTGGATATTGAGGCCGTTTCCTCTGGCGTTGCGAGACTATATCGATAAATTCGATTTGCCGTCGAATGACACTGCCGCTCATTCACATCTTCAGGATGCCAAGAAATTGCATCACCCATTCAGCGATACAAACTAGCCCCGCTCGACGATGACGGCGGTCCCGTAGGCCAGCACCTCGGTCACGCCCTGCATCAGCTCATTGGCGTCATACCGTGCGCAGATGATGGCATTCGCGCCGCGCTCCGACGCATGCTGCATCATCATCACGAAGGCGTCCTGCCGGGTCTTTTCGCAAAGCTGCGAGAGCAACGTGATGTTTCCTCCCACAATGGTCTGCAGGCCTGCACCGATCGTTCCGAAGATCGACCGCGAGCGAACCACGATGCCGCGAACGACACCGAGATTCCGCACGACGCGATAGCCGGGCAGTTCCAGCGCGGTCGTCACCATCGACGCATCGAGAACGGGCGGCGGGGGCATTGAGGACATAGGGTTCAACCTCCAGCATGCAGCGTGGAAACAATTGCTGCTGATTTTATGTGCCGCTGCGAAGCTGGTCGAGCAGTTTCGTCACCGCGCCCGAATCGATCGTCTGCTCCGCCAGCGCGATTCCCGTCGGAAGATCCGGCGAAAGATCGGCAGCCACCAGCACGGCCGCCGCGTTCAGCAACACAATATCGCGCCGCGGGCCGCGTTCTCCTGAGAAGATCGCCATCAGGATCGCGGCATTCTCCTTTGCATCGCCTCCGGCAAGCGCACTCATCGGGGCACGCTCCAGGCCCAACTCTTCCGGCGTGATCGTCGAGAGAGTTACCACCCCGTTCCGTACCTCGGCCAGATCTGTCGGCCCGGAGATGGAGATCTCATCCAGCCCCCGCACGGTTCCGTCGGGATCTTCCGCCGTTCCATGGACCACAAAGGCGTGCCGCGTTCCCAGCAGCGCCATGGTCTCGGCCACCAGGGCAACGGCATGCTGCGCATACACTCCCATCACCTGGGCCGACGCTCCCGCCGGATTGGTCAGCGGACCCAGCAGATTAAAGACGGTCCGCACCTTGATGGCGCGGCGGACCGGCATCACCGCCTTCATCGCCGGATGCAGCGAAGGCGCATGCAGAAAGGCAAAGTGGTAGCGGCGCAGCGCTGAAGAGGCCGCCTCGGGAGAGAGATCGACCGGGACTCCCAGCGCCTCCAGCACATCGGCCGAGCCGCACTGGGATGTAATCGCGCGATTGCCATGCTTGGCGATCGATGCCCCGGCCGCAGCCGCAACCAGCGCCGCCGCGGTGGAGATATTAAAGGTGCGGCTGGCATCGCCCCCGGTCCCGCAGGTATCCACCAGAATGGCCTGCTCCTCTGGCGAAAGTGGGACACGCGTGACCTCGCTCCGCATCACGTCCACAAAACCGGCAACCTCAGCGGGCGTCTCCCCTCGGGCTGCCAGCGCTCCAACAAGGCCGGCGATCTCAACATCGCTCAACCCGCCGGCGACAATCTGCTGCATCAGCTCACGGGCCTGCTCACGCGACAGCGTGGCACGGCTCTCAATCACGTGCTTGAGAGGAAATGGAAGGGGCATCGCTTTCCTTAAGCCTAACAGTCGCGATGCCCTTAGGCTGTATCGACATATTCTTCGTCTTAAGAAACAACCGTGAAGCATGTTTCTTCGCCGTCTCGGGGCCGAAGCGGTCAAAAGCCGCTCCATTCTATGAAAATTGACCTATCGAATTGCGATAACCGCACCGTTGTTCGCGTTTCGCATTGCGACAGCTTGTTTGGGTTCGCTACACTTCTCGCGCGGGCGAAGATTATCTATGAAAATTCACGAGTATCAGGCAAAAGAGATTCTGCGGAAGTATGGTGTGCCGGTTCCGGGCGGCGAGATGGTTCAGACCCTGGAAGAGGCAGACAGAGCCGCCAAAGACCTTTTCGACAAGGGAAATGCGGTGGTTGTGGTCAAGGCGCAGATCCACGCCGGAGGCCGCGGCAAGGGCGGCGGCGTCAAGGTCGTCAAGTCGCTCGACGACGCATCGAAGGCGGCAAAGACTATCCTGGGGATGCAGTTGGTCACCCATCAGACCGGACCCCAGGGACAGAAGGTCCAGCGGCTCCTGATCGAAGAGGGATCGGCGATCGACCGGGAGCTCTACCTCGGCATCGTGCTCGACCGTGCCGCAGCCCGTCTCGTCTTTATGGCGTCGCAGGCCGGAGGCATGGAGATCGAGGAGGTCGCTCATGCCACTCCCGAGAAGATCTATAAGGAGTACATCAACCCGGCCATCGGCCTGCAGCCCTACCAGGCGCGCCGGCTGGCGTTCAAGCTGGGGCTGAAGCCGACCCAGATCAACCAGGCGACCGCGTTCATGCTCGGCCTGTACAAAGCCTTCGTCGAGACCGACTCGACCCTGATGGAGATCAACCCCTTCATCACGACTAAGGACGACAAGCTGCTGGCGCTCGATTGCAAGATCAACTTCGACGACAACGCAATGTTCCGCCACAAGGACCTCAAGGAGTTGCGCGACCTCTCCGAAGAAGATTCGCTCGAGGTCGAGGCGTCCAAGTTCGCCCTCAACTACATCAAGCTCGACGGCTCTATCGCCTGCATGGTCAACGGTGCCGGACTGGCCATGGCGACGATGGACATCATCGAGTACGCCGGCGGCAAGGCAGCCAACTTCCTCGACGTAGGCGGCGGAGCCAACCAGGAGCAGATCGAGAACGCCTTCGGCATCCTGCTGAGCGACCCGAACGTGAAGGCGATCTTCATTAATATCTTCGGTGGAATCCTGCGCGTCGATGTTCTCGCAACCGCAGTGGTCGCGGCAGCAAAGAAGCTGAATGTGAAGCTACCGATCATCCTGCGGCTCGAAGGAACCAACGTTGAAGAGGGACGGAAGATCCTGCAGGAATCGGGATTGAAGTTCAGTGTAGGGGCAACCATGAAGGAAGCTGCTGATCTGGCTGTCGCAGCCGCGAAAGGTGGTAAGTAATGGCGGTATTAGTCGATAAAAACACGCGGCTGATTGTGCAGGGAATTACCGGGCGCGAGGGCACCTTCCACGCGAAGGCATGCGCCGAGTACGGAACCAAGGTTGTGGGTGGAGTAACGCCGGGTAAGGGCGGCACGACGCACGAGGGTTGGCCTGTCTTCAATACCGTCGAAGAGGCGGTCAAGGAAACCGGAGCCAACGCAACTGTGATCTTTGTGCCTCCTCCCTTTGCGGCGGACGGAATTCTGGAAGCGACGGCGGCAGAACTTCCGCTGGTGATTTGCATCACTGAAGGCATCCCCGTGTTGGACATGGTGAAGACCTGGGAAGTAGTGAAGCAGTCGAAGTCGCGCCTGATCGGCCCCAACTGCCCCGGCGTCATCTCACCGGGCAAGGCCAAGGTCGGCATCATGCCGGGTCGTATCCACAAGGAAGGCAGCGTCGGCATCGTCTCGAAGTCGGGCACGCTGACTTACGAGGCGGTGTACCAACTGACGCAGCGCGGAATCGGGCAGTCGACCGCGATCGGCATCGGTGGCGACCCGATCATCGGGACGACCCACATCGACGCGCTCAAGCTGCTCAACGAGGATCCGGAGACCGAGGCGATCATTATGATCGGCGAGATCGGCGGAACCGCGGAAGAGGCTGCCGCGAAGTACATCAAGGAGAACGTGAAGAAGCCGGTCGTCGGCTTCATCGCCGGCCAGACGGCACCTCCAGGACGCCGCATGGGCCACGCCGGAGCCATCATCTCCGGCGGCGAGGGAACGGCCTCCGAGAAGATGAAGGCGATGTCCGAGGCCGGTATCACGGTGGTCAAGTCGCCGGCAGAGATCGGCGATGCCATGGCAAAGGTGCTCGGCAAAGCGTAAACGTGGCTCTCGAGTAGCTAAAGGCACGGCTTTCACGCCGTGCCTTTTCGTTTTTAGACAATCCAGAAGGGTACCGTTTCAGGAGTAGCCGCCCTTCTAACAGAAAGTGTCATCCTGAGCGAAGGACCGCGGCTTTTGCGGTCCGAAGTCGAAGGATCTGCGGTTGGGGATGGGCACCCTACCTCTGCTGGCGCCGATAGAAGAACCCAGCCGCCAAAAAGACCATCGCCACTAGGAACGCAAGTTGCGCATGCTGCATGGAGCGGTAGTAGAGGCTGATGAAGCCGTCCACCAGCCATGCAGCGAAGCCGAGAAACCAGATCCATGCGAAGTTCCGCATAGGGCTATGATGCGCCCGGACTGGCCGCGAAGGCCATGGAAGAGAACTTTCATACGGGTGCTTTACACTGAATAGAACAGGAAAATCGCAAGGAGAGCTACGTTGTCACAGCGCACATTCAGCATCATCAAGCCGGACGCAGTCAAGAAAGGGCACGCCGGCGCCATCCTGGCCGAGATCGAAAAGGCCGGATTCAAGATTGTCTCCATCAAGAAGGTCTCTATCTCCAAGGCGCAGGCCGAGGGTTTCTATTACGTCCACAAGGAACGCCCCTTCTTCGGCGAGCTGACCGATTTCATGTCCAGCGGACCCATCTTCCCGATGGTCCTCGAGAAGGACAACGCCATCGCCGACCTGCGCAAGCTGATGGGCGCGACCAACCCGGCCCAGGCCGAAGAGGGAACCATCCGCAAGAAGTTTGCGGCCTCCATCGGCGAGAACGCCATCCACGGCTCGGACGCCGAGGAGACGGCGGCTTTTGAGATCGGCTACTTCTTCGCCGGTTTCGAGCTTCGGTAACCCGGTTTCAGGAAGAAAAAAGGAACGGCGGTTGGGGCAGAAGCCCTAACCGCCGTTCTCCGTTTTGGTGGTTACGGTGTTATTTCGTAAACAGCTTCAGGTCGATGCTGTCGGACATCGCTTTGTATCCCGCATCGGCCGGGTGCAGATGGTCCCCGCTATCCGCCGTGCTGGAGAAGACGGCTGGATTGGTCTTGTCCTGCGTAGCTTTATCGAAGTCGATGAAGCCATCGAGCTGGTTGGTGGTCCGGATCCAGTTGTTGACGGCCTGACGTATCGACTCACCCGCCGGGGAGGAGTATTTCGCTCCAACGTAAGGAGTTAGCGTCGCTCCGTAGACCTTGATGCCGTGGGTGTGGGCGCGGGTAGCCATCTGGCTGAGGCCAGTGATAAGGTCGTCGGCCGAGACGACGTCGTAGGGCCTGACCGGGTCCTGGGCGTGGCCGATGTCGTTGATGCTTTCGAGGATGATGAGGTACTTCACGCCTGCCTGCGCCAGAACGTCGCGGTCGAAGCGCGCCAGCGCGCTCGGTCCGGTGTTGTCGTGGAGGACGCGGTTTCCGCCGATGCCTTCGTTGAGGACTCCTAAGTCTTTTGTTTTCTTGTCGGCTTGCAGCCTCTTGGCCAGCAGGTCGGGCCAGCGCTGGTTGGTGTTACGGGTGCTGTGCGCTCCATCGGTGATGCTATCCCCGAAGGCGACGATCGAGGCGGCCTTGTCATCGCTGCTCCTGACGTCAATGCCTTTAAGGAAGGGCCAGTCGATAATCTCGGTGGGGCTGTCGAGGTTCGCGGCGCCGGAAACGCTTCCGGCGGCGGTGTAGCTGGTCTGGTTGGCGAAGCTGTGGTGAGTGACCTGGGCGATGGGCTGGGCGGGAACGACGAAGCTAACAGCGACGTCGGAGAGGGCCGGCAGCTTAAGGGCAATGGGATCGCTGACAGCGAGGGCTCCGGCGGGGATGGTGATGGAGGTCTGGCCGTTGAAGGTGACGGGGCGGGAGTTGACTGTGTCGATCGCGCTGCCCTGGGTGCGCGGGGCCAGGTAGGCGGCGTTGATGGTCAGGGAGGTCAGGCCAAACTCGTTGGTCAGGATGATGCGGGCGGCATCGCCTCCGACGGAGATGTGGACGATCTCACGATAGGTCGTCTCCGCCGCGCCGTATTTGGCTTCCGGATTGGGAAGCGCGACGGGGGCGGTGGCCCAGGTTCCGACCCAGTGATCGGCGGCAAGGGCGGGGAGGGATAGAAGCGAAGCGAGGCAGGCGGTGACGGCGAGGCGGCGCAGGTTCATGAACTTCCTTTCGCAGAGAAGTGGGACGGGATCATGGTAATGCAGGGATGTCAGAATTTGCCCGAAGACGACGTGCCGGTTTTGTTGATCGTAGAAATCTTTGGCAGAGCGCTTTTTTAGGGCAGTGTCCACGATTCATGGACGCGAAGGGATTTCTGGGAGGCGCTGAGATCTCTGGCAGCAAAACCACCTGATTTGCATTCGTATTCGACAATCAATCTCACGAAAGGGATCATTGAGAGGTCGGACCTGTAAGATGGGTCGACCCTAGTCCTTCTTCTGAGGATCTGCTGATGTCTATCAAGCGCTACTCCCGCCGCCGCTTCAACTCCCTTATTGCCTCAGCCCCTCTGTGGCCTCTCGCAGCGAAGGCGCTCGGCGCAAAATCTTTTGCTGCGCCCACCCGCGAACTCCTCATTACCAAGTCCGGCGCGGTCGCTGACGACTCCACCGTCAATACCAAGGCTATCCAGGCTGCCATCGATCAGCTTGCCGCGAAGGGCGGAGGCACGGTGGTCGTCCCGAAGGGCGTCTTTGTCTCGGGCGCTCTCTTTTTCAAACCGAAGGTAAACCTTCGCCTGACGGAAGGCGCGGTTCTCAAGTGTTCCACCGACCTCTCGAACTTCCCCGCGCAGCGCACCCGGATCGAAGGTCACTTCATCCACTTCACCCCCGCCTTCATCAACGCGGCCCACTGCGACGGATTTCAGTTGACCGGCGATGGCACTCTCGACGGCGACGGTATGCAGGTATGGGAGGCCTTCTGGGCAGGCCGAGCCAGGGACAAGGGCTTCACCAACACCGGCCTGCCTCGCGCACGGCTCGCGCTCATCGAAGGCTCCAAGGACATCCGGATCGAGGGCATTACTTTCAAGGATTCGCAGTTCTGGAACTGCCATCTCTACAACAACGACGGCGTTCTCGTGCGTAACGTCCACTTCCAGGTGCCTGACGACTACAGGCAGGCTCCCAGCACCGACGGCATTGATATCGACAGCTCCCGCGACGTCACGGTCGATGGCTGCGTCTTCTCGGTCACCGACGACTGCATTGCCTGCAAAGGTTCCAAAGGCCCGCGCGCCCTCGAGGACAGGGACAGTCCGCCTGTCGAGCGCATCCGCGTCCGCAACTGCACCTTCAAGCGCGGCGGCGGCGTTCTGACCTGCGGGAGCGAGGCCACCATCGTCCGCGACGTCATCGCGGAAGACTGCAGGATCACGGGCCGCGTCCGCATCGCAACGCTCAAGCTGCGCCCCGACACTCCTCAGCATTACGAGGACATCACCTTCCGCAACATCACCTCCGAAGGCCCCGCGAGCGGCATCATCAACATGGCGCCGTGGTCACAGTACTTCGATCTCCAGGGCATGGAGCCGCCCAAATCCATCGTCAGGAATTTGAAGATTCTCGGCATCAAGGGCACGTTCAGCTCCTTCGGCACCATCAAACCCAACCCCGGCCAGACGGAGATCCGTGACGTCCTTTTGAAGGATTTCGACGTCACCATTCAAAACGACAAGCTCAATACCTCCGGCGTGACCGATCTCAAATGCGAAAACGTCATGGTCAATGGGAAGCCGTACTCGGTTTAGGTCCGTCAGAATGATGCGGGCGATCTCGCGGCAGGTCGTCTGCCCCGCGTCCTACTTGGCTTCCGGGTTGGGAAGAGCGACGGGGGAGGTGGCCCGGGTTCCTATCCAATGGCGGCAAATGCGGGGAGCGAGAGAAGCGAAGTGAGGCAGGCGTTGACGGCGAGGTGACACAGGTTCATAAACTTCTTTTCGCAAAAAAGTGGGACGGGATCATAGTAATGCAGGCAGTGGGTGTCAGACTTTACGAGAGGCCGACCTATGGGTATCTATCCGTCACCGTGGATTTTCGGCATCAGCTTTTCGTATATCGCTTGCGCTCGGCCAAGATAAGCCATCAACGCGATTCTCTGGCTAAGCCGCGCGCCTATTCAAAGGATTCACTTGGCGTTGCCGAATTTCATCCGGAAGCCTCAGTCGTGCCGACGCGATCAGCAGTTCTGACCCCACCCGCTTTGTCTGAAGCGAATAGTTGATGTCGAAAATGTATTGGCGACGTTTTCGATACAGTTTAGCGATCTCTTCTGTGTTGTCGTAGGTAACGATCCAAGGTCGATCCAACGCAAGGACTGCATCTGCGACGGCTCCATGGTCATCGGGCCCGTAGAAGTTGGTGTAAAGGCTGGCTCCCTTGTTGTAGTAAGGAGGGTCAATGCAGAAAAAAGCTGGTTCTGGGAACTTCTTGTTAGAGCGAGACATAAAGTCGACGGCGTCTTTATTTGAAAGGTGGATGCGTGATTTGTATTTGGCGATACGTTTTATTCGACGAACCAAGTCTTCTCGGTTGAATCTGCAGTCGAGCTTGTATTTACCAGTTTGACCTTTTCCGCCGATCATGCCAGCCCCGCCGATCACCCCAGATCGATTGGTTCTGTTCAGGAAAAAAGTAGCAAACCCAAGCTCGAGGGAATTCGAAGCATTACAACTCCGATGGATCTCTTGCTGCCGCTCCCATTCATCAGGTGTCACTGGAGTTGTCTCTACCAGTTTTACAAGCTCCCCCGTATTGTCAAGGACGCTCGACCAAAAGGAAAAGATCGATGGATCTAGATCGTTTAGGTGTATTTCGCTTACTTGGGCTTCAAATAGCAACGCAAGCGCTAGGCCGCAACCTCCGGCATAGGGTTCAATGTAGTGTGGCTTTTCGATCTTGTTCTTGTGAAGTATTTGTGACATCAGCTCATATAGACAGGATTTTCCGCCGGGATATCTAAGTGGAGAAAGAGTTCTCAGCATATGTTTCTCTTGAGCCCTTCGCGGGAATTGTGATCGTCGCTTGAGTGTTACGGCTACACAGTGCCGAGCAGCTTCAAGAGGACTTCTCTAAGTGTATCTACATCGTTGGCAAGCTGCTCGCTATTAAAGAAGGCGGCTCGGTCGTGATGCTTGGTTGTGTTGCCATATGCCGAAACGCGCTTAAGCGCCTCGGTTATCGCTCCTTTGTCTTCGCGGCTCACGAAACCGAGGTTTGTAAGGCGATTCTTGTCTAAGTAGTCAGGGAAAGCTTGATCCGGACGCCGGCCGCATCGCGCCGTCAGGGTCTCCAGAAAAGCCCACAAGCCTACCGCAAGAAGCAATGTGTGCTTCGTAAGATCTAGCTCGCATATTGAGTAGTAAAGCCGTTCGAGCTTGTAACTACCGATACGTGCGAGTTCAGACGCAACTGCTTGTTCGTAGGCAATCGCTTTGGGTTTCTGTGGCTCTTTGGGTTTCTTTCTCCGACTCTTTCCAGTTGATAGCGAGAGCGAAGCACTCGGAACCCGTTTGTGTGAAACCCCAGACGACACTGCGAGTTCTCGAGAGTAGTCCCGAATGTCGTCAAAATTAGTGCGGGAATGCACCTTCTTGCCGACGACATCTCGCATAAACCGATTGAGAACCGAATTGAACTCCTCTACAGGCCTGTTACGTGAGAGTCCGCCAGAGGCTGTCATATCGATTCCGATGACCTCCTTCATGTGCTGATTCCCGATGTAACGTTGCACGGTCGTAAGCTTCTTCTTCCGCTCTTCAGCGGTGATCATGCCGTTATCCTGAGCGTAGTCAAGAAGCTTTTGGGAAGCCAAATTTTTGCGATCGCCGAAATGCCTGGTTCGCTGTTCTGCGTTCCATGGCCTGCGACCGATGCCCCCTTGCGGTCCGTTGTGGATCGTCTCCAGCCATGGATCAACGGCCGCTTCATTTTCGTAGATCACGCCCCAAATTTCACTGGGCATCTGGATGTCGGCGGCCAGTCGCTCAAAATCCTTTCGATATTTCGCAGGCGCCAGATCCGGGTCATTTAATAACTTCAATGCGCACATTCGCCGATTGCCTTCCGCAACAGTGAACGACGTGTGGGAAGTTATCTTTTTTGTTCCGGGAAGCGGTATTAAAGCGAACAATTCAAGCTGATTTAGCCCGTTCTCAGCGATGTTCTTAGCTAATGCGTAAACCTGTTCCTTTTGGCAAAGGTACTCAATTGCCTCTGCTTGATTTGTGTACGGTACGTGACGGGGGTTCTTGAGGTCCAGATAGATGCGGTTGACATTAATTCTTTGCGGTATTCCAGTCATCGCCAGCGTTCTTTCTTTATTCAATTTTCCGGTGAGCAAATAAATCTAGCACACTCCTCGAATCCGCGAACCGAACCGGAAGAGGGGGATGTGCCATAACGAGAGCAAACGATCTCTGTTCTAAAGCTCGTCGAAGCGGCTCTTTACTGCGTCGGCAAACATGACTTCCCTGAACCGCAGTCCTCCATTCGTGACCGTCAACCTACGATGAGGAAGCCGGGGTGACATGCTTTATCCGGGCTACGTTATATTGGCAGGGTTGCAGAAACAGTCTTCGCCGCTGCGTGCAGCGACGAGCAGGGAGCTGAGCGTGACGATACGTGGGTTAGCGGTTATGCTGCTTAGCATGGCTATGGTGGCGGAAGCAGGGGCGGCTGTGACGAAGGCGGGGTTCGGAAAGATGCCGGACGGGACCGCGGTGGATCTCTACACGTTGAAGAGCGATGCGCTGGAGGTCAAGGTCATGACCTATGGCGCCCGCATCGTCGCGATCAACACGGCGGATAAGAACGGCAAGGTTGGCGACGTGGTCCTGGGGTATGACAAGTTCCCGGACTACCTGGCGGATAAGAAGACCTACTTCGGCGCCATTGTGGGACGGTATGGAAACCGCATCGCCCATGGCGAGTTCAAGCTGGATGGCAAGACCTACGACGTGCCGAAGAATGATAACGGCATCAACTCCCTGCATGGCGGCACGGTGGGCTTCGACCAGCATGTGTGGACGGGCAAGGAGGTTCCGGGCGGCGTGGAGATGACGCTGGTGTCGAAGGACGGCGACCAGGGCTTTCCGGGCACGCTGACCGCGCATGTGACGTATACCGTGCACGGCAATACGCTGCGTATCGACTATAGCGAGTCGACGGACAAGGACACGGTGGTGAACCTGACGAACCACTCGTACTTCAACCTGGGCGGGGTGGGCAGCGGCACGATTCTGGACGAAGAGATCGCCATCAACGCCGACCACTTCACGCCAACGGACAAGGGCCTGATCCCTACGGGCGAGCTGGCGAAGGTGGATGGGACGCCGATGGACTTCCGCAAGGCGACGGCGATCGGCAAGCGTATCCATGACAACTTTGAGCCGCTGAAGCTGGCCGGAGGCTACGACCATAACTGGGTTCTGAATGGCGAAAATGGCCAGATGAAGCTGGCGGCGAGGGTGCACGATCTGAAGTCGGGCCGCGTGATGACGGTGGAGACGACGGAGCCGGGCGTGCAGTTCTACACCGGCAACTTTCTCGATGGAAGCTTCAAGAGCCCGAGCGGATGGCCGTATGCGAAGAACACGGCACTGTGCCTGGAGACGCAGCACTTTCCTGATTCGCCCAATCATCCCTCGTTTCCATCGACCGAATTGAAGCCGGGACAGACGCGGCACAGCACGACCACCTTCACCTTTACGACACAGAAGTAGCTGCAAGGGCGGCGGGCATGAACAAGGTTGTTGACTCGGCGGATGCGGCGGTAGAGGACATCGCGGCCGGGTCAACGATCATGCTGGGCGGCTTTGGGCTGTGCGGGATTCCGGAGAATCTGATTGCCGCGCTGGTGAGGCGGCGGGTCGGGGGACTGCATACGATCAGCAACAATATGGGTGTCGATGGCTTCGGGATGGGGCTGATGCTCGAGGCCGGAATGATCGCGTCGCACATTGGCAGCTACGTGGGAGAGAACCGTCTGCTGGAACAGAGGGTGCTGAAGGGCGAGCTCGACCTGACGCTGGTCCCACAGGGCACGCTTGCGGAGCGTATCCGTGCGGGCGGTGCAGGGATTCCGGCTTTTTACACTCCGACGGGCCTGGGGACAGTGGTTGCGGAAGGCAAAGAGGTTCGTGAGATCGGTGGCCGCCGCTATGTGCTGGAGACCGCGCTGCATGCTGACATTGCTCTGATCAAGGCGTGGAAGGGCGACCGGCTGGGCAATCTTGTATATCGCAAGACGGCGCGCAACTTCAATCCGGTGATGGCGACGGCGGCGACGATGACGATTGCGGAGGTGGAGGAGCTGGTCGAGCCGGGAGAACTTGACCCGGACCACGTTGTTACTCCGGGGATCTACGTGAAGCGGGTTGTGGTGGGCGAGTCCTACAAAAAGCCGATCGAGTCGCGCTTTATCCGGGAGCACGCAGCGGGGGGCGTGGCATGAGCGCGAAGGAGAGAATCGCGCGGCGGATTGCGCGGGAGGTCCGGGATGGCTTCTACGTGAACCTGGGGATCGGCCTGCCGACGATGATTGCGTCCTATCTCCCCGCGGGAGTGGATGTGGTGTTTCAGTCCGAGAACGGCATGCTGGGTGTAGGCCCGCCTCCGCGTGAAGAGGAGGCGGACCCGGAGCTGATTAACGCGGGAAAGCAGCCGGTGACGGAGCTTGCCGGATGTTCCTACTTCGGAAGCGACGAATCGTTTGCGATGATCCGCGGCGGTCACATGGACATGAGCGTGCTGGGAGCCATGCAGGTGGATGAAGAAGGCAGTCTTGCGAACTGGACCGTTCCCGGAAAGATGGTGAAGGGGATGGGAGGAGCGATGGACCTGGTGGCCGGAGCACGCCGTGTGATTGTGGCGATGGAGCATCAGACCAAAGATGGCGCACCGAAGATTCTGCGACGCTGCACGCTGCCGTTGACCGGCCTGCATGTGGTCCATGACATCGTGACGGAGCTGGCTTGGATCAAGGTGACTCCTGAAGGCCTGTTGCTGGCGGAGATTGCAGAGGGAGTCAGCGCGGCAGAGGTGCAGGCGCGCACGGAAGCAACACTGATATTTGCAAACAATATTCCAACGATGACTGTGAACTGACGAATGCCGACTGTGCGCGAGGATATCCTCGACATCTTTCAATATGCCTTCCGAACCGCTCGTGTGGAGCGGGCGATGCAGGAACGTGTTCAATTTCTGGGCGAGGTGATGGAGGTTGACAGCCATCGCTACGATCTTTCGAGGTTCGACCGCTGCGTTGTGATCTCGATGGGGAAAGCTGCCGAGCCGATGGCGGCTTCCTTTCTGGCCGCGGGTGGAGCTGCAGCAACGCTCTTTGAAGGCATCCTTGTTGCGCCGGACCCGGTGGAGGCGCCTTCAGAGCGATTCATCACATTTCAGGCAGGGCACCCCAGCCCCAATGCAGCTTCGGTAGAGGCGGCGGAGACGATCCTGCAGTTGTTGTCGTCGCTTTCGGACCGCGACTTTGTCGTCTTCCTGGTGAGCGGTGGAGGATCGTCGCTGGTGGAGCAGTTTCTGGATCCGGATACTCCGCTGGAGCTGATTGCGGCGACCCATAAGGCACTGGTGGAGAGCGCTGCTCCAATTACGGCGATCAATACGGTTCGCAAGCATCTCTCGGCGGTGAAGGGAGGAAGACTTGCGGCAGCGGCGGCTCCTGCGGAGCAGCTGACGATTGCCGTTTCGGATGTTCCGGCGGGAAAGCTGGACGCGCTGGCATCGGGACCGACGACTCCTGACAACAGCACACTGAACGATGTTTATGCTGCGGTGGAGCAGTATGGGCTGCAGGCGCGGCTTCCTGCTGCGGTTGCAGCGCAGGTCTCCTCGCGCCTGCTGGAGGAGACGCCCAAGCGCGGCGATGCCATCTTTGCGCGGTCGCGATGGGTGTTGCTGCTGGACAGTACGTCGCTTGAGAGCACGGCAGGCAAGAGGGCGGCAGAGCTGGGATGGCAGGTGGTTGTCGACGATACATGCGACGACTGGCCTGCGGAGGAAGCTGCGGCTTACCTGGTCAACCGAATGCGCGAACTGCGCCGGTTGAGCGGCCGTGTCTGTCTGCTTTCGGCTGGCGAGGTGACGGTCACGATTCCTCAGGGAGCTACGGGCAATGGCGGACGAAATCAGCATTTTCTGCTGGAGGCGGCGCGCCGGATTGCCGGAGAAGAGATGGTGGTTCTGAGCGCAGGCAGCGACGGTGTGGACGGAAACAGCCCGGCTGCAGGCGGTGTGGTGGATGGAACGACTGTAGAGCGGGCGCTTCGCGCGGGAAGCTCCGTTGAAGATGCCTTGCAGTCTTTCAATAGCTATCCTCTGCTGGAAAAACTTGGAGACGCGATCACGACCGGGCCCACGGGAAACAATCTTCGTGATCTGCGGATTGTGCTGGCTCCCTGACGCATACCTCTCCGGGTTAAGAGGACTTCCCTTCAGAGGCGTTTAAAGGAACCGGAGAAAGATAAACAACGACGTTCGGCTTACATGCCATCCTCCTGGGGAGTCAAGGAGGATGGCATTTCCTTGAGCGTAAGTCGTCTCCGCAGACGAAATACAGGGATTCTTCGGCTTCGCCTCAGAATGACGATTCGCGGATAGATTGCAAATCAGATTACGCCTGGCTACGACCTGGCAATCCTGCTACGAAATCTTCTTTATGTAAGGCCTCGCAGGAACCAACGAGGCCATGGAAGAACCAACGAGGCCATGGCCGGACCTATGAGGCCATAGCGGGGTCGAGAGCGACGCTGGGGGCGAAGTGCGAGCGCCTGGGGCCGCGCTTGCGGGCGACGAGGACGCGGATGCGCTCGATCATCTCAGCCGGAGAGCTAGCGCCCTTGGGAAGGAATACGTCGGCGCAGCAGGCGCGGTCGAATCCGCCGGCGGTGTTGGAGACGATCATCGCGGGCAGCGCGGGCTGCAGTTGCTTGGCGCGGCGGACGAGCTCGTTGCCGTCCATCTGGGGCATATTGAGATCGCTGAGCAGAAGGTCGAGCGATCCGGGGACAGATTGCTGAACGACCTCAAGGGCGTGTTGGGGCGAGAGCGCGGGAATCACACGGTAGCCACGGGTCTCAAGCAGGAAGGTGCGAACGGAGAGGGCTTGTTCGTTATCGTCTACGCAGAGGATCGTCTTCTTAGGCCGCAATTCAGTCTCGCTTCTGCCGGCGGCAGCCGTAGCGGCTTTGCCGGCGGGTGGGCCAGGCGGTGCAGATCGTCTGGTTTACGATCCACATGCCTGGGTGGTTCAGGCAATCCCCTGCAGGCACGGCCGGCGCATTTCGGGCGCACAACTCCTGTCCGCTCCCGGGAGAGAGCAGAGAGAAGAGGCAAAGCTCTCCTGTCTGCTCCTGAGGGAACAGTGGCGACTCCGAGCGATGGGACGGCCGGGCCGCAGGGTGCGAGAGAGGCTCGGGCGACGCAGGTTGCCTCGCGAGGTGTGGTTCGAACCAGGTGGATCGATCTGCCGGTTGGCCTGCGTGCAAGAGCCGTCAAAACGGATTGCACGCGGCTGGGTTGCAGGCTGCGATGCCTTGGTTCGAAGACCCGCGACTGCTTGGCAGCCGAGCGCCTCTCAACTCAGGTTTTCAGTAATACAGGCGAAAGACTCATCAGCGACGTTCCGCACATTGCGTACGCGAACAATCGTTAACGCTTGCCAAGAGTATGAAGAGACGTGCGCGAGCGCAACGGCGAATTTAGAGCGAAAAGAGGAAAGATTAGAACTTGCACATCCACCGCAAAGTGAAACAGGCGCGAATTTATTGGAGATTCACAAAGCCTGCCTGTTGAAATTAAGTGCATCACGGCAGGAAAAGGCGTCCCATTGCAACAGGAATGGTGCGCCCTCCGACCTCGACTTCGGTGATGTTTTCGCCGGCGAGTTTCGCGGAGACGTGAAGACGGCTGGGACGCAGCATCTCGACGCCCTGTTCGATGACGATCGTCTGGCCGCTTTGCGCGAGTCCGTTTTTTACAAGCCACGCAATGGCAGGACCGGCGGCTGAGCCGGTCGCTGGATCTTCTCCGTTATAGAACTTCATGCGCGCATGCCAGTCGGCGCCGCTGCCAATCGAGGCTCGTGTAAGGAAGTAGAAAAATTTTGCCTGCTGCCGCTGCAGATACTTCTGCACGGCGTTGTTCTGTGGAATGAAGAGTCTCTGTACCGCGTCAAGAGAGCGAAGCGGCACGATGCAAAAGGGATTGCCCGTGGTGACGGTCTGGATGGGAGAGGAGGTGTCGATGTCTTCGAGGGGCATGTTGAGGATCTCTGCAAGCTCAGCATGACTTTGCGCAGGACCAAAGATCGGATCGTTCTGCCGCATGGTTCCGAAGATGCCTGGTTTGGCAGGATCGGGAGGGGAGAAGCGAACCGGGATGGAGCCGACATTGAGATCGAGCGAGATGGTCTCTGCACCTTGCAGGCGGGGATGGTTCCAGTAGAGCCAGCTCGCTGTGCCGAGTGTGGGGTGTCCGGCGAAGGGAAGCTCTTCTACGGTCGTGAAGATGCGCACGCGAACGCCGCGCTGCTGTTCGATCGCTGCTTCGCGAGGAAAGAGGAAGGTGGTTTCGGAGAGATTCGTCTCACGGGCGATGGCCTGCATCTCGGGGGTGGTTAATCCGCGGGCGTCGGTAAAGATGGCGAGCTGGTTGCCTTCGAGCGGCCGTTCCGCGAAGACATCGAGGAGTGCGTACTCGAATGCCATGTGGGCGTTGAGCGCTGTGGGCATGGTTGACATGGGGTGCTCCCGGGACTATGGTTTGGGTAGACCGCAATTCAAGTCAAACAGCTTGATGCTGGCTGTGCCAGCTGCGGTACGAAATATTTGACGATTCATGACGATGATGCAAAACGCGCTCCTGACCTGCTGTTGCTGTTGGCCGGTGAGGGTGTGTGCATGATTGAATCGAAGTAATTTTTTCGAGTAGCACACAGACCCACCCAAGCCATCGTGCCGGGTGGTTTTTTTCGGCCCAGAAGGGAAAATCGAACGTGGGGCACCGCCCCGGAAGGTAGATAGAACATGTCACTGCGCATTAACGATGTAGCTCCGGACTTTACTGCGGAAACGACACAAGGCACAATTCATTTTCATGAGTGGATCGGCGACAACTGGGCCGTTTTCTTCTCCCATCCGAAGGACTTTACGCCAGTCTGCACGACTGAGCTGGGAGCAGTGGCGACTCTTGAAAAGCAGTTTGCAGCTCGCGGAGCCAAGGTGATCGGCCTGAGTGTTGATCCCGTCGAGAACCACAGCAAGTGGGCTGTCGATATCAAGGACGTCAGCGGAGCTGACGTAAACTATCCGATCATCGGCGATCCCGAACTGAAGATCGCAAAGTTGTATGACATGCTGGCGGCGGATGCCGGCGACAGCTGCGAGGGGCGCACCCCTGCTGACAATGCTCCTGTCCGTACCGTCTTTGTGATCGGCCCGGATAAGCGGATCAAGCTGACGCTGTCCTATCCGATGGCGACCGGCCGCAACTTCAATGAGATTATCCGCGTGCTCGACTCGCTCCAGTTGACTGCGAAACACAAGGTGGCAACCCCGGCGGACTGGAAGCAGGGCGATGACATCATCATCACCGGAGCAGTCTCGAACGAAGAAGCGGATAAGCTCTTCCCGGGATACAAGACGGTCAAGCCGTATCTTCGTACGGCGGCTCAGCCGAAGTAAGGTAAGCTGTTATGGATTGCACTCCGGCACGGAGGTTTCGTGGCGGAGTGATGAGCACCGATGGCGAAGTGGCTAACGCGCTGGTCTGCAAAATCAGTATTCGTGGGTTCGATTCCCACTCGGTGCTCCAGAAGATTAAGAAATAAGGCCAGCCCGTTTAGGCTGGCCTTATTGATTTTGGGGCGGAAGTTTGCGAGATTCGGTAAAGCCTAGGAGCGAACGGCGGCCACATCAAGTGTGATCTTTACCTCATCGCCGACGAGGGCCCCTCCTGTCTCGAGAGCCTGGTGCCAGGTTAGACCAAATTCTTTTCGGCTCAGCCGGGCAGTCGCCGATGCTCCAATCCGCTGCTTTCCCCAGGGGTCCTTTGTCTCCGGCGTGAGGTCCTGTACCTCAAGAGCGATTTCGCGGGTGACTCCATGAAGAGTTAGTTCTCCCAGGACTTTGACTCCATCTGACCTGGGCTCGATCTGCTTGCTGCGGAAGGTCATCACGGGAAACTTCTCCACATCGAGGAAGTCGGCGCTCTTCAGATGGGCATCCCGCTGAGGTTCGCGAGTATTGATGGAGGAAGCGTCAATGGTGGCCTCGACGCTGGAGTTCTGAGGATTTTCCGGATCTTACTTTACGGTCCCGGAGATCTTTGAGAATTCGCCACGAACGTTTGAGACCATCATGTGGCGGACGCTGAAGTGAACGGAAGAATGTGCCGGATCGATCTCATAAGTTAACTGCGCCATAAAGAACCTCTCCCTCTGCTGTGAAGCATCGCGATGCGTTTCGCTGACTTCGACCATGCTAGTTTGAAAGAATTTTGAAGACCTCATTCCTCGGCTCTTCGGATGTCTTCGTAAAAGAGTGCCGTACTGCGCGCAGGGACTGTCCGATTTTGTCGGAGGCGTGAAAAAGATGGCCTGCTGTGAGTGGTCCCAGCACGCGATGGTGCCCTACGGCCGCCAGTCCCATGGATGCGATACAGCCGCATTGTGAGCAATCCGGCTCACCTCCGAACTGGCATGGCGTGATCTTTGTGCGAAGATCGGCTGAGATGGTCGCAGTTGTCATGGCGAAGATGCACTCTGCAGGGCTTGTGGGAGGGGAGAGAATCTCCTTAATGAGTCCTTCTGCCATGTCCAGGATGGGATAGAGGGTACGCAGGCGAAGGAGTTCCTTTGCGACGATGACGCGTTGTTCCGGGGTCAGGATCTCCGGGCCTTCTGCCCCGATCTGAGGGGTAAAGAGGCTAAACCAGACTTTGTTGATCTGGGGCCGCGCGCTCCAGAAGCGAAGAAACTCCTCCAGGTATCCTGGCCGGGATGCGATATTGCCGGTGATGGTGGAGTGGATGGTTATCTTTGCGTCCGCGGTATTTTTGAGGATGCGCTCGTAGGTAGCCGGTTTACGCCTCTCGTCGTGCTCGGGCTGCAGGCCATCGATGGAGACGACGATGTTGAGCTTCTTGTACTGCTTCCATGAGGACGGGATGATGCGGAAGGCGCTCGTGACGATCTGCGTATGGACGCCGCGAGACTCAAGCTGCGGAATCAATTCCTCCAGTTCCCTGTAGCGAACCAGGGGGTCGCCTCCGACCAGGGATACGTGCAACGGCCGCTCGCGGTCCACAATGGCCAGAATCTTTTCGACAAGTTCGCTGCCCTTGAAGTCGGAGAGTTGACGCAGATCCGTCTCACCACCCAGATGAGCTGCATCAAATGCGTAACAACCGGGACAGCGAAGGGGGCATTCCTTCGTTATCTCAATCGAAAGCGATGGTTTACGGCCGGCAAGGATTCCCGACCATGCTCTGAGGATTTCATTTGTGTTCATCAGACCTCGATTTCTAGATAAGATGCATCTCTCAACGATGCTGTTCGATCAGGGCAGCGAAAATGTGATGGAATAGATGGCAACAGGAGCTGCCCTTTGATTGCAACTGGAACCGCGACAGAACTCGAACTACGGCGCGACCTTGCGAGGTTCAGCAAATGGCTTTATCGGCTTGGCTTTATGCCGGGCAGTTCCGGGAACCTTTCGGTACGGATGGACTCCGATACGATCCTGGTGACTCCTACGGGCTGCAGCAAATACCTGGTGAAGACGGACGATATGGTTCTGGTGGACCTTGAAGGGCGAAAGATCGCCGGATCAAGGCAGCCCACAAGCGAGATAGGCATCCATCTTGCCATTTATAACCTGAGGCCTGACGTAAATTCGGTCGTGCATGCGCATCCTCCGGTAGCGACGGGTTTCGCCTGTGCAGGCAAGGCACTGGATGTGCCGTTGTGCTCAGAGGCGGTGATGACGCTGGGCCCGGTGCCGCTGGCTCCTTATGCGACGACGGGAACGGCGGAACTGGCCGCGAGCATG
The DNA here is from genome assembly GCF_010093025.1 of Edaphobacter sp. 12200R-103. GTDB lineage: Bacteria > Acidobacteriota > Terriglobia > Terriglobales > Acidobacteriaceae > Edaphobacter. Next base: position 2,640,705 of record NZ_CP048114.1, on the reverse strand, counting down.
GCCCCGCTTATCCCGGATCATACCGCAATCCTGATGGCGAACCACGGTGCCGTGGCCTATGGGGAGAGTCTGCTCGATGCGTTTCTGAAGATGGAGACGGTCGAACATTTTGCGCATATCTGCCTGGTTGCGAACCAGCTTGGTTCGCCATGTCCGTTGGAAGAGCCCGCGGTAGGACAGCTGCACGAGGCGCGAGCGAAGTACCTGAGAAACTCGCGATGACCAGTCGCGCGGCCCTTGCGATGCTAGACTTCCTGCCGGAGAGAGGCTTCCACGGCGGCGCGATGGCGTAGCACCGCTGCCTGCAGATGATGCTGCATGGCTGCGCGCGCCTGTTCGGAGTCTCGATTCATTACGGCCTGCAGGATCTGTTTGTGCTCCTCCACGGAGAGCGGCATGGCGTCCGGAAGCTGCAGGACCTTGGCGACGCCGCGCTCCAGCTGTCCGCGAATGACGGCAACCAGATCGAGGGCGAGCTTGTTGTTGGACGCTTTGGCCAGACAGAGGTGAAATTCGAGGTCGAGTGCAGCAAAGCGGCGGGCGTCACCGACAGACTCCTCCATCCTGGCAACGAGATCCTCGAGCTTTTTGAGATCCTGTCCCTCGGCATTTTTGGCTGCACTGGAAGCGGTTACGCCTTCAAGAGCCATGCGGACCTCCATCAGGTCCTCGATGTCGTGCTGCTCGGTGCTCATCCGCCACTGCAGCACGGTATCCATGAACTTGGTGCCATCCATTGCGACAGAGGTGCCTTCGCCCGGACGGGCTGTGAGGACGCCCATGATGGAGAGGCAGCGCAGTGCCTCACGCAGAGAAGAACGGCTGGCCGCGAACTTGACGCAGAGATCGCGTTCGGACGGAAGACGCTGACCCGCCTTGAGATCTCCGTTGGAGATGAGGGTGATGATCTGCTGAACGATGTCGTCGCTGATGGAACTTTTGCGAATTGGCCGAACTTTCAAGCGCATACTTTCTCGGAAACGGTCGGATTGATGTCCGAAACTGGCATTCTTCACGATACATCATGGAACCCGCAACTCCCGGACAGACGCCGGGCGTAGCTGGTATTGTGGTATGACAATACGACAATAGCAGCGCGCGGATGAGCTGGGCTGTGGGGAAGTGTGGGCAGTCCGGCGGCGGCGAATCAAAGGAGAGATGCGTGAAAGATATCGGATTCTTAGGTCTTGGAATTATGGGCGGTCCTATGGCCCGCAACCTTATCGCGGCCGGTAACCGGGTAACGGTGTGGTCGCACAATGGCGCGAAGGCTGCGGCCTTTGCGCAGAAGCACAGCTGCGAGGTTGTAAAGACTCCGGAAGAGGTGGCCCGCCGCTGCTCGACGACCTTTCTTTGCGTGGGGGATACGGCGATGTCGCGCGACGTCATCCTGGGGGAGCAGGGGCTTGTGCATGGCGCGGCCCGTGGATCGCTGATCGCTGACTGCAGCACGGTCTCGCCGATGGCGAGCAAGGCGATCGGAAAGGCGCTGGCGGAGAAGGGAATTCGATTCCTGGATTCACCCTGCACAGGATCGAAGCCAGGAGCAGAGGGGGGTACGCTGTCATTCATGATCGGCGGCGAAAAGGCAGATTTCGAGGAGGCGCGGCCGCTGTTTGAGGCGATGGGCAAGACCTTCTACTACTGCGGCCCCCAGGGCAGCGGCCTTCATGCCAAGATGACGCAGAACCTGGTGCTGGGAAATATCATGCAGGCCTTCAATGAGGGGATTGTTCTGAGCACCAAGGGTGGAGTGGATCCTCGAATGATGATCGACATTCTTAATAACACCGGCGCCCGCTCAGGTTACGTCTCCACAAAGGCGGATTTTGTTCTGAAGGGCGACTTCTCCACGACGTTTTCGGTGCGCTGGCTGGAGAAGGACCTCGGCCTTGCGCTGGAGATTGCGGCTGAGCTGGGAGTTCCCATGTATACCACCTCGGCTACGCAGCAACAGCTGCGGATGGCGAGGGCCATGGGATATGGCGAGGACGACATCTGCGGGTCTATACGCGCGCTTGAAGAGATCGCATCCTGCAAGGTGAGAGATGCGAAGGGCAAGTCTGAGGCCTAGAGCAACGGCACGGACCGTTGCGAATGTGGAGCAGATCAAGGCCGATTTCCGCTAACGCGCTTCGCTCAGGATGACACCTTGATGAGAATTGTCATCATTGCATCGTTTTTATTAAAAACCGTTTGGTCAAAGAGGATTCGATCGAGCACACTGTACAGACACTTCTCAAGCCCGCGCCGATCATTCCTTACGACAGGATTGCTCCTCACGTTTGCCTGAAGTGCGTCGCACGATAGAACAGCCATGCAAAGACCTTCTTTGATAGCCGTCATCATCGGCCTGATTCCTTTCCTGGGCATGTGCTTCACGGTGCCATGGTGGGACCGCGTCTCGCCGATGATCTTTGGCCTGCCGTTCAACCTGTTCTGGCTGATGCTGTGGATTGTGCTCAGCAGCGTTTGTATGGCGCTTGCGCATCGTGTGGAGCAGTCGCGCCGGAAGAAGGGGCCGACGACTCCATGACGCCGGCTGTTGTCGCCATGAGCATCATCTTCGTCATCGTCCTTGCAGGCACTCTGATCGGTCTGCGCGCAGGCAAGGGGCGGGAGATGAATCTCGAAGAGTGGTCGATTGCGGGCCGCTCCTTTGGGCTGCTCTTCATGTGGCTCCTGATGGCGGGTGAGATCTACACGACCTTCGCTTTTCTGGGAGCGAGCGGGTGGGCTTATTCGCGTGGAGGGCCGGCGCTCTACATCATGGCGTACATCACGCTGGGTTACGTGGTGTCGTTTTACATTCTTCCGTATATATGGGAGCTTGGGCAGCGTCACGGCCTGCAAACGCAGTCGGACTTCTTCGAGCGCCGCTACGGCAGCCGGTTCCTCCCGTTGCTGGTCTCGCTGGTGGGAGTGCTCTTTGTGATCCCTTACCTCCAGATTCAGCTCACCGGGCTGGGCATCATCGTGCAGGTGGCCAGCTTCGACCAGATTCCGCGAACAGTCTCGATGCTGATCGCTGTCTGTGTCGTGGCGATGTTTGTCTATTTCGGAGGGATGCGCTCTGTCGCCTGGGTCAGCGTGCTTAAAGATCTGCTGATGATCGTTGCCGCGCTCTCCATCGGCATCTTCGTTCCGTGGCATTACTTTGGCGGAGTTTCGCCGATGTTTCACGCTTTGGCAGCAGCACATCCCACGCATCTGGTGATGCCAGGAGCGACAAAGACGATGGGGCATGGCTGGTTTATCTCAACCGTGGTCCTCAGCGCCTGCGGTTTTTACATGTGGCCACACACGTTTGGCGCAGCATTTACCGCCAGGAACGGAGATATCCTGCGCCGCAACGCCATCGTGACGCCGCTCTATACCCTCAGCCTGGTCTTTATCCTGATTACCGGCTTTGCCGCGGTGCTGATCGTTCCCGGCCTGCCGAACGGCGACATGTCGTTGCTTGTCCTTGCACGCAAGACCTTCCCTGCGTGGTTCCTGGGCGTGATTGGCGGGGCAGGCGCTTTGACGGCCATGGTGCCTGCGGCGATCATCCTGCTAACCGCTTCCACGCTCTTTGCGAAAAACGTCTTTCGGCCTGTCTTCGCCGCGCAGATGTCTGAGGATAGCGTCGCCCGGCTGGCGAAGGTGATGGTCCTTGTCCTCGCGCTGACTAGCTTCTGGCTCGCGCTGCATAGCTCGACGACCCTGGTGGCACTGCTGCTGCTCGGCTACGCCGGAGTTACGCAGTTCTTCCCCGGGGTTGTCCTCGGGCTCTTCTGGGGCCGGGTGACCTCCGCGGGTGTGATCGCGGGGCTGCTTGTGGGGCTGGCCCTTGCCTCATTCCTTATGTTTTCGCACCGCGATCCGTTCTTCGGCTTGAATGCGGGTTTCGTGGCGCTTGTCCTTAATTTCGTCGTAACCATCGGGGTGAGCTTCAGTACCCGCCCACAGGTAAATCCTCTGTCTCTGCCAGCTGAGGAGCGACCCTGAGGCCGTCCGTCTCCCACTGCTTCTGCTGGGAATAGAATCGGAACAGAGGATCTTTGCTTCGCTGGTGAAGGGGAGCTTGAGTGCAACGATGATGCCGATGACCCGATGGCTGCGACGGAGCGCGACAGTGGGTATATGTATGGCCTGTATGGCAGGCTCTGCGAGTGTTGCACAGCAGGACAGCGGGACTGCGAAGAGTCCGGCTGAGAAGACTGCTTCCGCGAATCATCAGGTAAAGAGTCAGGATCCGAAGGCTTCGGACGCGAAGACCGGGCCGGCCGCCGCGAAGGCGCCTCTAACCCCGGAAGAGAAGAAGCAGGAGGAACTGCGGGCGGATACCGAGAAGCTGTATCAGCTGACGCAGGAGCTGAAGGCCGAAGTGGCAAAGAGCAACAAGGATACACTCTCGGTAACGGTGATCAAGAAGGCGCAGGAGATCGAGCGATTAGCAAAGAGCATCAAAGAACGGACGCGTAACCATTAGCTATTCTGCCGGCCTTGATCGTAGTTGAGGATTTGCGATGCTTTCAGGAGAGATTCACGAGTGACAGCTCTTCGTGCCCAGGGTGATTGGCCTCCCGTCGTCGTTGCCAGCGTCTTTCAGACGGGTTTGAATCTGATGCGCGATCTTCTTCGGCGCGGAGTACGCACGGTGGGGGTGGATTGCGACGGCAGCCACGAAGGTTTCCGATCGTCGTACGGGAAATCCTACCTTTGTCCCAATCCGGATACTCATCCACAGGAGTGGGTCGCGTTCATGATCGATCTCGCCCGCAAGCTGGGGGCGAAGCCGGTGATCATCCCCGCTGCCGATATTTTTGTTTCGGCTCTGGGCAAGCATGTAGACGCTCTCAAGGAGCACTACATTTTTTCGCTGGAATCGATTGCAGTACAGGCAGCGCTTGCGACAAAAGAGCAACAGTACGCGCTGGCGGCACAGCATGGGCTGCCCATTCCAAGCACAACCTACATACAGTCGCGCGCGGATCTGGAAGGCTTTGTCTCGAATGCCCGTTTTCCGTGTCTGATCAAGCCAAGGCACCAGCGGGAGTGGGACGCACTTCCCGAGGGAAACCCGCTGCGCGGTCTGAAACTGATTACGGCGGAAAGCGCCGAGGTGCTGCTGGCAAGCTACGCCCATACGGAGGCGCTGCGCCCGGAGGTCGTTGCGCAGGAGATCATCGCTGGTGGGGATGACGCTAAATATTGCTACCTATCGGTTTACGGCACCGGCGGCCGCAGGCTGGGACACACGGTGGTGCATGAGCTGCGTGCCCATCCGGTGCTCTTCGGCAGCGGTTCGATGGTTGAGCCGGTTGTGGATGAGGAGATCGCAACGCTGTGCGACAATTTTCTGCGCGGCGTTGGCTATGTTGGAATCTGCGAGATCGAGGTGAAGCGTGACACGCGCGATGGTGTCGTCCGGCTCATTGAAGCGAATCCGCGTTACAGCGTGACCGCAGACGCCTCGGTGTGTGCCGGTGTAGATATTGGCTGGCTGCATTACCTTGACCTGATTGGCCAGCCGGTGGAACCGATGGAGGCGACCCATCTGGGATACAGGCATGTAGTGCTGCGGCGGGACATTCCGGCCCTGCCGCGTTATGTCGATCGAGGCATGCTGACCTGGGGTGATATTCGCCGGAGCTATCGTGGAAAGCTCGCCTACTTCGACTTCGACCGCAAAGACTGGCGGCCTACGGCGGCAACTCTTAAGGGATGCGCCCGCGTAGCGGTCGGGATGGCGCTGCGGTCGATAGGTCTGATGCGCAGGCTTCCGGATTGAACCATAGACGACCTTCCTCGAACGAAGATCATCCAACAAAGTTGATAACAGGTAGTCGAAAGCAGGAAAGTCGGGGGAATGTCGAAGCGAGAGCTGGCAGCAACACTGCTAAAGAGATCGGGCGCCTTAGCGTTGTTTGAGACCCTGCGCTCGAAGCCGGGAATCCTTGTGGTCAACCATCATCGTGTGGGGGACGCATCGACCACACGTTTTGACCGCGACGTATTCAGCGCATCGGCTGATGGCTTCGAGATGCAACTGAAGTACTTCAAACGCTACTTTCCCATCGTCGCGGGCGAAGAACTGGAGGAGTTGGTCTCAGGCAAAAAACCTCTCACCCGAACCTATATCTCGATTACATTCGACGACGGATACATCAACGATTACTGCGTGTCCTATCCGATCCTGAAGTCCCACAACTGCGCTGGAACTTTCTTTCTAGTGCCGGAGTACGTGGGGACTCATACGGTTCCATGGTGGGACGAGATCGCTTACCTGGTGCGCAACTCACCGCATTCGCAGCTCGATCTCACGGTTCCGGTCCCGGTCACGATCAGCCTTCAGGGCGATCGTGAGGATGCGATTCGAAGCGTGCTGCGTCACTACAAGCGCCCTGACAATCACGATGGCGAAGACTTCATGAGGGAGCTTCGCGAGCAGGCAGGATGCGTGGTTCCTGCAACCGGCCGGAGGTTCATCAACTGGCAGGAAGCCCACGAGATGAAGGCCGCGGGAATGGCAATTGGGTCGCACACGCAGACGCATCGCATCCTGGGACAGATGACCCCGGAGGCGCAGGAGTGGGAGCTTCGCGAATCCAAAAAGAACATTGAAGCCAGTATTGCCGCGCCCGTGCGAAGCATCGCCTACCCAGTAGGGATTCGTGGAGCCTTTACTCCGGATACGGAGAGGATCGCGCGATCGCTTGGTTATACGATGTGTTTTTCCTTCTACGGAGGAGTCAACACGGCCGCGCATATGCAGTCGACCAACCTTCTACGGATGGCGACCAATCGTGATCCCCTGCTGTTTCGAGCCGAGACGGTCCTTCTTTCGAGATTTGGAAGACTGCCCTACTAGGTACGGACAGATTCGCCACTGCGGCCGGACTGTGTCTGAAGGGAGCCGCGACGGCTGTAGAGATTCACTAGAAATGAGGGAAGCGAAGGCATCCTGACGCCTGGATGATAGGGACCGCTGCGATCGAGCCAGCCATCCCACAGGCCTGCAAGAAGGGCATCTCTGCTTTCGTGCAGCTCTGCCAGGCGGTTGTAGTGCCGAAGGAAACCGTTGAAGCTGTACCAGCTCTGCCGCAGGCTTCCCATCAGCCCCAGGTGCTTTCGCCAGAAGCGGCTCTCGTTACGGGCCATGTAGTACCAGTAGTGCGGTCTGATCTCGAAGGGGCTGGTGTTGCGGTTTTTCTCCAGATGGCGCACGACGGAGTTGGGATCGACCACGTTGCGGAAGCCGGCCTGTATACTGCGCGCAGAATAATCGATGTCTTCAAAGTAGGCAAAAAACCGCGTGTCGAGCATACCGATCGAGCGGATGAGGTCGGTTCGAACCAGCATGGCCGTGCCGATGACAAGATCTCTGCCGGAGTAGCGAGCGCTCCATTCGCGGGCAACGGCGGGATCGTGAGTTTCGTTGTACAGGCGATCCTGGATGGAGATGATGCCGCCGGCGAAGGTCAGCCGGTCTTCGTCCAGGGATGCGATGCGCGGAGTAACGAGGCCGATAGAGACATCGCTCTCCGCGAGGGAGACCAGCGACGAGAGCGTCTGCGGAGTGACGACAGCGTCGTTATTCAAAAGCCAGACGTAGCGAGCATCCAGCTCGAGGGCGCGCTTCATACCCTGATTGCATCCTCCGGTGTAGCCGGCATTGATGGACGACTCCATCAGCTCCAGGTCTCCGGATACCAGCGGGCGCAGACGCAGAAGCGAATCGTCCTGCGAAGCATTGTCGACGATCAGGATGCGATAGTTGCAGTAATCCGTGGCGCGCAGCGACTGTACTGCCGCAAGTGTCTCTTCTGCGCTGTTCCAGTTCAATAGCACGATCAGGACGAGAGGAGAATCGAATTGGTCCGGCAAAGGTCTTAAGTTCTCCATAGGTTTCATCATGAGATGCACAGGCTTCGAGAGGGCAGGATCGAAGCTTCGCATTAATTTGTTTCGTACCTGTTTACAGTTGTCTGATGGTTAGACCATACTGTTTTCCACTCGTTTTTGCGTGGGGGAAGTGATCACAATTTCTATGTTTATCCCAGCGTCCTTTCCAGGTGCTGCACTGGTGTGCATGTTTGTAGAACCTGCAATGAAGTGGGCTCAGAGCTACGACCCTGCTCATCAGTGGCTTCTTTCCGCAGCCTGGGCAGCCTTGCCGCTCTGCGTGTTGCTGGTAACCATGGGAGTGTTCCGCATCAAGGGGCACCTTGCTGCGCTGGCGGGACTTGCGACGGCGTTCCTGCTGGCAATCAGCATCTTTCATCTTCCTCTCAAGATGGGGCTGTTGGCGACTGCCTATGGGGCGGCCTATGGTCTGTTCCCCATCGCCTGGATCGTATTCCCCGTATTGTTTCTGTATCAACTTACGCATCGAACGGGCAGCTTTACGCTTCTGCAGCAGAGCCTGATCGGTGTGACGCAGGACAGCCGGCTGCAACTGCTGTTGATCGCCTTCGCTTTTGGGGCATTCTTCGAGGGATCGGCAGGGTTCGGAACCCCGGTGGCTATCTGCGCAACCATCCTGATCGGGATCGGCTTCCGCCCGCTGCAGGCTGCGGGACTGTCACTGCTTGCGAATACGGCGCCGGTCGCCTTCGGCGGGCTGGGAATCCCGATGGTGGCGCTGCATGGCATTACAGGACTGGATACGCTTCTGCTGTCGCGCGTGGTTGCCCGCATGATCGCGCCCTTCTGCGTTCTGGTCCCCTTCTGGCTGATCTGGGCCTATGCAGGGTGGTCGGCGATGCTGGAGATATGGCCCGCAATCCTGGTGGCCGGGGGAGTGTACAGCCTGATGCTGCTGCTGGTGGCCACCCTGCACGGCCCCTGGCTCGTCGATATCTTCTCCTCGAGCTTTACCATCATCGCCCTGCTGGTTCTGCTGCGGTACTGGAAGCCGAAGCGGTCGTTGAGCCCGACCTTGCAGGTAGTCGAACCGCAGACTCAGACCTCAGTGAATCGTCAGGACGGTTTCCTCAAGCAGGCCATCCTGCCCTGGGCCATTCTGTCGATTTTTATTGTTGTATGGGGGCTGCCCAAGTGGTCCCAGTGGCTGGATTCGTTCAGCAGCATTCACATCGTGGTCACAGGGCTGCACCAGGCAGTGCTGCGGATGCCTCCCGCGGTGCCAGCGCCGACTGCTGAATCTGCGATCTTCAACTTCAACTGGCTTTCGGCTACGGGAACGGGCATCTTTATCGCCGCCATCGTCGCGGGATTTGCGATGGGGACGCGCCCGGCAGTGATTGTCAAGACATGCGCGGAGACCTTCGTCTCCATGCGGTTCACCTTTGTTACCATCGCCGCACTAATGGCTCTGGGATTCGTCACCCGCTATGCCGGGATGGATGCCACGCTGGGACTGGCTTTTGCTCGCACGGGACATCTCTATCCGTTCTTCGGAACGCTCATCGGATGGATCGGAACGGCCTCCACAGGTTCCGATACCTCATCGAACGTGCTGTTCGGCAGCCTTCAGAAGTTAACGGCAGAGCAACTCGGGATATCAGCCTACCTCATGGCCGCGGCCAACTCAGCGGGCGGAGTGATGGGAAAGATGATCGCGCCGCAGAGTATTGTGGTTGCAACTACGGCTACGGACCAGTATGGGAAAGAGGGAGCGCTGCTGCGATTTGTCATTCTGCACAGCCTCGCGCTGGCCTGTCTGGCGGGACTGCTGGTGCTTCTCTACACGTCAGTGCCGGCGATCACACAGATCGTTCTGCGTTGAGTGTGGCAACGATGTGATCTCCGGGGATCAGGCTTCAACAAGGCCGTAGCGCCGCTGCCATTGCTGCTTCAGTCGCTCCCACACCGCATCGCGCTCTTCGCGCGAGATCTCCGGGTCGGAGATCTCGACGAACTTTGCGGCCTCGGTTTTGGCCAGTTCCAGCAGCGAGCGATCGCGCAGGAGATTCGCAACCCGAAACTCCGGCATGCCCGCCTGGCGCGTTCCGAAGAACTCTCCGGGGCCGCGCTGCTGCAGGTCAAGCTCCGCCAGCTCAAAGCCGTTCTGGGTAGAAACCATTGAGTCCAGTCTGGCCTCAGCCTCTTCGCTCACCCTGTCGCCCGTCATCAGGATGCAGTAACTCTTTGCGGAGCCGCGACCGACGCGCCCACGAAGCTGATGCATCTGCGCCAGCCCAAAGCGCTCAGCGTGCTCGATGACCATGACGGATGCGTTGGGTACATCTACGCCTACTTCGATGACCGTGGTCGCGATCAGGACATCGATCTCGCCACGCTGGAAACGCCGCATCACGATCTCTTTTTCATCGGCGCTGAGGCGCCCGTGGAGCAGACCGAGGCGAAGTCCCTTCAGCGCGCCCTCGCGAAGCTGATCGTACATCTCGGTAGCCGCGCGCAGAGGCTTCTTCGGGAAGAGCGCCTCGGACTTGCCGCTTTTTTTCGAGCGGCTGGTTTTGGCTGCAGTCTTCTTCGGGGCACGGAGAGAGGCGCGGCCTTCTTTCTCCTCGGCTTCCTTCCCCTCGACGGGCTGGTCCTGCGGAAAGTCGAGCTCCGGCTGGTCGTCCTTGCTACCCTCGATCACCGGGTAGACGATGTATGCCTGCCTTCCTGCTGCGACCTGCTTGCGCACAAACGCCCATACTTCCTCGGCGCGTTGCTCGCTCGTCCTGCGGGTGATGATGGGGGTTCTTCCCGGCGGAAGCTGGTCGATAACGCTGGTCTCAAGGTCGCCATAAAGGGTGAGAGCCAGGGTCCGAGGAATTGGCGTTGCCGTCATCACCAGAACGTCTGGTTCCGAGGGCGTGCCGTCAGCTCCGGGCTTTTTCATCAACTGGAAGCGCTGTTGCACGCCGAAGCGGTGCTGCTCGTCGACCACGACCAGGCCGAGGCGATGAAAGTCAACCTTCTCCTCGATTAGCGCGTGAGTGCCGATAGCAAGATCGGTTTCTCCGCGATAGATTCTTGCCCGCGCCTCGCGCTTTGCGCCCGCATCGAGCGAGCCGGTAAGCAGAGTGACGCGGTAGGGCCGTCCTGATCGAGGGGAGATTGCGTTACCAAGGAGCTTGCGCGCAGAGAGGTAATGCTGGGTGGCAAGGATCTCGGTCGGCGCCATCATTGCCACCTGGAAGCCGTTCTCGATCGCAATCAGCGCGGCCTGCATGGCGACGATGGTCTTGCCGGAGCCTACATCGCCTTGCAGAAGCCTGCGCATGGGCTGTGGCTTTCGCATATCGGCGGCCACCTCTGCCAGGACGCGCTTCTGCGCCGCCGTGGGATGGAAGGGGAGAACCTGCTTAATGGCTTTGCGAACGTTTTCGCCGGTAACGAATGCATTGCCTGCCCGCTCGCGCATGCGGCGGCGCTTCAGCTCCAGACCAAGCTCCAGGTAAAACAGCTCTTCGAAGATGAGACGGCGGTGCGCCGGAGTGGCCGCCGACATCAGCTGCGTGATCGGAGTCCCTGCTTCAGGGAAGTGAACGCGCTGGAGTGCATCGAATCGATTGGGTAGCTTGAGCCGTTGGAGAAGTGCGCCCGGCAGCGTCTCAGGGGCGTGGCCAGGTTCCACCTGCAGCTCCTGAAGGAGAGGCCAGATGACGCGGCGCAGCCAGCGCGAGGTCAGCTTCGCTCCCCACGCGGTTGTTCCACCCAGGAATTCATAGACGGGCACGATGCGCCCGACCTCGAGAGAGACAAACTCCGCCTCTTTTGAATTGGCCGCCGGCAGAATCTCGAACTGAGGCTGGATGATTTTGAATTTGCCGGCGGTGCTTCGCGAGCTTTCGAGCTTTCCATAGACCGCCACCATCTGGCCGGTGTGGAATTTGTCCTGCAGGTAGCTGCCGTGAAACCAGATGCACTTTACGGTATCCAGACCCTGTCCGATCGTCATCTCGAAGATCGGCATCGATCGGGTCCGCAACAGTGCCGATCCGCGGACTTCGCCGATGATCGAAGCCATCGCCCCGGCTTTCAGCTCGCGGATGGAGAGCGGGTTCAGGCGGTCTTCATATCGGAAGGGAAGATGGTAGAGCAGGTCCTCTACAGTCTCGACCCCGCGTCTGGCCAGCGCCTCTGCTACACGCTCGCCTACGCGCTTTACATATTTAATCGGGGTCGACAGGTCTGTCACAGAATCGATGCTATCAACACCTATAATTTAGTTCACAGACAGAAGACAGGTTTTTCAGGGCTCCGGAGACAATCGTTCGACTTTGTTGGAGGTATGGTCCTGTGACATTTTTAGAGAAGTGGTTTGAAGAAGTCTGGAATCAGGGTCGCACAGAGGCGATCGACGCGATGATGGCGCCGGAAGCCAGAACGCATGGGCTGGAACATCCGGATGGTACAGCGGTGGATGGAAGCGGAGCGTTTAAGGCCTTTCATAAACAGCTCTGTTCCAGCTTTTCGGAGATTCATGTCGACGTGACTCATACGATCTCGGGGGAGGATCTGACGGCCGCCTGCTGTGTCGTGACTGCATTGCATACCGGCGATGGGCTGGGAGTACCCGCTACCGGGAAGAAGGTGACCTTTACCGGGATGTGCATGGTGCGGCTGCAGGACGGGAGAGCGGTTGAGGCCTGGAATAACTTCGACCTGAATTCGATGTATCAGCAGTTGCAATAACGCGTGCGGATCGACCGGGACCGGCCTGCTACACTTGCCGCAACCTCCCAGCAGACGAGACTCCATGGCAATCGTTCAACTTCAGAATGTCTCGAAGGCATATGACTCAAAGATCGCGGTCAATGACCTCAGCTTCGAGATCGCGGCAGGGAGCATGTTTGGCCTTCTGGGGCCGAACGGGTCCGGCAAGACCTCATCGATCCGCATGATGATCGGCATGACCATGCCCGATACCGGATCAGTCTCCCTGTTCGGTCAGCCCTTCGACCGCAAGAGTGTCTATCGGGTCGGCTACCTGCCGGAGGAGCGTGGCCTTTACAAGAAGATGAAGGTGATCGACCAGCTGATCTTTCTGGGCCAGCTGCATGGTCTCGACGTCGTGACCGCCAGCAAGCGTGCCCACGGCTGGTGCGAGCGGATGGAGATCACCGAGGCCATCCCGAAGAAGACGGAAGAGCTGTCGAAGGGCATGCAGCAGAAGATCCAGTTTATTGCTGCTCTTCTGCATGAGCCGGAGCTCATCATCATGGACGAGCCCTTCAGCGGGCTTGACCCGGTCAATGCTGCCCTGCTGCAGGACACGCTGCTCGATCTGAACCGGCAGGGCCGCACGGTTTTGTTTTCGACGCATCGCATGGACCAGGTGGAGAAGCTCTGCGACACCATCTGCCTCATTCATCGCGGCAGGAAGGTCCTTGCGGGCGAGATGCAGGAGATCAAGGCGCGCTACCCGAAGAATCGCGTCGAGATAGTGTTTGAAGGGGACCCCGGCTTTCTGAGCAATCCTGCCATCGAAAGTGCGAAGAACTATAACGGCATGGCGGAGATCAGGCTGCGGGAAGACGGCGACGCCCAGCTGCTGCTGGCTGACGCAGTCTCGAAAGCTCGTATCACCCGGTTTGAGGTGATGGAGCCTACACTCGAAGAGATCTTTATCGAAACGGTAGGAGATCGCGTCGATGCGTAATATCTGGCTGATTGCAAAGCGCGAGTACCTGGAGCGGGTCCGCACCAGGGCTTTTCTCATCTCCACCCTGCTCATCCCGCTGTTGATGGGAGGCGGAATTGTGGTTTCGGTCCGGGGTACAAGCAAGACGAAATCGACTTCCCGCATCACGATCGTCTCTCGCGATCAGTTACTGGCGATGGATCTGCAAAAGGAACTGGAGCACAGCAAAGGGAGCGAGATGACGGTCGACGTCATCTCCCCGGGCAACAGCACGACGAAAGCAACGCTGGATTCGATGCTGGCTGACAGGCAGATCGACGGCTACCTGTGGATTACTCCCGGCGCACACCCGAACGAGCGTCCGACGTTTTCGTATACTCCGCGCTCTGCAGGGGATATCGCCACCAAGTCCGCGATTACAACCGCGCTGCGTACGGTTCTGATGCGGGAGCAGCTGGCGCACGACGGAATGGTCGCCAACGAGGTCGACTCGCTGATGGAGCCGGTGAAGGTCGATACCACACAGGCCGGAAAGAATGCCGACACCACCTCCAGCTTCGTTGCCATCTATGTGCTGTTCTTCCTCATGTACATGGTGATCCTTCTCTATGGGATGAACGTTGCCCGTTCCATCATTGAGGAGAAGACCTCCCGCGTCTTCGAGATTCTGCTGGCGACCATCACGCCGGAAGAGATGATGGCCGGCAAGGTGATCGGCGTGGGTTCGGTCGGGCTTACCCAGGTGGCGGTGTGGCTGCTGACGGCGATTCTGCTCACGAGCGGATCGTGGCTACAGGCAGTCGCGGGCCAGAGCGCCCACATCTCGCTGAGCGCGGCGCAGATCGTCTATTTTGTCGTCTTCTTTCTGCTTGGCTATCTCCTCTACTCCTCGATCGCGGCTGCCCTGGGAGCGATGGTCAACTCCGAACAGGAGCTGCAGCAGCTCAACATGTTTCTTGTTATGCCTCTGGCGGGTTGCATGTTTGCGCTGGGACCGGTGATCAGCAATCCCAGCAGCCCGATTTCGCGGGTGATCTCCCTTATCCCCTTCTGCACTCCGTTGATCATGTATCTGCGGATCTCACTGGCTCCTCCGCCGGCGTGGGAGGTCGCTCTCTCCATCTTTCTGATGGTGGTTACAATCTACGGCATTCTCTGGTGCGCCAGTCGCATCTACCGGGTCGGGATTCTGATGTATGGCAAGCGGCCAAACTTCTCCGAGATCATGCGATGGCTCAAATATAGCTAGGACGTTTCCTCCTGAGCGAAGCGCAGCGGGGTCGAAGGCTCTGCCGGTTTGGGATGGTGGTTGAGCCAGCAGACCGCAGATCCTTCGACTTCGCGCTGACGCGCTCCGCTCAGGATGACACTTGCAAAAAGATGTGGAGTAAACCTCGCCGGCGATTATTTCGGAAAGCTTGCCATCCCTAGATGACACCAGTGAAAATGCAGGTCCATATGTGGATACATCTCAGACGGAGCACCGAAGGGGGCTCAGGGTAGACTTTTTCCTAGTGGCTCCGAATTACACATTCAAGCAGCGGCTTATCCTGGCGGTCGTTCCGCCGCTGGCCTATATGATCATCTGCCTGCTGGGAGTGACGCTGCGCTATGAAGACGTAAGCGAGGAGGGAGCGGAGCCTGCCTATCACACACCTCCGCCGCTTATCTACGCACTGTGGCATCGTTGTCTTCTGGCATGCGCATGGCGCTTCCGCAATGGAGACATCCATATCCTGATCAGTCAGAGCTTCGATGGAGAACTGATCGCCCGCACCGTTCGAAGACTGGGCTTCGTGCCAGTGCGCGGATCCAGCTCGCGCGACGGCGCCGTTGGCCTGCGGAACCTGCAGCGGGCGTATCTCGCCGGAAACTATTGCGCTTTTACGGCGGATGGCCCCAGGGGCCCGGCACAGGTTGCCAAGCCCGGCGTGACTCAACTGGCCCAGGTGGTGAACGCTACGGTGGGTGCGATCTATCTTCATCCGGAGCGGGCGTGGACGCTTCGATCGTGGGATCGTTTCCTGATCCCCAAGCCATTCTCGCGGGTCACGGTTGGCTGGGCCGCGCCTGCTCCTGCGGAACGAGAGGCCGTGCAGTCTGCTCTTGACCGCGCAGTACAGATCGCGCAGGGGCCGCACAATCACAGCGGCCGAGTATGATCCCATACAGCTCCCGTAAAATCAGAAGCGGTGCGTGTCTCTGACTTTCATTTCGATCTTCCGGAAGAGCTGATCGCGCAGGTTCCGCCTGCGATTCGCGGATCCAGCCGGATGCTTGTTCTGGACCGCGGGCAAAGAGAGTATCGCGACAATTTCTTCCGTAATCTGCCCGAGATGCTGCAGCCGGGCGACGTCCTTGTTCTGAACGACAGCCGTGTGATCCCGGCGCGCCTCTACGCAACCCGTGCTCGAAGCGCTGCCACGCAGACCAGTTCGCCCTCGCCAAGCGGCCGTATTGAGGTGTTGCTGACACAGCAACTTGCGGAGAATGAGTGGACCGCCCTGGTGCGCCCCGGACGCAAGGTTCAGCCGGGCGAGCGGCTTCTCTTTGCGGCTGCGGGAGAATCTGTTCCACTCCTCGAAGCAGAGGTCGTCGCGGCCGCCGAGTTTGGCGAACGCACCCTGCGGTTTGCGCCGAACCCGGAGTTTCGCGCGATCCTCGACCGCATCGGTCACATGCCGCTGCCGCCATATATCCATCGGGACGATACCCCGGAGGACCGGGACCGCTACCAGACCGTCTTCTCGCACGAATCCGGCTCAGCCGCTGCGCCGACGGCCGGCCTTCATTTCACCCCGGAGATTCTGGACCAACTCAGAGCGCGCGGCATTCAGGTCGAAACCATCACGCTGCACGTGGGGCTGGGGACCTTTCAGCCGGTTCGCGCCGAGCAGGTGGAAGACATCCACCTGCACTCGGAGCACTACACGTTGCCTGCCAGAACGGCGGAGGCGATCAATGCGGCTCTGAGGGAAAAGCGGCGCGTCCTTGCTGCAGGCACGACGACCACTCGCACACTCGAACACTGCGCCCAGATCGCCGCTGTCGACGGTTTCGAGCCTCACGGCGGACTTCGGCTGCATGCTCACTCCGGCGAGACCAGTATCTTCATCCACCCCGGTTATCAGTTCCGGGTTGTCAGCGGGCTACTGACGAACTTCCACCTGCCCGAGTCCACGCTGCTGATGCTGGTAAGCGCGTTTGCAGGGCGCGAGTTTGTTCTGAACGCATACCGCCATGCGGTCCGCGAGCGATATCGTTTCTTCTCCTATGGAGATTGCATGCTTCTTCTCTGAAGGAGAAGGTCAGGATGTATCCCTTAGATAGGTGTTGCTTTGTTGATCTGCTTTGTGGCCGCGCGGAGCCTATTGGCAAGACAACAGCGGACAATCGCCTGGCCAGTTTCCGAGGTCACCCCTGGAGTGTCATCCTGAGCGAAGCGCTTCAGCGCGAAGTCGAAGGATCTGCGGGTGTGGGATGGTGGCTGAGGCCAGCAGACCGCAGATTCTTCGACTACGTTTCTCGCGATAAACCCGCGAGAAACGTCGCTCAGGATGACACCTTCCGTGGGGACCGAAAGGATTGCATATCCGAACCCACTGCCATGTCCTGGGCAACTGCCATCGTGCATCTTTCGGGCGACCGCGATCGGATTTCAGACA
Source organism: Edaphobacter sp. 12200R-103 (assembly GCF_010093025.1). Taxonomy (GTDB): domain Bacteria; phylum Acidobacteriota; class Terriglobia; order Terriglobales; family Acidobacteriaceae; genus Edaphobacter. The sequence goes on along the minus strand of NZ_CP048114.1, from coordinate 2,623,491 downwards.
TAGGTACATACCCTCTAGCTCTGCGACAGTTTTTGACGGAACTGTTCAATGGCGGCATGGACGTTTGCGGGCCACGACCTGTCCTTCTGTCCGCGATAGGTCTCGACCCAGACCAGCTTTCGCTCTGTGTCGTCGCCTGAATAGACCCTCAGTTCCAGAATCTCTTCGTCGGCGGGGCCTATATCGACGCCGGACAAGGGAGCAGGCGCTACGGTGAACGTGAGATCTGCAGGCTGGTCGGACTGGATTACAGTCTTCCCCAGTGACTTCGCCAGGTCTTTCAACTGCGCTCCCGTAGCCCGATCCCGCTCGCTATACTCCGCTTTTGCCGTATGTGCTGCATCGACTGCCTTCCGCAGCCAATACAGACTGCAGACCGTCCGACCGTCCTTTACCTGGCAGCCAGGGTTGGCGTGCTCTGGGGATTGTGCAAAATCGGTGGGCGAAACCAGGGTCAGACAAGCAATCAGCAAAATCAAACGAGTCATTCCTGCTCCTTATGGAAGAGTTTATCTGTTAAGCCGGGATGGGCAGAGCTTATGGAAAGTCCCAGGAATCCACGGTCGATTCGAGATACTTGGAACAACGCGCTACCATCAAAGGCTATGGCAAAGACGCCGACCAGGATGCCGACAAAGACCGCTGAGAAGAAGCCCGCCGTGACCAGTTCCTCGAAGCCTCCCATCTATCTGCTGGACTCGATGGCCTTCATCTTCCGTGCCTATCATGCCATGCAGCGTTCGCGGCCCATGTCCACGCGCACGGGCATCCCGACAGCGGCGACCTATGTCTTCGTCAACATGATCAACAAGCTGCGCAAGGACTTTCAGCCTGAGTATCTGGCCGCTGTCTACGATGTCGGGGCGCCGGTCCACCGCAACGAGATGGCTGCGCAGATGAAAAACGTCAGGAAGTTCAACATCAAGACGCAGCAGTTCGAGGTCATCGAGTACGGAGGATATAAGGCGAACCGCGCCGAGACCCCGCCCGATCTCATTCAGCAGCAGCCCTATATTCGCCGCGCGTTGGAGGCGTTCCGTATCCCCATCCTCTACTACGAGGGATTTGAAGCGGATGATGTCATCGGAACGCTCTCCTGCCGGCTGGCCGACCTGGGGCATCACGTTTACGTCGTCTCGTCCGACAAGGACATGATGCAGCTGGTCAATGAGAACGTCTCGATCCTCAACCCGACGAAAGACAATCTCATTCTCGATCCCGCAGGAGTGGAAGCGAACCTCGGCATTCCTCCGCAGCGGGTGATCGACGTCATGGCGCTCCGGGGAGATGCGATCGATAACATCCCGGGTGCCCCCGGAATCGGCGATAAGGGATCGGTCGAGCTCATCCAGCAGTTCGGCAGTGTGGAGGCCGCGATGGATGCGGCGATCACGCATCCTGAGAGCATCAAGCGGAAGACCTATCGCGAATCGCTGGCGAACAATCGCGAAAACATCCTGCTCTCGAAGGAGCTTGTGACCATCCACACGAATGTTCCTATCGAGTATTCGCTGGAGAGCATGCGGACGCAGTCACCCGATCTGGAGGCCTGCCGGGAGCTCTTCTCCGAGCTTGAGTTCACAACGCTTCTCAAAGAGCTTGCTCCCGCGGCGGACGCCACGGTCGTCACCTACGAGCTGAAGCCCACGACAGTGCAGATCCGGCACCTCCTGGAGGAGGCGCGTACGATCGATCCCGCAACCGGCAAGCCTGCGGGAATGGCAATTGCCATCTCAGAGGATGCCCAGGCCCTGGCTGAAGAGACTGCGACCGAGCCTTCAGAAGACGCTCCCGAGCCGGAGCCTGCACCGGCGGAGAATATGTCTCTCTTCGCCGCGCCGACGCCTGCGGTGGAGGCACCAGTCGCAACGACGGAGGACGCTGCCTGCCGCCTGGGCCTGGCGGTCAACGACCATTTCGCGCTCGAGGTCTCGCTCGACGACCCCGGCATTCGCGAAGCCCTGATGGATGCCGCGCTTCCCAAGGACGTTCACGATCTCAAGGCCGTTCTGCGCGCACTTGAACCACACAAGGTTTCTCTCGCCGGCGTACGCAATGACGTGATGCTGCTTAGCTATCTGATCAATCCCACGCACGGTTCGCATACCCTCGTCGATATTGCGGCGCGGAGCACCAGCCGCACGCTCGTTCATCAGCCCACCAAGGAGAATCCAAACGACATGAGGCGGCTTGCTGAAGCTGCAGCCTCTGTAGTTCGTCTCTCCGCAACGCTGGGCCAGCAGGTTGCGCACTATGCGCCGGTAACGCATAACGTTTTATCGGATGATCCCTCGCTGGGTGGGGCAGTCACTCCGGAGATGCTCTTTGCTGTCTCACCGGAAGTAGCCGCAAAGACGGAAGATGTCTCCCCTCTGCAGCAGGTGTACGAAACCATCGATAAGCCACTGGTTCCGGTGCTTCTGCGCATGGAGCAGACCGGCGTACGCATTGACCCCGACTTTCTGCGAGAGATGTCTACGCGTCTTGCTGTCGAGATCGACAACCTGGCCGAGCGCATCTACTCCGAATCCGGACACCGCTTCAATATCAATTCGCCCAAGCAGCTTGGAGATGTTCTCTTCAACAAAATGCTGTTGCCCAAGCCGCTGAAGTACGGCAAGGGCAAAGTTGTCTCCACCGCGCAGGACGTCCTCGACGAGCTGGCCCAATCGCATCCCATCGCTGCCCTGGTGATCGAGCACCGCCAGCTGCAGAAGCTGAAGGGAACGTATCTCGATGCGCTTCCCGTGCTCGCTGACTCCAGGGGCCGCATCCACACCACCTTCAACCAGGTGGGAACGGCGACGGGACGCCTCTCGTCGATCAATCCAAACCTGCAGAACATTCCCATCCGGACCTCCATCGGCCGCGAGATTCGCGCCGCTTTTATCGCTGCTCCGGGCAATGTTCTGATGTCGGCGGACTACTCTCAGATCGAGTTACGCCTGATGGCCCATTTCTCGCAGGATTCGTTGCTGCTTGACGCATATCGCACCGGCAAGGATATCCATACCCTTACGGCCAGCGAGGTCTTCGAGGTGGATCCCGAGACGATGGACAAGGAGACGCGCAACCGGGCCAAGGCCGTCAACTTCGGCATCGTCTACGGCATCTCTCCCTTCGGCCTGGCGGCGCAGCTTGGAATCGACCAGAAGACCGCGCGCGAGTATATTGAGCGATATTTTGAGCGTTACAAGGGAGTGAAGCGATTCATCGAGGAGACCCTCGATACCGTCCGCCGCGAACAGGCTGTCCGTACCTACTTCGGCAGGGTGCGGCCTATTCCTGACATCCAGTCCCGCAACCCCAACATGCGAGGATTCGCGGAGCGGACCGCCGTCAACACCCCGCTGCAGGGGACCGCTGCCGACCTCATTAAGATCGCCATGCTGCGTATCGACGCGGAGATCGCGCAGCGCAATCTGCAGTCACGCATGACGCTGCAAGTTCACGACGAGTTGTTGTTCGACGTGGCGCCTGGCGAGTCTGACGAGTTGCAGCAGATTGTGAAGCAGCAGATGGAGCACGTTGCGGAGTTCTCCGTCCCCATCGTGGCAGAGGTCGGAGTCGGGAAGAACTGGCGCGATATCAAATAGGCCGGGTCAGATCGGCGGCCTCATTCCCGGGGGCGCAGCAAACCCTGTTGCGTCCCTCAGCCTTCGCCTGATAGAGAGCCTTGTCTGCGGCTTCGAGCAACTGCTCCGGGGTATCTCGCACAGTGGGATAGGCGCATGCCACGCCGCAACTGACGGTGGCGCGGATACTGAGATCGTAGGGCCCTTGCGCGGGATCGATAGCGGGGAATCCGGCGAGCTCCACCATCTTTCGCAGGCGTTCGGCGACCTGGATGGCAGCGCTCTCCGGCGTTCTCGGAAGCAGGATGATGAACTCCTCACCGCCGAAACGCGCAGCGTAGTCGTCCTTGACCCGCAGGGCCTGCTGCAGGAGTGATGCGATGCGTTTGAGCACCTCGTCCCCATACAGATGGCCGTAGCGATCGTTCAGGCGCTTGAAGTAATCGACGTCGACGATCACGACGGACAAGGGCCCGGCGGTGGTCAGGGCCGCCCTCCAGAGTTCGGCGTACTGCGTGTCGAAGGAGCGCCGGTTGGCAAGCCCGGTCAGGGCATCGCTCTCGGATTTGCGAAGCAGCTGAGCGTTCAGGCGGTTGAGATCGGCGACCAGCAGCTCTCCGCGCAGATGCAGAAGGTAACTCAGGCGCTCTTCGCGGCAGGCGTTGTAGTTCGCCACCAGGGTCAGCGCGGTGGCTCCAACCACCATCCCGACTCCGAAGATCTTGTCTTCCGTCTTCAGCATATGGTCTTTCCACAGAAAGACCGCGTCACCGCAGAGCATCACGAAGGAGGTGGCGATCGCGTACGGGAGCCGCAGCCGCATGACGATATTGGCGAAGAGAATGACTGCAAGCACTGTCATCTGAACGTAGGCCGAGGCTACACGGCTGCGGTTCAGCTCCAGGTATAGCTGCGCCAGTCCCGCCAGGCATACACCGGTCGCCAGGCTGGACTCGCGCCAGAGGCGGTTCGGCATCCGCAGCAGGCTCGCGTGAATCAGCAGGCAGATCGGAGTTACGATGAGCAATCTGATGACGAAGGCTCTTCGAAACTGCTCGTGGGGACCGTAATGATCGGCGATCAGGAAAAAATCGAACAGCAGGATTGCAAGGAGAGCTTCAAACCAGAGCCGTCGGCTGCGCCGATGAGCGGTTTCCTTCTCGAAGCGTCTCTCGAGATCTGACGGGAATGCCAGCCACTTGAATCGGAGCCCGGAAAGCCTCTTGATCTGCCGATCTACCACCTCACTCTGCTCTGGCGAATTGGTCAGCATAGCGTGAAACGCCCACCGCTCACAGCGCTTTCCTTCCCCAGGATCGTTCCTGGATCGGCGGGACGTTAATAGAGAACAGACCCCGTTTCAATATCTCTGACGTAGAGAGCGACTATAAAGGACTCAGAAAATATGATTTTAGACAGAAAAAAAGTTTCCCACCGAAGACGCGCTTTTGGCAAAAAGAAAATAAATCGTTATGGTCTGACCAGGATGGAGACGCCAGGCAGAGGTTGACTGATAGACTAAAGTTTCGCGCCGGAAGATAGCTTCCGTGTGGAATTCACCGCAACTGGCAAAAAGGAATATCAGAAACGTGGATCAACAGACCCGCCAAGCGCTCAAGCACGATCAGTTTATTGACACCGCCCAGCATGGCCTGGAGTGGGCAAGCGATAACCGACGCCCCCTGATTCTGATCGGGTCCATTGTAGGCGCGCTTCTTATTATCGTCATCATCGCCGCCGTCGTCTTTAACCAGCGAAGCGAGAAAGCCGATATTGCCTTTGGCGAAGCGATGCAGACCTATCAGACGCCGATCGCAGCGCCCGGCCAGCAGGTCCCTCCCGGTGTCAAGACCTTCGCCACCGCAGCCGAGCGCGCCAAGGCGGCCAATCAGGGCTTCCTCAACATCGCAAACAGCTATGGAATGACTTCCAGCGGCAAGCTCGCGCGCTACTTTGCGGGCCTGACCTATATCGAGGCCGGCGAGAACTCCCAGGCGGAGAGCACGCTGAAAGAGGTGGCCGGAGGCTGGAACAGCGATCTGGGATCGCTCGCCAAGCTGGCGCTTGCAGCGCTCTATCGTCAGACAGGGCGCGACTCTCAGGCGATCGAGGTCTACAACGACCTGACGGCTCATCCGTCCGTCTCTGTACCTGCAGGCACAGCACAGCTTCAGCTTGCCGATCTTTACGAAGCCGAAAACAAGCCTGAGATGGCGAAGAAGGTATATGCCCAGCTCAAGGATAAAGACGCAAAGGGACCGGCCGGCATGATCGCTGCGCAGAAACTCAATCCGTCTGCGGCGCCAGCGCCCGGCGGAGTCGTCGCGCAGTAATTTCTGTCAATCGCTACCTTTTTGGAAGTTCTACAGTGGGGAACTGCCGGTTCTACGCCGCCATCGTTCTGTGCCAGCCTGCGCTTCAGAACATACTCCTGGCAGGAAACCCAACCTGTCGCTAAGCGCATGTACCTTCACACTTAGCAGCTACTGTCGGATGCTCTCTTCTGAAGGTAGTCCCGCGTCATTCCATTCGCTTTTTATGCGCCCATCCCGGGTTGTTTATGATGTCGTCTTCCAATCTGGCACGCGAAATGCAATCAAGCAGGAAGTGATATCGAGAACGACACCTATGAACTCCCCATTGCAGAAGGTCTTGATCGTTGACGATGATCAGCTGGTAGCCGATACCCTGACCATGATTTTTGAGCGGAGCGGCTTTGCCGCAGAAGCCTGCTATTCGGCTGACGACGGCCTCCGGAGTGCGCGGCGCTTCCGTCCCGACCTTCTTTTGTGTGACGTCTGCATGCCCGGGCGTGATGGGCTTTCCCTGGTTCAGGAGGTCAGTCAGGAGATGCCTTCCTGCAGGATCATTGTGTTTACCGGCTCTTACGCCAGGATTCCTCATGTGCAGGCCTGTATGGACCGGCTTGCGCAACCAGTTGGTGTCATCACCAAGCCCTGTCCACCGGAAGACCTCATCCGTAGAGCTACCCAAATGCTCGCTCATACCGGATGATTAAATCTGGTAGCCATGTCAGACCTTGGACGCATGCTCATCGGCTTCGGCCTTCTGCTTGTCATCATCGGGATTGCCGTTGTCTTCCTGGCCCGATGGAACATCCCGCTTGGACGTCTTCCGGGTGATTTTTCCTGGAAGGGGAAAGGCTGGACGGTCTCGTTGCCACTGGCAAGCTCGCTTTTGGTCAGCGTTCTTTTGACCCTGCTCCTCTGGATTATCAGTCATTTCCGGCGTTAGAAGATTTTTCCGGCCATCGGGCCGTTTCTTCGCAGACCGGGTGGTGAGCGGCAGCCTGACGGTCTTCGATTCCCCTGCTAGACTCAACTTTTAATATGTCTTCTGATGCGGAAAAGCCGCCTACCCTTGCCAGCCTTCGGGCAGGCAGGAGCAGGTTGCGCACATCTGCCGAACGCACAATTTCTGCACAGACAAGCCTGTCCTTCGGGACCGGCGAACCAGTAATCGAAGACCTCCCAGCCTCTGATCCTGCGCCTCCGGCGGCAGCTTCAAAGGCGGCTGTGCCTGAGCGCCGCGTCTGGACTGTGGCGAACCTCGTCGGCAGTATCCGGCAGCAGATCGAAGCCAGCCGGAGCGATCTCTGGGTGGAGGGAGAGATCTCGAACTGCCGTCCCGCTCCCTCTGGGCACATCTACTTCACGCTGCGGGATGCCGACGCCCAGCTTCCTGTCATCCTCTTCCGCCGGCAGGCCCAGATGCTGCGCTTCCGTCCTGCCGATGGGCTTGCCGTACTCGTTCGCGGCCGCGTCTCCGTCTACGAGTCCCGCGGGCAACTGCAGTTGATCGCAGAGACGCTGGAGCCGCGCGGCGCCGGATCGCTCCAGCTTGCTTTTGAGCAGCTCAAGGCGCGGCTGCTGGCTGAGGGACTCTTCGACAGCGCTAGAAAGCGTCCGCTTCCGCCCTTCCCGCGCTGCGTTGGAATTATTACGTCGCCTGCCGGAGCTGTCATCCGAGACATCGTGACGGTGGTTCGCCGCCGGCATGCGCGGCTGAATCTGCTGGTCTATCCGGCGGTGATGCAGGGGGCTTCATGCCCGGGTTCCGTTGCGGCCGGACTTCGCTTCTTCCATCGCAATCCCGGTCTGATCGATCTCATCGTGATCGCCCGCGGCGGCGGTTCGATGGAAGACCTCGCCTGCTTCAACGACGAGGCACTGGCCCGCATCATTGCTGCGTCTGAGCTTCCTGTCGTCTCCGCGATCGGACACGAGACCGACTTCACCATCGCTGACTTCGTCGCCGATCTTCGTGCACCCACTCCCTCTGCCGCAGCGGAGCTAATCACGGCTGCGCAGCATCGCGTCGAAGACCGAGTCGCCGCGCTCTCCAATCGAGCTTCCCGCGCCATGCGACTTCATCTGCTTGAGCTGCGTCAGCGCTACGCCCGCCTGTCGTCGCCGATGGTGCTTCGGCGCGCGCACGACTCCATCAATCGCCGCGGCCAGCGTATTGACGAACTGCAGATGCGGGTGGAACGTGGCTCGTCCCGGCTTCTTCGCCTCCGCGCAGAACGGCTCCGCATCCTCACCGAACGCCTGCATCGCCAGGACATCAGCTACCGGCTCGCGGCATCGCGGCGCCGCGTAGAGCGCGCAGCGGGCATCCTCGAGCGCGCGATGGTCACAGCAATCTCGCTCCGTAAGGCACGGATGGAGGCCGACACCGCGCGTCTTCGCGCGCTCTCCCCGCTCAGCATCCTCGCTCGCGGATACGCTCTCATTTACGCTGATAATGGAACGCTTCTGCGGTCTGCCACCGAGACTGCGCCGGGGGAGTCCATTCACGCGCGCCTGGCCTTGGGAACCATCTCGGCAACAGTGATTGCAGCAACTGATTCAACGGAGAATAGTGACTCATGAAGAAGCTCTTTGGGACCGATGGCATACGCTCCGTTGCAGGAAAGTATCCTCTCGATCCTGCAACCGTGCACGCCATCGGCCTCGCTCTGGCCCATACCCTCGCTGAGGCAAATCCCAGCCCCCGCGTGCTGCTCGGTATGGATACCCGCGAATCCGGCCCGGCGATCGCCTCGCAGCTTACTGCCGGACTGGCTGCTGGCGGTGCGACCGTCGAGAGCGCAGGCGTGATCACGACGCCCGCCATCGCCTACCTGACCCAGGCGAGGGGATTTGCTGCCGGTATTGTCATCTCGGCTTCGCACAATCCCTGGCATGACAATGGGATCAAGGTCTTCGGTCCGGATGGATACAAACTTCCTGACGCCACTGAGCTCGCCATTGAGGACGAGATCTTCCGCCGGGTTGGTGACCAGGCCGGATCGTCAGCCGCAGTGGCAGGGCAGCAGACCCCCCCGGTGAATGAAGCGGATCGAGCCGATTACATCCGGTTTCTACTAGCCGCGGTTCCCGGGCTCTCGCTCGACGACCGTCGTATCGTGGTGGATTGCGCCAACGGCGCCGCCTCGGCCGTTGCCCCGGAGCTCTTCGCGCAGCTCGGCGGCAAAGAGATCGTCCTCACTCACACCTCTCCCGACGGCCGCAACATCAACGAGGGCTGCGGGGCGCTGCATCCGGAGATCGTGGCGGCACAGGTCCGGCACTACAACGCCTCTCTCGGCATCACCTTTGACGGAGACGCCGACCGCGCCCTGTTTGCCGATGAACTGGGCCGGGTTGTCAACGGCGATGCCGTCCTGCTGCTAGCCGCCCGCGACCTACAGGCCCGCGGACTCCTCACCAACTCCACGGTCGTGGCAACCACCATGTCGAATATGGGACTGGAGGCGGCGTTGAAGCGCAGCGGCATCCAGATGATGCGCGCGGCCGTTGGCGACAAGTATGTGCTCGAACAGATGCTCTCGACCAAAGCCGCGCTTGGTGGCGAGCAGTCGGGGCACATCATCTTCTCTGGCCGCTCCACCACGGGCGACGGCCTTTTGACTGCTCTTCTGCTGCTCGATATCGTTCACCGCTCCGGCAAAACGCTTTCGGAACTGATCGGGGACCTCAAGGTCTTTCCCCAGGTCATCGTGAATGTGAAGGTTCGTGAGAAAAAGCCGCTGGAAACAATCCCTTCGGTGGCCGCAGCGATCGCGGCGGCGGAAAAGGAGCTGGCCGACACCGGCCGCGTCGTCATCCGCTACTCCGGCACCGAGGCCCTGGCCCGCGTCATGATCGAGGCGGAGTCCGAACCGGCGATGCGGCATCATGCCGACACCATCGCGAACGCCATCCGGGCCGAGCTTGGAGCCTGAAGACACTGCCGGATGGAGGGACAGGAGCTTGCCCGCCTCCATCCGCTGCACTAAGCTAGAACTAACCATGTATGAAGACTTCAAAGTGAAGGATCGCTGGACCGGGGAAGAGCTCCACTGCCAGTGGAAGGGAACCATTGTGGCCATCGCGACGCGCCACGCCGATGCGACGGATATTCGATTCTCCGTCAATCAGCGGCCCGTCTGGATCTCCCTCCCGAATCTGGCATGGGTGGAGCACAAGCACCGTACCGGCTATGTGATCACCGATTATCTCGCTGCGCAGATCGCCGGCCGTTATCTCAAACAGGCCATCGAATCCGGCTATGACAACGGCCGCGAGATGTACACGATGACGGTGGATGAGGTGCTTGAGCATGCCGATAAGGTCGTCCGCGAGGTCGGTCATACCTCCCGGCTGCCCAGTCTTCCCGTCATCAACGAGAATGTGCGCGCCGAAGACGAGTTGGGCATCCACCTGCCGGGAGAGCCCGCTTAGTTGCCATGACCAGCCGGCGACAGTTTCTCTTTTCGTTTCCGGCCTACGCCCTTTCCGCGCAATACTTTGCCCCACGATTTCATCGAAAAAAACCGGTTCCTCCACCTCCTACCCGTGTCTTCATTGGCACTGACACGGCAAGGGGAGTCAGCAAGGGGATCTATCAGGCAGACTTCAACTCCCGTACCGGGCAGCTGACCGTCCCGGTCCTGGCTGTCGATACCGCCCGGCCCTCCTATCTTGCCCTTTCTCCTCTACGGAACGGCCGTCGTTCTCTCTATGCGGTCAATGCCGTGCCTGATCCTTCGGCCACGGTAACCACCTTCGACCTCGATCAGCGAACCGGCATCCTCACCCGGAAGTCCAGGGTGACCTCGGCAGGCGCCGGGCCGGCCTATGTATCGGTGGATTCCACCGGAAACTGCGCCTTTGTTGCCAACTACGTTGGCGGGACGATCGCTTCCTACAGGATCGAGCCTGACGGCACCCTTTCGAAGCCTGTCAGCACCTTCAACTACAGGGAGCCCAGGTTCGGCAAGCATGGTCCCGTCCCTAAACGGCAGGACGGTCCGCATCCGCACTCGGTCGTCGTCTCACCCGACGATCGGTTTCTCATCGTCAACGATCTTGGCAACGATGCCCTCAGCGTCTTCCTGATCGATACGGCGACGGGCAGGCTTACCCCATCGGATCCTTTGCTGACCAGCGTCCGGGCCGGTTCTGGCCCTCGGCACATTGCGTTTCACCCGAATGGCCGATGGGTCTATCTCATCAACGAGCTCGACTCCACCATCGATCACCTTCTATGGACCGCCACGCACTCCTTGAAGCATCCGCAGGCATTTCTGGTCCATACCAACGCCACCGTCAAGACCATTGCAGCAGGGTTCCCGGCCGATAAGAATACGGCCGCAGAGGTCATGATCTCTCCGGACGGCAACTTCCTCTATGCCAGCAATCGCGGGGAAGACACATTGGTTGTGTTTTCCATTCAGGATGACGGCAGCCTTAAGGAGATCCAGCGCATCGGCTGTGGGGGCAGGACCCCAAGACACTTCACCTTCGACCCGACCTTCGACTGGATCCTCTGCGGAAATCAGGATTCAGCCTCCATCACGGTCTTCCGCCGCGATCAGGGCAACGGCAAGCTGGCAGGCCCCACGCAGACCATCCCGGTCGACTCTCCGCTCTTCACGCTCTTCGCCTGAGGGATCGCCGCATCCATGTTCGCTCTCCGGCTCCAGATCGATCGCATCGATATGGAGGGGAGGGCGCACCCCTGCCCTATCCGGTGGATCGACAGCTTCGCGATGCGCAACTTTACCAACGACGCCATCTTTGACGACACGCTCCCCATCGCCGATGGCCTGATGGAGGCCGGTTACAGAGTTCCGCTCGATCGCCTCGAGAGCAGGATGGAAGAGTGGTTTCGCCGCAAAAGCTACATCGAGCCCGGAGAACGTCTGCGGATTACCTCCGCGTCCCCGGGCCCGACGACAGCACTGTAGCAATTCTGTTGTCTACAGCGTCTTCAAATCCAGAACGAAGCGGTACTTCACGTCGCTTTTCAGCACGCGCTCCCAGGCCTCATTCACCTTGTCGAAGCTCGTCATCTCGATGTCGGAGACGATGTTGTGCTTGCCGCAGAAATCCAGCATCTCCTGCGTCTCGCGAATGCCGCCGATCATCGATCCCGTAAAGTTCTTCCTTCCCAGCACGGCAAACGCCGTCACCGCCAGAGGATTCTCCGGAGCGCCCACCAGGCACAACGTGCCGTTACGCTTCAACAGCGAAAGATATGTGTTGATGTCGTGATCGGCGGAGACGCAGTCCAGGATGAAGTCGAAACTTCCGGTGTGCTTCGCTGCCCAATTCTCCTCGCGGGTCAGGATGACCTCGTCTGCGCCGAGCTTTTTTGCATCCTCAATCTTCGAGGCGGAGGTCGTAAACAGCACCGTCTTCGCTCCAAAGGCGTGCGAGAACTTCAAACCCATGTGGCCCAGGCCGCCGAGACCGACGACTCCGACCTTCTTGCCCGGTCCGGCATTCCAGTGCTTCAGCGGAGAGTAGGTCGTGATTCCCGCGCACAGCAGGGGAGCGGCAGCCGCAGGGTCGAGGTTTGCCGGGATGGAAAGAACGAAGTCTTCATCCACAACAACGTGGTTGCCATAGCCGCCGAAGGTAAGATTCCCGTCCTTGCCCCGCGAGTTATAGGTGTAAACCGTCTGGCCGCGCTCGCAGTACTGCTGTTCGCTCTCCTTGCAGGAGTTGCACTCGCCGCAGGAATCGACCATGCAACCCACGCCGACCAGATCGCCTACCTTGAACTTCGTGACCTTCGCGCCAACGCGGGCGACCTTGCCGATGACCTCGTGGCCCGGAACCATCGGGTAGAGCGCATTGCCCCATTCATTCCGCGCCTGGTGAATGTCAGAGTGACAGATTCCGCAGAAATCGACATCGATCAGGACATCCTTTTCGCCGGGTTCGCGATGTTCGTAAGCGAAAGGCTCCAGCGGAGTCGTTGCTGCCTGCGCGGCATAACCATTGGTTGCGATCATTGTGCTTTCTCCAGTGTTTGAGGGAGGATTTCCACGCGCCTGACCCTGCCGAGCCACATCGCGCATAAAAGATTTTGCTGATAGATACGGCGGAGACCACCCTGTCTCCGCCGGCCTTCTCTTTACTCGTTATAGTGCAAAAGGCTGAAGACGTCGTACTCGGAAAACTTCTCGCGGCCTTTCAGGAAGTCCAGTTCTACGGCAAATCCCAGGCTGACGATCTCTCCGCCCATCTGGCGAACCAACTGCACCGTCGCAGCCATCGTTCCGCCCGTTGCCAGCAGATCGTCGACGATGATCACCCTCTGCCCAGGCTTGATGGCATCCAGGTGGATCTCCAGCGAATCTGTGCCGTACTCCAGGTCGTAGCTGACACGCGCAGTCTGCGCCGGCAGCTTCTTCGGCTTACGAACCGGCACAAAGCCAGCGTTCAGCCGATAGGCCAGCGCCGGGCCAAAGATAAAGCCGCGGGCTTCAATTCCCAGCACCAGGTCCACGTCTTTGCCAATGTAATAGGCTGCAAAGGCGTCGATCAGCTGCGCGAACCCGGTCTTGTCCTTCAGAAGCGTGGTGATGTCATAAAACAGGATTCCCGGCTTCGGAAAGTCCGGTACGGTTCGCACAAGAGCCTTCAGCGGCTCACAATTTATCAGGTTTGCGTTCTGCATTCTTCTCCTACCACGCTCCTTCAATCTCAAACGGTCCCAGCTTCGCGTCTTCGCTGTCGTCCAACTCCTGCTCGAGAACGGAATCCACGCGGCTGCCGCGGGAGCCTCTCCTGAGTGCCGCCTTCAGCTCGGTCAGAATCTCAGGATCGCCGGAGGCGACCACCTCTACATGGCCGGTATCGGTGTTATGAACCCACCCGCGCAGGTCAAGCTCGGCGGCTTCGCGGTGCACAAACCAGCGAAACCCAACCCCCTGCACCCGGCCTTTTACAAGGAAGTAACGGACCATGAACCTTCAGTGTCGCAGAGCGATCTGGCACACGCAAGCCAAACCGTTGCCAAGCAAAAGGAGCAGAGGCCATGCTCTGCTCCTTCCACGTCTCTTGAACAGAGCACGTTATGCGCGGCTCATGTAAGCGCCTTCGGCCGTATCCACGCGGATCTTTTCACCCTCGTTGATGAACGGAGGAACCTGCACCACCAGCCCGGTCTCGAGCTTCGCAGGCTTCGTCACCGAAGATGCCGTTGCCGACTTGATGCCCGGCTCCGTCTCGACTACGGTCATCTCAACGACGTTCGGCAGCTCGATACCGACAGCCTTGCCGTCGTGAAAGCTGACCGCGATCGTCAGATTGGGCATCAGGTAGTCCACCGCATCGCCCAGCGTCTCGCGCTTCAGGTGCGTCTGCTCGAACGTCTCCATGTCCATGAAGTAGTAGTCGTCTCCGTCGTTGTACAGGAACTCCATCTTCACCTCGTCCACCACCACGCGGTCAATCGGGTCAGGTGAGCGGAAGCGTTCTACGAACATGGCGCCGGTGCGAATATTCCTGAGCTTGGCCTGGATGAAGGCGCGAAGATTGCCTGGCGTACGGTGCTCCACCGAAAAGACGAGGTGGAGGTCGTCCTTAAACTTGATAACCATGCCCGGTCGCATCTGCGTTGCGGGAATCGACATTGAAAGACCTCTGATCCTGGCTGAACTTCAGCTGTTTTGAGAGTTTGTCCGGCGGAACCGCCACCCGGCGTCTCAATCGCCCGAACCGTTTTATTGTATCGCAGGGCGCCTGCGCCGACGCCTTAATGCCGGCCAAACAAGTGCTTGAAGAATCGCCCAATCGAATGAAATAAGTCACTTGGCGGAGGTGCCGCAGGTGGAGGTGGTGCCTGTGCTTTGCCCGCAACTTCGATCTTCGGCGCAGATTCTGCGGGCGTTTCTGAAGCCTTTTCGACGTGCGGCCCTGGAGTTTTCGAGGATGCGACCGTCTGACCGGCGGCGGTGGTCTCATTGTCACCGGTCGTTGCCGATCCCCCGCCCGCTTCGCCACCATAGCTCAGCGTCGTCGCAACCTGCGCGTGCACCGTTCCGGCAGGGGTCTGCGGCGGCCCGCTCAGCGGAGCCAACCCAGCACTTTGAGCAGCGGGGAAGGGATGCTGCTCCGCCGCTGTCTTTGCAACAGCGCTTCCCGGAGCAGCCGCATCCGTCCCGCTTACTCCGGCATTGGCTACCGAGATCACCGGGGCTGCCGGGCATCCGCACGGCTCGCTCTCCTGGTCCACGACCTCTTTCAGGCTGCCATGCTCGAACAGCACATGCTGGCCGGGCTTGACCATATAGCTGCTCTCTCCAAACTGATCGGCCACATTCAGCGACGGGGCGGTCGCGCCACGGTTCTCCACGCAGGTATCGCCGTTCCGGGCGACCCGCAGCCGCAGATCCAGCGCTCCAGGAGAACCCATCGTGAACCGCAGGTCCGGAGTCATCACGACATCGCTTGCCGTCACCCTTGTCGCGATCTCGATGGCGCCGCGATCAAGCGCCAGCATCAGCGGAGCTTCTACAGCGCCCTTGCCGGTCGCCACATGTAGCCCGCTGGTGGAGCACACCCGGATTGCTCCGCCGCGTTGCAGCTTTACCTCGGCCGTATGGTCACGGGCCGTTACGGTCGAAGCGCCCACCAGCTCAATACGGCCGTTTGAAATCTCGAGAGCACCGGCGACCGTGGCATCCGCCGGAGCGACTGAGCCGATCGACCGCTGCGCTCGTCCAATTGCGGGGCAACTCAGAAAGCACAATACCACCAGTCCGCTGTAGCCCGGATTGGACGCTTTTGCCGCCATGCTGCGAAACCGATTCGTTGGAAGAAGGATCGTCATTCTGAGCGCAGCGAAGAATCCCTGTATTTCGTCTTTCCTGGTTGCCGAGGCACCCTACATCTTTAGAAAATTCTCGATGATCTCTTTGCCGTGCGAGGTCAGCACGCTTTCCGGATGGAACTGCACGCCCTCGATGGGAAGGTCACGGTGCCGAAGACCCATAATCGTCTCCTCGCCGGTCAGAGCATCCGTTGATCTGGCGGAAACTTCCAGCTCCGCCGGCAGTCCCTTCGGGCTTACGATCAGCGAGTGATACCGCGTGCACGTCATCGTCGGCGGAATCCCCGCGAAGATCGTCCTGCCATCGTGCTGTACCTCACTCGTCTTGCCGTGCATCAGCTTAGGGGCACGCACCACTTCGCCTCCAAACGCCGCGCCGATCGCCTGGTGCCCGAGACAGACCCCGAGGATCGGAACTCTGCGCTCCAGCTTTGAGAAGTGGCGGATCAGATCCATGCTGATGCCCGCATCCTGCGGCGTGCATGGTCCCGGCGAGATCAAGATATGGTCGGGCCGCAGAGCTTCCACCTCTTCCGGCGTCAACTCATCATTGCGCTTCACCACTATCTCGGCGCCCAGTTCGCCCATGTACTGCACCAGGTTGTAGGTAAACGAATCGTAGTTGTCCAGAACGAAGACCATGACTTGTTAATTCTAGCTCCTGTACGCTGCGCGCGGCTCCTTGTACTATGTTGCCGGTATGGAGAATCGGCGTAAGTTTCTCAAATCCGGGCTCGCGGCGGCCGTTCTGACAGGAACCTCGTCGTTGGCCGAGCAGACGGGCAGCGCCCCGCAATCCTTACCGGCGCAGCGCAAGGGGCGTATCCGGCAATCCGCTTCCCGCGGGTGTTACAAGCAGTTCACCCTCGATCAACTTTGCGAACACGGGGCGCAAATGGGGTTGAAAGGCATCGATTTGCTGGGCATGGAGGACTGGGAGACCCCTCGCCGCTATGGCCTGATCTGCGCCATGGGATACGCGGGAGGAGGCTCGATTCCTGACGCCCTGAACCGTACCGAAAACCATGCGGCTATTGAAGCCGCGTTCCGCAAAAACATTCCTCTCGCCGCGAAGGCAGGTGTGCCGAACGTCATCACCTTCTCAGGAAACCGTCGCGGCATGCCGGATGAAGAAGGCGCGCGCAACACGATCGCCGGCCTGAATCGGCTGAAGAAGATCGCCGAAGACAACGGCGTAACCATCTGCCTGGAGCTGTTGAACAGCAAGCGCAACCACAAGGACTACATGGCTGACCACACAGCCTGGGGTGCACGCGTGATGCGCGAGGTCAATTCACCCCGCTGTAAGCTGCTCTACGACATCTACCACATGCAGATCATGGAAGGTGACCTGATCGCTACCGTCCGCGAAAACATCGATGTGATTGGCCACTTCCATACGGGAGGCGTTCCCGGCCGCGCCGAGATCGACAGCACGCAGGAGATTTACTATCCGGCACTGATGAAGGCTATCGCCGATCTGAATTTTTCCGGCTACGTGGCGCATGAATTCACGCCCAGGCGCGATCCGCTGACCTCGCTGCGACAGGCCGTCGATCTCTGTGATGTCTAGGGAGTTTTCGGGGCACGGCCGATGCCTGCGGGCAAACGCGGAAGGATCTTCAGCGTCTTACTAAAGCGATTGGAGAGTGTTCGATGCAACTCGATCTGAGCCGCTGGAAGCATTTCACTGCCATGGCCATCATCGGAGACGGAGTCATGGGCTTCATCCATCCGAAGCGCGACGCCAAGGCCTGGCACTGCGGGCCCGAGCCCTGGAAGAACCTGATGCAGTCCCTTGAAGACCACCCCAACCTCACCCGCGCCATCTCCGCCGCGCAGGTCGTTGGGGGCGTCCTTTGGATGCTCCACTCCGGCAAGCAGGATGCCGAGGCAAAGACCGTTGATGCCGGTTCGAAAAAGCTGGCGTAGGGTCTACCCCCGCGCTCGTTCAATCGCCCGCACGACCGCCTTGGCCTTGTTCACCGACTCCTCATACTCCTTGATCGGAACGGAGTCGGCCACCACACCGCCGCCCGATTGAATATGGCCATGCGGGCCGTTCATGTACAGCGTGCGAATGGCGATGCACGAGTCCAGATTGCCGCTGAAGTCCGCATACAATACGCTGCCTCCATAGACGCCGCGGCGTGACGGCTCCAGCTCTTCGATAATCTCCATCGCGCGTACCTTTGGTGCTCCGCTCAGCGTCCCGGCCGGAAAGCAGGCGCGGAGTGCGTCGATCGGTGTCAGCCCGTCCTTCAACCTGCCCTCAAGCGCGCTTACCAGGTGCATTACATGGCTGTAGCGCTCCACAAACATCAGGTCCTTTACCTTTACGCTGCCAAACTCGCTGACGCGACCGACATCGTTGCGCCCCAGGTCGACCAGCATGATGTGCTCGGCACGCTCCTTTTCATCATCGCGAAGCTCTGCTTCGATGCGCCGGTCTTCCACCTCGTCTGCCGACCGTGGACGTGTACCTGCGATGGGGCGATACTCCACATCACGCCCATGCACGCGCACTAGAAGCTCCGGCGACGAGCCGACAATGTGATGGGCCACCGGCTTCTTCTTGGCCGTTTCCTCATCCAGTCCAAACCGCAAAAAGTACATGTACGGAGAAGGATTGACGATTCGCAGCGCGCGATAAATCTCAAAGGCATCCACGCCCGGCTCGCAGTCGAAACGCTGCGAAAGCACACACTGGAAGACATCCCCCGCAGCGATGTACTCCTTGGTCTTCTCTACGCCCTTCAGAAACTTCGCCTTCGGCGTCCGCGGTTCGAGCTTCAGCTTGCCCAATGGCTTGCGCTTCTTCATCGCAGGCAGAGGGTCGTGCAGGCGTTTCTCCAGCCTGTTCAGACGCCTGACCGCACGGGCATGGGCTCCTTCGCTCCTCTCGCGGGCAAGATCGACAGTGACGATCAGGTGAATCTCTTTCTTCACATGATCGAAGGCCAGCACCTGGTCAAAGAACATCAGGCAGGCGTCCGGCACGCCGAGCTCATCCTTCGCTGTCGCCGGCAGCTTCTCGATCTGCCGCACGACGTCGTAGGCAAAGAAGCCCACAGCGCCCGCAGTGAAGGGAGGCAGCCCGGACAGCTTCGCAGGCCTGTGGCCGCTCAGTGCCTTCTTCAGCTCAGTAAAGATATCGCCGGTAAAGGACATGGTCTTGCGTCCTTCACGCACCGTAATCTGGTCGCCGCGCGAGATCATCTTCTTGTACGGCTCGATACCGATGAAGGTATAGCGGCCCACATGCTCGCCGCCCTCGACCGACTCCAGCAGAAACGCCTCCGGCTCTTCGGCTGCAATCCGCAGAAACGCCGAGACCGGCGTCTCCAGATCGGCGGCTACGGTTCGGTAAACGGGGACGAGCGTATGCGTGCGGCCAAGCCGCAGAAAATCGCGCTCTGAGGGCAGGGAGTTTGTGCTGGAAACAGGCATAACTGCCTTCATCATACCCGCCCGCACCAGTCAGTCGGCTTTTGGGGTCGCAGTTCTGTCACTTCTGCGGCGGCTTCCGAGATGTCACAGTCGGTCCTGTCGAACCCGATACGCCCTTTGCCTCCGATGCATTGAAACGCATCCAGCCGCGTCCTATACTCAGCAGGCCTCAGTCCGTAGATGGAGGAGAAAAGAGCAATGGCCGAAGAACAGCTGATACCGGCGACGGAGCAGAAGGAAACAGACATGGCGACCCTCACCCCTGAGCAGGAGATGAACCCATGGGATGCCCAGGCTGCCCGATTCGACTTCGCTGCTAAAAAACTCAACCTCGACTCCGGACTCTGGAAGGTGCTTCGTCAGCCCTGCCGCGAGATCATTGTCCACTTTCCTGTCAGCATGGATGACGGAAGCATCGAAGTCTTCACCGGCTACCGCGTCCATCACTCCGTCGCCCGCGGCCCCGGCAAGGGCGGCATTCGCTACGCCCCCGACGTCTCGCTCGACGAGGTCCGCGCTCTGGCCTCCTGGATGACCTGGAAGTGCGCCGTCGTCAACATCCCCTTCGGTGGGGCCAAGGGTGGAGTCATCTGCGATCCCAAAAAGCTCTCCCAGGGCGAACTTGAGCGCATCACCCGCCGCTACACCGCCGAGATTATCGAGTTCCTCGGGCCTGAAAAAGACGTTCCCGCCCCCGATATGGGCACCGACGAGCAGACCATGGCCTGGATCATGGACACCTACTCCATGCACATGCGCCAGACCGTCAACGCCGTCGTCACCGGCAAGCCCGTCAACCTTGGCGGCTCCCGTGGACGCACCGCCGCCACCGGCCACGGTCTGGCTGTCGTCTGCGACGAGGCTCTAAAGCTGCTCGAAATGCCGGTCGAAGGCTGCCGCGTCATCGTGCAGGGCTTCGGCAACGTCGGCTCCAACGCCGCGCGCCTGCTTGCCGACAAGGGATACACCGTCATCGGTATCGCCGAATACGATGGCGGCCTCTACAACTCCAATGGCATCGATATTCACGCGCTCGTGGAATACCGCAAGCGAACCCGGACCGTCACTGGCTTTCCCGGAGCCCAGGCCGTCGACAAGGACGAGCTGCTCACTTATGAGTGCGAGATCCTTCTTCCCGCCGCGACCGAAAACGTTATCACCAGCCACAATGCCGCCAGGCTGCGCTGCAGGATCCTCTGCGAAGGCGCCAACGGCCCCACCACGCCCCTTGCCGACGACATCCTCTCAGACAAAAAGATCTTCGTCATCCCTGACATCCTTGCTAACGCCGGCGGCGTCACCACCAGCTACTTCGAGTGGGTGCAGGACCGTATGGGCTACTTCTGGACCGAATCCGAAGTCAACCAGCGCCTCGATCACATCATGTCCGAGAGCTTCCGCGACGTCATCACCTACGCCCGCAACCATCAGGTCAACAACCGCATCGCCGCCTACATGCTCGCCATCGATCGCGTCGCCTACACCACACGCCAGCGCGGCATCTACGCCTGAAGCGTGCGCACTCGCATCTCTTCATGCGTATCGCATGAGGGGGTCTTCGAGCGAAGCTCGGGTGGCTTGCTTAAGGGCACGGCTTCAGCCGTGCCGCATCGATGACGCGAAGTGAACGGCTTCAGCCGCTGAGGTTCTGTTCCTACGGCGTCACCACCAGCTTCACCATTTGCGAAACCTGCGCCCCTCCCACACTCCCCATCACGGTGATCGTATACGTCCCCGGCCTCGTGCCAAGGTCGGTACAGTTTCCGGTCCCGCAACCACTCATCACACCGATAGTTCCCACGGCGCAAAGCACAACAAGCAGCTGTTTCACGGTTCTACGCCGGCGCGATGCCATCATCAGAAGAACGCCCGCCAGCGGCAGGGCCGAGCTGGCTGTGGGTCCACCATACGGCGTCGACGACCCGCAATCCCGCGGCGCCGAAGTTGAGATCCTCAAGGTCGCTGTCCCCTGGCCGGTTGCCACTGCCGAGCCCGGCACATACGAGCAGCTCGCCTCCTCAGGCAGCCCGCGGCAGCTCAGGCTTACTGCTTTTGTCGTCGCGGAGCCCGTCTTCATCATCACCGGCACGCTGACCGTGTCGCCCGCCGCCACCGTGATTGTCGTTGAGCCAAGCGTCAGGCCATCCTGCGAACCCTGCTGCGCATTCACCACCAGGTTGAGTGGGGCCGACACGCTTCCCGCCGCCGTCGCATCTCCCCCATACCGCGCCACGATGCTATGGCTTCCTGTGCTAAGCGTCGACGTACTCCACACCGCCGTTCCCGCCGTTACCGCAGCCGATCCGACGGCCGCACCGCCGTCTTCAAAAATCACCGCTCCCGAAGGGGCCACCTTTCCTCCTGCAGCCGCTACCTTTGCGGTAAACGTCACATTCTGTCCCTGGGTCGCAGAAGCCGCGCTCGCGGAAACCGTCGTCGTGGTCGTCGCCAGCGCACCCTGCACCATTACCGGAACCGCCACGCTGGTCGAACCCTGCAGATTTCCATTGCCTTCATATCGTGCTGTGATCTCGTGATTCCCGGCGACCAACATCAGGACGGATAGCGCTGCCACGCCATTGTCCGTAAGACCGGTCGATCCCATCGTCGTCGTCCCATCCAGAAACGTCACCAAGCCGCTGGCCGGACCATGCGCACCCGCAACCGTAGCCGTGTAAACCACACTCCCGCCCGTCGCCACCATCGCTGCAGAGCTTGCCACCGCCGTAGTTGTGGTATCCGGCTGTACCGTAACGGTCACCGGATTCGACCTCGCTCCGGCATGCGTAGCATCGCCCGAATACACCGCCGTAAACAGATGCGTGCCCACCTCGAACCCCTGCGCCGCCTCAGCCGGACAGCTCGCTCCATTCGTCAGTGTTAACGTACAGAAGCTCTTTGTGCCGTCGTAGAACGTAACCGTGCCCGTGACCGCCGAACCATCGACTGCCGTAATCTGCGCCACACCGTCAATCGTCTCTCCGTAAGACAGAGTCAGCGGAGTCGTCACATTCAGTGCGACCGCCGTCGGAACCTTCATCTGCGCCCCCATCCCATAAGGAAGGGAGAGCAGAGCAGCCATCGTCCAGAGCAGCTTGTATATCGACATAGGTCCTTGGGGCAATCGATCCCTTTATCGGCCCCTCCAGACCAGACAACAGCCGCGCGGAGTAGAATCCTCCCCTGAAATTCCCAAACCAGGAGTCGGAGATGCGCCCTCGCTCGATCGTTCTCGTAATCGCCACACTCGTGCTCGCCAGCGCTCTCTCTTTCGCGAAGAACAAGTCCAAAGACAAGGATGCTCTGCCTCCCTGGCTCCTCCAGGCCCATACAGTGTCTGTGATCATTGATCCCGACGCGGGTGTCTCCCCCGAAGACCCGAATGCCAACCAGATCGCGCGCCGCGATGTCCAGGCGGCGCTCCAGAAGTGGGGCCGCTTTGAGCCTTCCCTCGTCAACCAGCCCTCCGACATCATCATCGTCATCCGCCGCGGCCACCGGCGCATGGCCGGCGCCACCATACCCGACCCGCGCCAGAACAGCCCCATCGGTGGCGTCAGCTCGACCGATGACAGCATCTCCGCCGCAAGGCCGCCGCGGTAACCCGGCATCTCCTCCCCAGGGCATGCCCAACCGGCCCTACTCCCCCACCCCTCAGCTCGAGGTCGGCTTCCCGGACGACTCTTTTGCGGTCTATGAGGGCCGCGCTGACCATCCATTGGATGCTCCAGCGGCATGGCGCTACGTCGCGCCGGACGCCCTCCGCTCACCCTCGGTTCCCGCCGTGGATGTATTCCGCAAGGCCGTCGCTGCCGCCGATAAGGCCGCCGCGAAGCCCTAAACCGGTCCAGCCTTCAACCCGCGACCCGGCAGGCCTGCCCCCGGCTGTGGCAGAATGAACTCATTGAAATGACCGGCGCCAGCCTGCCAGGCGCGCCGTGGATTGCCATGCGATGAATCTTCCGAACTCCATCACGATGAGCCGAATCGCATGCATCCCCCTGCTCATCTGGATCCTCTCGCCTGCCTTCCCCCTTCACGGGCATGGCCGCCCGGGGCTAGTCGGCGGCGAGCAGGAGATCATCGCCTCCATCGTCTTTATCCTCGCCTCCATCACCGATGGAGTCGACGGCTACCTTGCCCGGAAACGTGGCCAGATCACCACCATGGGCATGCTTCTCGACCCCTTGGCCGACAAGCTCATGATCTCGGCCGCCTACATCGTTCTGGTGGCCTACAACCCCCGGGTCGTGCCGCCCTGGATCGCCGTCGTCGTCATCGGGCGCGAGTTCCTGGTCTCCGGCCTCCGCTCCATCGCCGCCACCGAGGGCTTCACCATCGAGGCCTCCGAGATCGGTAAGCTCAAGACCGTCATCCAGATCGTCTCGGTCGTCGCCGCCATCCTCGCCCACCGCTGGGACTACTGGATCTGGTTTCCCAGCTTCCACGGCGGTTTCGTTATCGCCGTGCACTTCATCGCCATCACCGCCATCTACTGGATGACCATTGTCTCGATCATCTCCGCTGTCGACTACTTTGTAGGCTTCTGGAAGAAGATCGACCACGCCTCCGAGCGAGCCCGCACACGCAAACGTGTCGTCCTGAGCCGCAAAGCCAAACCCAGCCAGCCCAGCCCCGAACACCCATCGCGCATCGGCTGACGCAGTTCCTTCGGATTCATTGAAAGAACTCCGATAGCGTCTAGGCTCTCAGGAAATTCGGAGATCAACATGGTCGTCATTCTGAGCGTATCGAAGAATCCCTATATTCTGCCGGACCGCCGACAGATCTCCGACACAGGGGCACATCAGACGGTTTCATCACGAACGAACAATGCAGTTGAATTCAACCCACACGCGAGCAGATTAGAAGGCGTCATGGTCAATACCTTTTAGGTTTCCAATAGAGACAGGGACACCATCGATCTTCAGAGGCGTGTAGACGCAATGCCGATATGCGTCTAGGGCCTCGTTGAAGAAACCGACCAGACACCCTGTCCGGAGATAGGCTTCTTCATCTGTAGAGTGACAATGGCCGAATCAATTACAACCGGCTGGCGATAAACTTCATCGCCTCCTGGCCCATCTCCTGCCGCAGTTGAGCCGCAGCATCCGGCTTCTGCTGCGCGATTGCAGTTCCTGAAACTGCAGCCAAAAGGCCAAGAGGGACAGCAAAGCAGAGGTGCAAGGCAGAATCCTGAGCTTCATATCTCCACTTAATCCCGCTGAATTTATGGTTCGGCCAAGCATAAGCCATGGCCGTCACGCATACGCCATTCTGCAGAGACTCACCTTGAGAGACCCGGATGATCCATTCGGCTACTGCAGAATCGGAACCCCGGGCAGCTCGCTTGCAATCCTGGCCTTCCACTCCGCCGGACCGGTCTGGTGGACGCTGACGCCCTTGGAGTCGACCGCGACCGTCACCGGCATATCGACCACGTCGAACTCGTAGATCGCCTCCATCCCGAGGTCCCCGAAGGCCAGCAGCTTGGAGCTTCGGATCGCCTTCGAGACCAGGTAAGCCGCCCCGCCCACCGCCATTAGGTACACAGCGTCGAACTCCTCGATGGCGTCGATTGCGACCTGCCCGCGCTCGGCCTTGCCGACCATGCCCAGAAGGCCGGTCTGCTCCAGCATCTGCCGGGTGAACTTGTCCATGCGGGTGGCTGTTGTGGGGCCAGCCGGGCCGACCGCCTCGTCGCGCACTGCGTCGACCGGACCGACGTAGTAAATAAACCGGTTGGTGAAGTCCACCGGAAGCTTCTCGCCGCGGTTCAGCATGTCGGTCAGGCGCTTGTGGGCGGCGTCACGGCCCGTCAGCAGCTTGCCGTTCAGCAGCAGAACCTCGCCCGGCTTCCACGTCTTCACCTCGTCGCGGGTGACCGTGTTCAGGTCGACGCGCCGGGCCTTCGATGCGTCATAGGTCAGCTCCGGCCACGTCTCGAGCTTCGGCGCCTCGAGCGCCACCGGCCCTGAGCCGTCCAGGTGGAAGTGCGCATGACGCGTCGCCGCGCAATTCGGAATCATCGCGACCGGCAGATTGGCCGCATGCGTCGGATAGTCCTTGATCTTGATATCGAGCACGGTCGTCAGGCCACCCAGACCCTGTGCCCCAATGCCCAGCTGGTTGATCTTGTTGTAAAGCTCTACCCGTAACTCTTCGATCTTGTTCTTCGGCCCCCGCGCGATCAGTTCCTGCATGTCGATCGGGTCCATCAGGGACTCCTTCGCCATAACCATAGCCTTCTCCGCGGTGCCGCCGATGCCGATACCGAGCATTCCCGGCGGGCACCAGCCGGCGCCCATGGTCGGAACTGTCTTTACTACCCAGTCGATGATCGAATCGGACGGATTCAGCATGACGAACTTCGACTTCGCCTCGGAGCCGCCGCCCTTGGCCGCGACCGTCACGTCCACATCGCCGCCCTCGACCATCTCGACCGAGACGACCGCCGGGGTGTTGTCGCCGGTGTTCTTCCGCGAAAACGCCGGATCGGCCAGGATGCTGGCCCGCAGCTTGTTGTCCGGAAGCAGGTAAGCGCGGCGGACGCCCTCATCGACCATCTGCTGGACGGTCTTGAGCGGCTGGCCGTCGTTGTCCCAGCGCGCCTCCATACCAACCTTCACAAACGCGGTCACGATGCCGGTGTCCTGGCAGACGGGGCGGTGGCCCTCGGCGCACATGCGCGAGTTGATCAGGATCTGCGCCATCGCGTCTTTCGCGGCGGGCGACTGCTCCAACTCCCAGGCGCGCGTCAGGTTAGTGATGAAGTCCTCAGGATGGTAGTAGCTGATGTACTGCAGCGCGTCAGCGACAGACTGGATGAAATCGGCTTGCTTGATGGTGGCCATGGCACCCTCATTTTAGGGGCTGTGCAACATCATTGTCGCCGGAGACCACCCTCTCTGCGCGGTTATCGAAAACAAGCAGGTAAGTCCTGACACGAAATGGCGTCATCCTACATAGAGAGGAAACAAACCGCGATGTCGAAGCTGCGAAAAGAAACCGATTCTCTTGGAGCTGTTGAAGTCCCCGCCGAAGCTCTCTACGGAGCCCAGACCTCCCGCGCTGTGGCGAACTTTCCTATCAGCGGACTGAAGGCGAGTCCTTTTCTCATTCGCGCTCTCGCAATGATCAAGCTTGCTGCTGCTGAGGCCAACACAGAGCTGGGCCTGATCACCGACGAGCAGGGAAGAGTCATCTCCCAGGCCGCCCAGGAGGTCCTCGACGGCAAACACCACGAGCATTTTGTGGTCGATGTCTTTCAGGCGGGAGCCGGAGTAAGCCTGCACATGAACACCAACGAGGTGCTGGCGAATCGAGCCAACCAGATCCTTGGAGACCCACTGGGAAGCTACAAAAAGGTTCACCCGAACGACCACGTGAACTACGGGCAGTCGACCAACGATGTCTTCCCGACGGTGATGCGGCTGAGCGCGCTGCTTGCGCTTGAAGAGCTTTACCCGGTCCTGGATTCGCTGGCGGCTGCATTCTCCGCGAAGGCAGAGGAGTTCAAGGACATCCTGAAGGCTGGGCGCACGCACATGCAGGATGCTGTGCCCATCACCCTGGGGCAGGAGTTCGCCGCCTACGCCGCAGCGGTGAAGGAGTCCTCCGCAGCCATTCGACGCAACGCTGTCACCCTGCACGCACTCGGTCTGGGAGGTTCAGCCGTGGGAACGGGCCTTAACACTCACCCTGAGTACCGGCACAAGGCGGTAGCCAAGCTGGCGCGTCTCTCGAGGCTGGAGCTTCATCCCGCGTACGATCTGCGGTACGCGATGCAGTCCTGCGCGCCGATGGCTGACGTCTCGGGTGCCTTGCGTGGCTTGGCGCTCGAGATGATTCGGATCTCGAACGACCTTCGCCTGCTCTCCTCCGGGCCGAATACTGGCTTCAACGAGATTCATCTGCCCAGCCTGCAGCCGGGCTCGAGCATCATGCCTGGCAAGGTGAACCCCGTGCTGCCCGAACTGACCGCGATGGTCGCCTTCCAGGTGATCGGCAACGACACCGCGACTGCGATGGCCGTGCAGGCGGGGCAGCTTGAGCTGAACGTAATGATGCCTGCGATGGCGCACGCCACGCTGCAGTCCATCACGATCCTGACCAATACGCTGCGCGAACTCGATCACCGCTGCGTGCGGGGGATCACAGCGAACCGTGAGCGTAACGCCTTTTACGCATCCAGTACCATTGCGCTGGCCACTGCGCTCAATCCTTATATTGGTTATCGCAAGGCGGCGGAGCTGGTGAAGGAGTCGGTCGCATCCGGGCGCTCCATCGTCGACCTTGCGCGGGAGAAGAAGTTGCTCAGCGAAGAGCAGATCGCGGAGATTCTCGATCCCAAAAACATGACCGAACCGCGCGCCAGGGTTTCCTGAGCTGCGGTTCGGCCATGTTTTTGGATGGGATTGGTCAACTACTTGATACGACCGAAACGGTAGACGACACCGATATTTACGCCGATGTTGTGCTGCACGGTCCCTCCCCAGGTAGAACCGAGATAGTTGGGGGTGATCCGGAAGACCAGATTGGGGTAAATGTTGGCATCGAGGTTCACCCCGGCGGAGAAGACCGTTCGGGTCTCCGAGGGCCACAGGCCGAGATTGGTTGCAGGAATCCCCTTGGATCCGCTGTCGAACTTTCCGATTCCGGCGCCGACGGTTCCGAAGACGCTGGCCGCAGTCTTCTCCCTGCGATAGAAGCGATAAAGGGGGCCGGCCATGAACGTGTACTGCGAGATCTGCGGGTTCTTGATGTTGTAGATCGTGTTGCCGACCTTGGCATTGCCATAGGCGCCGCGGACGTCGCCGGTGATGCCGAACTTGGGCGAC
This sequence comes from Edaphobacter sp. 12200R-103, assembly GCF_010093025.1. Lineage (GTDB taxonomy): Bacteria > Acidobacteriota > Terriglobia > Terriglobales > Acidobacteriaceae > Edaphobacter. Next base: position 2,595,491 of record NZ_CP048114.1, on the reverse strand, counting down.
ATGAAGCGTGTGCCGGACATCCAGAAGGTCACTTCGTTGTTCTTCTGGAGGATCTCGCCGGAACGGAAGCGAAGATAACCGCCGCCGCCGCCTATCTCCCACTGGTGGGAGTAGGTGTCCTGAATGGCCCGCTCAATGCGAGCCCTGCGATTGGCATTCGTCTCACGCCTGCGTGAAAACTGAGCCTGAAGTGGGGCCGCCCCGCTTGCAATGAAAGCGGCGGCCAGGAAGGCTGCCGCACACTTCACACTAAACCTGAAACCGAACATCAACGATTACTCCTGCACTAGCTGAGCTCTTGCTATGGTGGAACCTGAGGCGCACTCGGAAGTCGAACTGCGGCCAACTCTTATTAGAACATCCACGGCATCTGTCTAAGGAAAAGAGTGAGATTTCCCGTCACGTTTTAGCGAAAGGATCTTCGATTATGGCAAAAAAAGGGAGCAGCGGAGGTTTCGGGAAGCTGGTTCTGGGCTTCATCCTCGGAGTTCTGGCAGTCGTGGCGGCAGGGTACGCCTACCTCAACTTTGGCAGGCTTCCGGTTGCTGTTGCAGACGCGCCGTTTCTGCTGGAAAAGCAGATCGTCCGTATTCCGCTGCATAACCGTATTGAAAGCGAAAAGAAGGATCCTCCTTTTGGGATCAGCGAGGATGTTTTCGAGTCGGGAGCCAGGGTCTACCGAACACAGTGCGCTCAGTGCCACGGTACTCCGGGCCACGATGTTGCCTCTGCACGGTACATGTATCCATCGGCTCCTCAGTTGTGGAAGAAGCACGGGAACAGAGGGGTGGTGGGGGTAAGTGACGATGCTCCCAGCGAAACCTACTGGAGAGTTGCGAATGGGATCCGGCTGACCGGAATGCCCGCCTTCAAACACGTGCTCTCCGACACGGAGATGTGGCAGGTAAGTCTGCTGCTGAAGAACGCGGACAGGGAGATGCCGGATCCGGTACAGCGCATCCTGCAGGGGAAGTAGTCGGTCGTGATTTGGCAAATCTGCCCGGATTGAGAACAAAAAGATGCGGTTTGGAGTCTGGCTCCAAACCGCATCTTCTCCATCGGGACTCGATTAGTGGAAGCTGTAGGTGACTCCGGTGACAAACTGCAGGCTGTTCTTGTTGAAGCCGATCGCCGGATTATTCAGATAGTTATCCAGCAGGTTCACGCTGAGGCTGAAGCGGTGATAGACCGGAAGCGCGAGCCCCAGCGTGCCAATCGCCGACCATGCATCGGTGTTGTTCCATGACTGGATATAGGTTCCGCTGTGCGTCAACTGGATCTTACCGGGGAGTGCGCGCAGGTAGGTCTCGCCAAAGGTCGAGCCGATCAGGTTCTGGTCCGGCGTAAGCGGAAGCGGGGGAAGGGGAGGAAGCGGTTGTTCGGGTTGAATGAACTTCTGCTGCTCGTAGTGGAGATCGGCCTTGACATCGAATTGCTGAATGGCGTCTTTCAACACGGTATAGCCGGCGCCCACACCGTAGATCTGCTGGAAATTGAGGCCTTGTGAGAAGTTGTGATCGTAGGAGAGGCCTCCCAGCATGTAGAAACGTGGAGTGAGGTACTTGTCGTGCTCGAAGTCCGTATGGAAGATGCTGGTCTTCGCCTGCGCGGCCGGCAGGTTGTTGGGATTGGGAACAACCGGCTGGGTCAGCTTGCCGTACGTCTCAAGAAGATTGAAGGTCGTACGGGTACGAGGTGGCAGATAGGCCACTGAGGGGATGGCGCGGATCAGCGCAAGAGCGGCAGTGTAGGTCTGGCCGTAGGAGGTGGATTGCAGGACCGTGGCACCGCCGGTTACGGAACCGTCCCATCCGTGGAAGAAGCCCGGATTGCCGTTCAGCTCCTTGTTGTAGATGGCTCCGTCCACAATATAGCCGATATCTTTGCTTGCAATCGTCTCGGCATTTCCGCTGGGCGCCGTTCGCTTAACCGTATTGTTTTCAACGGTGATTGCTTCGGCCTGCTTGGGAGCGCGGGTAGTTTTTTCGTCTTTGCGGAGCACGACGAAGTTGCTGCTGGATTTCAGATCCTTCACTTTGCTCAGGGGAATCGTCACTTCACCGACAACATCGCTCTTGAAGAGAATGCTGTCACCTACGCCGCGCTCAAGCTTGCCCGTCAACTGGTCGCCATTGTTCAAGATAACGACATCAGGTGCGGGGGCCGCAGTCTTGTCCTGCGCTGAGAGTATGAGAGGTGTGAACATTGTGGCCAGTACGACAAGCGTCAGCCTGCGAAGAAGCTGAGCCTGGGGAAGCCGCCGTCGAAGTGCGAGGTGAAATTTCGGATCGTTTTCCATCTGTCCTGCTTCGTTTGGGATTTCGGGAACGCCGTTTGGCTAACCCCTGAAGTTAGAGCCATTTTACCGACATGGAGTTGTCGCCCGCACGCGGGAAAAGGGAGGTTTTTATCTGCGGCGGGCACATTATTTTATGGGTAAAAATTCGCTCCGGAAGCGAAATGCGGATGCATGTGCTCGGCTTTCGGTGCACTTTTTTAGGTAAAACTCTTGCCAACCGTTATTCAATCGGCTTAGTATCCGTTTCGGCTTCGGTACAGTGCGCTTATCGCGCAGGGTGCAGAAGGCGAAAGTTGTCGTAATGAAGAACTTTTCCAAACCTTTCGTTTCAGTATGAAATTCCATAACCGACTGCTTGCCGGGGCGGCTTAGCCCTCGCATGCACTAAGGGAAGGTAAAAAACGATGGCATGGTACGCCTATTGCATTGCAGAAAGACAGTCCTTTCCGGAGCTTTGCCGGCATCGTCGTCCGATGCCGCTGACCGGAGTAACGGGACTGTTTGGAAATCAGACCTTTCTCTTTCCAGCCAGCGATCTTGCTGTAATCGTCTCCGAGCATAATGTTGAAGACAGTGCCCGGATGGATCAGCAATGTCAGAAAGACCACGCCCGCGTTGTCGCTGACTGCTTCAAACACTCCACAGTCCTGCCTTTTCGCTTTGGAACCACCTTTCAGGACGATGACGCGCTGCGCCGCTCCGTCCGGTCCAATCAACGCCACTTTCTTGCCAACGTCGAACGTCTTCGCGGCAAAGCGGAGATGCATCTCAAGGTCCTTGTGGACGATACCTGCCCCGGCGCAAGCGCTCATCTCCGGGACCTGGCGGTCGGACAGGAGTATCTGACCAGCCTTCGCGAGAGCGCCAGCCGTCAGCGTGAGCGTCAATCGAAGGCGCGGGCGCTGTCGGTCCAGATGCACCGCATGTTTCTCCCCCTTGCGGAGGAGATCACCTGTAAGCGTATGGAATCCGGCAAGATGCTGCTGGATATCGCCCATCTGATTGACAACAAGACGGTGGAACGCTACCAGAACAAATACACCTCAGCCCTGCAGCAGATGAAGGAATGCCAGATGCAGCTCTCCGGGCCCTGGCCTCCCTATCATTTCGTTCATCGCTCCAACGGCCACCAGCACTCGGCCTGACGCAGTTCAGGAAAAGAGGAGCGAATCTCTTGCGCAGGAGAGATTCGCTCCTTTTTTCTTTGGATACAAGGGGTTGCAGCGCCGTATCATCTGGGAGCAGACTACTTTTTCTCCACCCATCGCATCGCACCCTTATGAAAGACAGCAGCCGAATCGAGTGGACTTTGAGGAAGGAAGCGCTGGTTTGGTGACTGCCTGTGAACGAGGGAGAACGATAGATATGTTGAAGATGAAGCCAGGGGCGATCATCGCTGGCGTTGCTCTTGCTGCGGTAAGCCTGGTTCCGGTGGGGAGCCTTCGAGGACACGCTCAGGAACCGAATCCAATGGCCCAGCAGGCGCCTCCGGATGACAACAAGATCACCAAGGAATCTGAGGGTGTTTACCTGTACCGGGTAAAAGTCGTCCAGCGCGACCTGGACGCGGTGAACTATCTGCATCGCAGCGGTTCGACACAGATCGCCTTCAAGGGGACACCTCTGCTCCCCATGGCCAAGGGCGAGGCCAAAGTAACCAGCGAACGGGGAGGAATCACGATCGACGCGCGTTTTCAGGGATTGCCGCCGGCCAACAGCTTTGGCCGCGAGTACCTGACGTATGTGCTGTGGGCGATTACCCCTGACGGGCGTCCGAATAACCTGGGAGAGATTCTTCCTGCCGGAGACAAGAACAACATCACCGTCACCACGGCGCTGCAGTCTTTCGGTTTAGTCGTCACTGCCGAGCCTTATTTTTCGGTGACGCAGCCCAGCGACCTGGTGGTGCTGGAAAACCAGATCATCCAGGACAAGACGACCGGCGTGCTCGAGAAGGTGAATGCGCACTATATGTTGCTGCCGCGAGGGACCTATGCGGAGACAGCGGGGCAAAATTCGGTGCTCAATCCCATCACCCGCGACGAGAAGATGCCGCTTGAGCTGTATGAGGCGAACAACGCCCTGCGGATTGCGCAGCAGGCCGGGGCGGACAAATATGCCAAGGAGATCTACAGCGAAGCAATTCTGGATCTGAAGAACGCGACCGATATTCTCTCGGCCAAGAAGCGCGACACGAAGATGGGAATCACCTATGCGCGTCAGGCGGTGCAGCGCGCCGAGGATGCTCGTTTAGTGACGCTGCGCCGGCAGGCTGCCGAACGTCAGCACAATGCGGAATTGGCGCGGCAGAAGGCGCAGCTTGAGGCGCAGCAGGCCCAGCTTCAGGCACAACAGTCGGCCCTTGCGGCCGAGCGTGCCCGCGCTGCTCAGGCCCAGGCGGATGCGGACCGGGCCCGCGCTGAAGCGGCTGCGGCTCAGGCCCAAGCTCAGGCAGCTGAGGCGAAGAAGAGTGCCGACAGCGCCCAGCAGGCTCGCGAACGGCTGCGCTCGCAGCTTAACAGTGTGCTCGCAACCAGCGAGACCGCACGCGGCCTGATCGTGAATATGTCCGACGTCCTCTTTGCTACCGGCAAATACGCCTTGAAGCCGTCTACACAGATCAGCCTGGCCAAGGTGGCTGGAATTCTGCAGTCGTATCCGGGTCTGAAGCTCCAGGTTGAGGGATATACAGATAACACGGGAAGTGAACAGTTCAATCAGAAGCTGTCGGAGAATCGTGCCGGGGCCGTTCGCGATTTTCTGGTCTCCCAGGGAGTTTCGCCCGACAACATTGTGGCGACGGGATACGGCATGGCGAAGCCTGTTGCAGATAACAACACATCGAAGGGCCGGGCGCTGAATCGACGTGTGCAACTGGTGGTTTCGGGAGCGGCGATCGGTGTGGAACAGAAAGGACCGGATGCAGAGGTGGCCCCCGCTCCTGCCCCGCCGCCACCTCCTTCCTCTCAATACCGCGGTACGGCGAATCCGCAGCAATAGATATTGCCGGCAGATGAATGAAAAAGCCGGGGAGCTTTCGCTGCTCTCCGGCTTTTTGTTTATATAAGGTTATGGCATATCTGAGTGGAAAGACGGTATTGGTAACAGGCGCAAGCTCCGGCATCGGACGGGCGACGGCACTGGCCTTCGCCCGTGAGGGGGCAAAGGTGGCGGTCTGTGCTCGGCGGGAGGAGCGTCTGCAGGAGATGGAGCGCGAGCTGTCTGAAGCGGGCGCGGCTGCGGTTCTGACCTTCGTTCTGGACGTTGCCCGGAGGACCTCGGTTGAGCAGACCCTGGAGTCACTGCCGGCGGAGTGGAGGGCCATCGACGTATTGGTGAACAATGCGGGCCTCAGCCGTGGGCTGACGAAGGTTTACGAGGACGATCCGCAGAACTGGGAAGAGATGATCGACACCAATGTGAAGGGGCTTCTATACGTAACGCGAGCCGTGGTGCCGGGAATGGTGGAAAGAGGGCGCGGACACGTCATCAGCCTGGGCTCGACGGCCGGTTATATGACCTATGCCAATGGGGCGGTCTACTGCGCGACGAAGGCTGCGGAGAAGTCTATCAGTGAAGGCCTGAAGATCGACCTTATGGGAACGCCCGTGCGGGTGACGTCCATCGATCCTGGAATGGTGGAGACGGAGTTCAGCGAAGTACGGTTTCGCGGCGATAAGGAGCGTGCGGAGAAGGTGTACCAGAACATCACGCCGCTTACGCCGGAGGACGTGGCCGACGCCATCGTATGGGCAGCCTCCCGGCCCGCGCACGTCAACATCCACACGGTCGTCATGACCACGATCGACCAGGCGAACTCAGTAGTCTTCCACCGGCACGCATAGGTTGAGGGCCGGGCTCAGTCGAGGGCTGTGCGCTGACTACAGGTGCACAGTCCATCCAAGCTCGGCCAGCTTCTCTTCAATGTCGGCCAGGGCATTGGCCAGGGCTGAACGGCGATGCGGGCTCGACGTTCGCTCAGAGAGGATGCGTTCGCGTTGCATCTCAAGCGCCTGCACGCGGCGCTTGTGCTCGGCGATCTCTGCATCGTTCTTCTGCGCATCCGGCTTTGAAGCGGCGGCTTGTGCCTGCTGTTCTTCCACGGATTTGCTCTCCCATCCACGTGACATAGGCCTATTCTACGCCCGGCGTCTGATTCCAGAGGCATCTCTCGTGGACCCTCAGGGAGCCCCTGGGATCTGGATGAGTTCGATCTTGCAGATTTCTTCGCAATGTTTTCTTGGAAATCTGCATCTGTTATGGAGGCGAACATGTCGGAACAGATGGATCGGTAGGGCTGGCGGCGAAGAGCCTGGTTTTCATGTACCCTGAGAAATCGCGCAGCGGAGGGCAGTCGTTTTGATCGTTGAGATTCAAGGCTTAAGGAAGGTGTATGAGGGCAAGCAACGGGTCGTTGCCGTCGATGGAATCGATCTGTCGATTGCAGAAGGCGCGCTGTATGGCTTCCTTGGGCCCAATGGAGCGGGAAAGACGACGACCATCAGTATCTGCACCACGCGCGCGCTTCCGACGGCAGGGCAGGTGCGGATTGCGGGTATCGACGTGGTGCGGTCCCCTTCGCAGGCCCGACGGTGCATCGGTGTCGTGCCGCAGTACAACACGCTGGATCGCGCATGCACGATCTACGAGAATATCCACTTTCATTGCCTTTACTTCGGGTTTTCGCGCGCTGAGGCAAAGACGCGTACGGAAGGTCTGCTGGAGCAGTTTCATCTGACCGAGCGCGCCGAGGCCTATCCCTCGCAGCTCTCGGGCGGTCTCGCCCAACGCGTCCAGATTGCCCGCGCCATCGCTCACCGACCCAAGGTGCTCTTTCTGGACGAACCGAGCGCAGGGCTGGACCCGCAGAGCCGTATTGCGATGTGGGAGGCGGTGCGCAACCTGCGCAAAGAGGGAATTACGGTCGTTCTGACGACTCACTATATGGAGGAGGCGGATGAACTCTGCGATCGGGTAGCCATCATCGACCATGGCAGAATCCTGGTGGAGGATACCCCGGCAGCGTTGAAAAACTCTGTGGGTGCTCAGCGCATCTATGAGCTGGATATCCGGAGCCTGCAGGACCTTCCCGGCCTCATGCGGATTCTGGAGAGACAGCCGGGTATCGCCAGCGTGGAGACGACCCAGAAGGGACTGCGGCTCTTTGCGGAAGGGACCGAGGGGCTACTTTCAGAGGTGGTGCATGCTGCCAATCCTTATGGCCTGCGCGATCTGACTATTACTGAGCCGAGTCTTGAGACCGTCTTCATTCGTCTAACCGGGCGGGAGCTTCGCGAGTAAATTTCTATGACCGAACTGGCCACTATCGATACGGAAGCCCCTGCTCCGGCTGCGCCGCGGGAATCCGCCAGGACGCAGTACCTTCGCGCCTTTCTGGGGCTGTTTCTGCGCGACCTGCACGTTCTGCGGCGGGAGATCTTTCCCTTCGCCATCCGGGTCTGCATGAATCCCATGCTGTTCCTGTTCGTCTTCACCTTCATCATGCCGCACATGAGCGGTGGGGCATCGATGAATCCGACAGCCGCAGCGATGGGCAACGACTTCAGCACGATCCTTCTCCCCGGCCTGATGGCCGTGGCCATCATGTTCAGCGGCATCGCAGCCGTTGCTCTTCCGCTCGCGCAGGAATTCGGAATTACGCGCGAGATCGACGACCGCGTCATGTGCCCTCTGCCGGTCGGCGCCGTTGCGATCGAAAAGATCGTCTTCTCAGCCATGCAGAGCATGATTGCCGCCGCGGTTGTCTTCCCGCTGGCTTACTACATCCCCTCCACGCCGGTCGTGGCGCACGTCGACAGCTGGTTGTATCTGGCGGCGATCCTGGTTCTCGCTTCGCTGACCTCGGGAGCCCTGGGCCTGACGATTGGCACAACGGTGGAGCCCAAGCAGATTGGCCTGATCTTCGGTGTCGTGGTGATGCCGATCACCTTTCTGGGCTGTGTCTACTATCCGTGGATGGCCCTCGGTCAGATTCGCTGGCTACAGATCAGCGTGCTCGTCAATCCGATCGTGTACATGAGCGAAGGTCTGCGCTCTGCCCTGACACCCACGCTTCCGCACATGAATCCATGGCTGATCCTGGGTATGCTGACTCTCTTCCTGGTTCTGCTCACCTGGATGGGCATCCGAGGATTTCTGCGCAGGGTGATTGGCTAGGCTGTATCGTCATATTTGCCTTTGAAACAGCATAGAAAGTGTCATCCAGACTGGAGGCGAAGCCGAAGTGGAGGGATCTGCTTCGCGGCCATCGCGGCACAGACATTCCGGGTAGAAAAGCGGCTTCCTCCACTCCGCTGCGCTTCGGTCGGAATGACAATTCCTTTTCGGACAGGCACACCTGGCAGGCGAATAGGTCGATTTACCTTAGTCGAATGCCGCTGCAGAGACGTTCTTTGCCACCAGGTCATTTGCGATTTGTTTGCCGTGGAAGCGTCCGTTCTCGATAAAGATCTCGTTGGTGCGTTCGCCTGCGATCACAACCCCTGCAAGATAGATTCCAGGAACGTTGCTCTCTAGCGTCTGCGGATCGCAGACCGGGCAGCGATCGTTCTGCTCATCCAGACGAACGCCGAGCGCCTCCAGGAAGCGAAAGTCGGGCTGATAGCCCGTGAGCGCAAAGACGTATTGATTCGGCAGCGTTCGGTCGCCGGATGGCGTGGACAGGGTGACCGTGTCTTCCGTAATTCGCGTCACCGTGCTGGAGAAGAAGGCCGTAATTTCGCCGTTCTTGATCCGATTATTGATATCAGGCAGGATCCAGTACTTCACATGCCGATGCATCTCGGGCCCGCGATGCACCAAAGTCACCCTGGCGCCGTGACGCCAAAGATCCAACGCGGCAATTGCTGCGGAGTTTTTGCCGCCAATGACAAGCACATCCAGATCGAAGTATGGGTGCGGGTCGTGATAGTAGTGTGAGACCTTGTTGAGTTCTTCTCCGGGCACGTTCAGGGAATTCGGAAGATCGTAATAGCCGGTGGCAATGACCAGCTTGCGGGCACGGTGTTGCAGCGGCCGGCCGAATCGGTCTACGGTGTGGAGGACGAAATTTCCGTCGCTTCCCGCGACCTTTTCCACCGTCTGGTACTGGCGGACGTCGAGCTGATAGTGCTCGGCAACTTTGCGGTAATACTCCAGAGCCTCGTTGCGGTTGGGCTTCTGGTTGGGACTTGGAAAGGGGATGTCTCCGATCTCCAGAAGCTCAGGCGTCGTGAAGAACGTCATGTTTGACGGGTAGTGGAAGAGCGAATTGCAGAGACAGCCCTTGTCGATCAGGACGGCTGTGAAGCCTGCCCGCTGCGCCTCGATTGCGCAGGCCAGCCCAGTGGGGCCTGCGCCGACGACGGCCAGATCTACAATCGCTTCGGTCTGCAACGGTATCTCGCTCATAAATCCATCTTACTGAAGACGCCGCCGCCTACCGGAAGGCTCAGGCTTCCAGCTTCACCAGTTTGTGAGCGATCGCAAACAGCGCCAGCTCAAGCCGGGTCGAGACGCCGGTCTTGTCGAAGATGTTCGAAAGATGGCGCTTGACGGTCTCCTCGCTGATGGCAAATTGTTTGGCGACATCCTTGTTGCTGCAGCCTTCCACGATGCAGGTCACGACATCAAGCTCACGAGGTGTCAATCCGTAGGTTTTTCTCTCCGGGGTAGCCGCGGCCTGCTTCATCAGGTCGTTGAGCGCTGTCACCAGATTCATCACTCGCTCGCCGCCAATCCAGTAGTCCCCGGAGAGAACGGCACGCATTGCGGTGGTCAGATCGGCTGCGACGGAGTCCTTGAGAACGATGCCGCGCGCTCCGATCTGCAGGGCCTCGATTACCTGCTGGGTCGAAACAGTGCTTGTGAGAATAATGATCTTCACGCGCGGAGAGCGATCCATGATGGCGCGCATGGCCTCCAGGCCCGGAAGACGGGGCATTTGTACATCCAGCAGAAGGACGTCGGGCTCAAGGTCCAGCGTCTGCGTGATGGCCTCATCGCCGTCCCCTGCTTCTCCCACAATTTGGAAGGCTGGATCGTGCTCCAGCATGTTGCGGACGCCGAAGCGGACCACCGGGTGATCATCGGCTACGACAACGCGAATGCGCGCATCTCCGTTGGACCTGTCGGCAGAATTCTTTCCGGACTCCTTCATTCTTCAATTCTCCTTGCCTTCTGATGGTCTTACCATTGGATGCTGAGTCCGCGGGCGCACAATTGATCTTTCAAGCGTCCGCAGGCAAGCATCATCTGATGGAGGGCATCTTCTGGATTCGTAACCAGACCATGGCTTTCAATAAATTCACCAAGTGATGCAATTTCTGTCGCTCCCACCATACCGCAGCTTCCCTTGATGGTGTGCGCCTCTTTCCTGCAGGCGTCCATATTATTCTGGCCGGCAGTTTGTCGTATAACGTCGATGCGCCGCCGACAGTCGTCCAGACAGAGTTGATAGAGTTTTGTAAGTTGCATCTGGCTCATCGAACTGGCCAGCTTTTCATAGACTTCCTCGTTCAAGGGCAAAGAAGCCGGGGAGTCCACGCCCTCTGATGATGGCACATCCTCCCCGAGGAGTATGTTAAGGGCGGTCTCACGAAACGGTTTTCGCACAAATCCGTCGAAGCCTTCCAGCTTCGCCTCATCCGGCTGACTTCCGCTCATGGCCAGGATACGTATCCCACTGCCGAGCAAGGTTCGAAGTCCGTTGGCGAGAGTTGTTCCCGCAATCCCGGGAAGCTGCATATCGGCAAGCACGATAGAAGGCCGGAGTTCCTCCGTGTTTGCCAGTATGGCAAGAGCCTCCTCTCCCGATGCGGCCTGATGGACTGCAAATCCTCTGCGGGACAGCAGTAATTCGATCAATTCGCGAATCAGCAGGTCATCGTCAACGATGAGGACCTGATGCTGAGGCTGTTCCGTCATGCGTGCAGCTTATCAAGTGTGACTTTTCCATGTCATATGCCCTGCGCAGGCAGTAGAGTAATTGCCATGGAGCCGGAGGATCTCTCGCCGCGGCACAGGATGCATGAGGATGACGAGATTTCCGTAGCCGCACAGCTTCGATCGCTGACGCAGCGTGTCGCAAATCTCGAGCGAGAACTCGCGGAGCTTCGCTCTGCGGCTCTTCCTCAGGCTGCGACTCAGCGCGAAAGGGTTGCCCCGCCACCGCCGCCGATGCCTTCGGTGTCCCTCTCCGAGCCAGCGCAGCTTCCAGAAGATCCCTCTCCACCTATGCCTTCGGCTTCGTTTGAAAATCGTCTCGGTGCGCAGGTCTTTAACCGGATCGGAATTGTTGCCCTGATGGTTGGGGTGACCTGGTTCCTGAAGCTCGCAGTCGATAATCGGTGGATCGGTCCTGTCGGCCGCATTCTCGTCGGACTTGTTGCAGGTGCGGGCGTTGTGCTGTGGTCAGAGCAGTTCCGGCGTAAGGGATTTGCCGTTTTTTCGTACTCCCTCAAGGCGGTCGGGACGGGCGCTCTTTATCTCACACTCTGGGCCGCGCAGCAGCTTTACCATCTTCTGCCGCCTGCGGGCGCGCTTGCGGGAATGATCCTGGTGACGGCGTGGAATGCCTACATGGCGTGGGCGCAGGATGCCGAGTTGCTGGCTGCCTACGCGCTGGCTGGTGCACTGGCGACACCGCTGCTGCTATCGACGGGAGCCAACCACGAGGTGTTCCTGTTTACCTATCTGTTGGCGATCGATCTTGCTACAGCCCTGCTTGTGCGGAAGAAGCCATGGAACCGGCTGCTGCTTGCCGCCTTTGGCGCGACCGTTGTCTACTTCGCATTCTGGTATCTGCGTTTTTACACAGAAGGCGTCTTCGCCGTAACCACGGTCTTCGTGGTGCTGTTCTTTGCCGTCTTCGTCTCCGACGCCTTCGCTTCCCCAGCCGCAAGTTCCTCGCCGCCAACTCGTCGCGGCTTCCTTCGAGGGATCGCTCCCACCATTCTGCTTCCTCTTAGCAATGCAGCTTTTGTTTCGCTGGCGCTTTATGCCGTGCTGGAGGATTCGGAGCGGCACTGGTTTCTGCCCTGGCTGATGCTCCTTCTTGCGGCCGCATACCTGGTGATAGCGCGGCTGCCGCAGCCTGCTTTGCTTGCCGCCCTTCATCTGTCGCTGGCGGTGGTCTTCCTTACCATTGCGGTTCCTTTGAAAGCCAATGGCCACTGGATTACGGCAGCGTGGCTAGCAGAGGGAGTCGGCCTGTTGTGGGTAGCTGTGCGAACCTCCGCCGCAGACGGACTACCTGCGCTTCTCTCCGCCTCCTCTTCAGAGGAGGCGGCCATAACGTTGCGTTGGCTCTCCGTTGGCTCCGTGGCGCTGGGTGTAGTTCGTGTCGTCATGATGAGGGCCTGGTATGATGCGGCCGTTCCGATGCCATTCTTCAACAGGAGATTAGCGGCGGCCCTGGGTGCAGTCGTGGCGTTAGCTGTCTTCTCATGGATTGCATGGCGGGCTAAGAATGCAGGCGAGCTATGGAGAAGATCACGCTTCTCTCCCATAGCCCTCGCAGCGATTCAGCTGATCGCGGTCGTCATCAGTCTGCGCGAAACTGTCGTCATGCGTTCCCGATCATTTGTGTATGCTCCTCTCGCGAATGGCGATTTTTTAAGGGCGCTTGTGGGAATCGGCATACTTTCAACGGTAGCCTGGGTCAGCCTGCGAATCGCTCTTCGTGACGAGGAGGACTTGCTGTGGGGCCAGTTGTCCGCGATCTCGGTAATCGCCATCAATCTCATTGCAGTCCTCGCTGGCATGCGTGAGATTGGATCGTTCTGGCCGGCTACGCTTGCTACACCGGAGGCGGAGCTTCAACGTGCGCTCGCGATCTCAGCTTTTCTCATGGCCTATGGCGCGATTCTGCTGGCTGTCGGGTTCTGGAAGCGCAGCTCATTTGTTCGCTGGCAGGCGCTGCTCCTGCTGGTCGTCACCATCGGTAAGACCTTCCTCTACGACATGCGGAACCTCAGCCAGGGATACCGGGTGGTCAGTTTTCTCGGATTGGGCATCCTATTGATGGCGGTCAGCTTCGCGTACCAGAAGGACTGGCTGTCGCTGCGCGAGCAGAATACACAACATAAAGCTCAGAAGGCGGGAAGCAGCCAGTGAAGTGGATTCTTCTTCTATTGCTCTGGCAGGCAGGCGCTGCCGTTCCGAGATCGAATACACCGGAGCGGCAGTTCTTCCTGTATCAGCGTTCTGTCGTACCGACAGCCGCCGGGCAGAACTGTGCCGTGCTGGACGCTGCCACCTTCGAGCATGCCGCACCCGCGCTCAGGGATCTAAGGCTCTTTGCCCAGACGGCGCAGGCCCACGAGATTCCCTATGCCATCACATTAAGCGAGCCTGTGCAGCCGAATGTCGATCCGGCTCGTGTCTTCAACCGCGGAACAAAGAGCAACAAAATCACCTTCGACCTGGCCATGCCGCATCGGCCCTACACCGAGGTGGTGCTCGACCTGGGGGGCCGAGACTATATCGCTTCAGCGACAGTCACTGGAACGGAAAAGGCTGGAGAGACAGCAGGAACACGCCTCGGCGAGTTCACGCTCTTCGATCTCACATCGCAGCGCCTGTCGCGCAGCACCACGCTTCCGCTTCAGGAGTCGAGCTTTCCCTATCTGCATGTCGAGCTCGAGGTGTCTCCCGCGCCAGGAGCACGTCATCTTCAGTTCTCTCCTTCCATGGTCCTGGGAGCCACGGTTCCCCCCAGTCGGGAAGCCCAGACGATCTTCGCTCCGGCAGCGGAGACCAGCACCATCACGCAGCGTGGACGGCAGAGCGTAGCGCACTTCAGGCTTCCGCAGCGTGTCCCTGTAGAGCGGGTCAACTTCGTCCTTGCGCCGGAGTATCGGTCGAACTTCAGCCGCAACGTCTCCATCGTCGATTACGCCTCTGGTACGCCGGCATCCGCTGGTGAGACGATCTCGGGCAACATCTTCCGGGTTCACGTCAATCAGGCGGGACGGGACATCCATCAGCAACGGCTGAGCGTTCCCGCCACACTGGGCTCAAACCTGCAGAGCAGCGCCGAAGTCGAGATTGCTGTCAACAATGGTGACGATACACCGCTGCCCATCGCAGCGGTTCAGCTGCAGATGCGGCAGCGGCGGCTCTGTTTTAACGCGTCTTCCACCGACCCGCTTACACTCTTCTACGGTGATCCCACGCTAACGGCGCCGGAATACGATCTTGCGCGAACCATCCAATTGGGCGGTCAGACAGCCTCGGCGCGCATAGGGCCGGAGCAGCGAAATCCTATCTACATGGAGCGGCCCGACACACGATCCATCACGGAACGAAATCCGGAGCTGGTATGGGTAGCGCTTCTCGGCGTTATCTGCGTTCTTGCCGTGATTGCCATTCGCTCCTCAAGACATCTGTCACGCTAGCGATGTCCACACCTAGGCTCGGCATGGTTGGACTGCTTTTGTGGACTTACGACAGCGGACATCTCCCTGTCAATTTCCTTCAGCATCACCCAGAGGTGTCATCCTGAGTGATGCGCGTCAGCGCGGAGTCGAAGGATCTGCGGTCTGCTGGCTCAGCCACCATTCCTCCACCGGAACAGGGGTCTCGCTCAGCGCATGGCGGCGTCAATCTCTTTCAGCCAGTCGGGCGACTTCAGCAGCTCGCGCGGCTTCGATCCGTCTGCCGGTCCCACCAATCCATCGTTGTACATCATGTCGATCAGGTGAGCAGCGCGCCCGTAACCGATGCGAAGCCTGCGCTGCAGGAGCGACGTTGAAGCTTTTCCGAACTCGAAGACGAGGCGGACAGCATCGTCGTACATCGGATCGTCGGACTCTCCATCCGAACCGCCATCCAGATCGCGGCCCGCTTCGTCCTTGGGACCTTCGAGGAAGCCTTCCGCGTATTCGGCCTCGCCCTGAGCCTTCCAGAACTCCGTGACGGAGGAGATCTCCTTTTCTGTCACAAACGGAGCATGCACGCGTTGAACGCGGCTGGTGCCGGGCGGCAGGTAGAGCATATCGCCGCGGCCCAGCAGGCTTTCGGCGCCATTGGAGTCGATGATGGTGCGGGAATCGACCTTGGTCGCCAGCCGGAAGCTCATGCGGGTGGGAACGTTCGCCTTGATCAGGCCGGTAATGACGTCGACCGAGGGCCGCTGTGTCGCCAGCACCAGGTGGATGCCGACCGCGCGCGCCATCTGTGCCAGTCGTGTAATTGCTTCTTCCACGTTGGCCCGGTCGAGCATCATCAGATCGGCCAACTCATCGATGATGATCATGATGTAGGGCAGAGGCTCCTGGTTCACGTCTTCAAAGAGATGTCCGCTGCCGCTATCGAACAGCTTATTGAACTGGTCGATATTCCTGACGTGATTCGCAGCCAGCAGCTTCAGGCGGCGCTCCATCTCTTTAACAGCATTCCGGAGCGCGTTTGCAGCCAGCTTGGCTTCAGTAATGATGGGGGTAAAGAGATGCGGGATGCCCTCATACATCCCCAGCTCAACCCTCTTGGGGTCGACCAGGATCATACGTACCTGCTCGGGCGTCGATTTGAACAGAACGCTCATGATCATGGCATTGATGGCGACCGATTTACCGGAGCCTGTCGATCCTGCAATCAGCACGTGCGGCATCGCCGCCAGATCGGCGGTGACGATGCGGCCATTGATGTCCTTGCCCAGCGCAATCGGGAGACGGGACTTTGACTGCGCGAAGCTTTCGCACTCGACCACATCACGCAGCCAGATCGTCTCACGGTTCGAGTTCGGCACCTGGATTCCGACGGTCGACTTTCCCGCCATGCGTTCGATCAGAATGCTCTCTGCCGCCATCGCGAGGCAGAGATCGTCGGCGAGTCCGGTCACGCGCGAGTACTTGACGCCCGCGTCGGGCTTGAACTCAAAGGTCGTGACCACCGGGCCCGGATTGATATGTGTCACCTGGCCATCGACGTCAAACTCTGCGCACTTCTCCACCAGCACCCGCGCCTCGTCTCGCAGCACGTCTTCGCGAATGGTGGATTGCTCTTCGCTGCGATGCAGAAGTGAAGATGGCGGAAGCTTGTAGCCCCGAACGCTTTTCGGAGAGATTGCGACTGCCTTGATATCAGCATCGGCCCGCTTGCCGAAGGAGATGTCTGAGTTTGCAGGATCGGCAGGCGCTGTAACGGGCTGCAACTCCTCTGTCCGCTTCCTGCTCGCTCGCGGCGGCGGCGCTTCCGTCCTCTCGATCATGCGAGGCAGAGAGGGCTGCCCCTCAAAATTGGAGGCATCGTCGATAGCACGCACGGGTTCCGCTGCCTTTGCCAGATCTTCAGCATAGGGCGCGACCGCAGCGGTTGCGGTGCCGAGAGCTGTCACCGGAGGAGCATCGACCATGGTCCGCGGCATTCCGTGCCAGACAGAAGACTCTGGCGCGGCGAAGGTTTCATCTTCGTTTGCTGTGGCTTCTGCCTTTCTCTTCCTGCGGCTCAACCAGCCGAAGAGGCTCCCCAGCAGCGTCGTATTGGATTTGTTCCTGCGCTCTTCTGCCTCTCGTGCCTTGCGTTCAGCCAGTTCGTGTTCGCGGCGTGCGCGAAGCTCCGCGCGTTCCCGCTTGCTGCCATACTGCTCTACGGGCAGGTCTGGCCCCTGCCGGCTCTCACGCCACTGAACCCATCGCTCCCACATCCTCTGCGCAAATCCGAAGCGCATGGTGGTCCACTCGCGTGCGGTGTTAAACGTGAAGGTGGTGGCCAGGTAAAGCGATAACGCAACCATCAGGGCCAGGACGATGGAGGCTCCCGGAAGATTGAGATAAGCTACCAGCATGTCGGCCAGCAGACGTCCGCTGGTGCCTGCAATCGGCAGCGTCCCCTTCCACAGCAGGTGGCCGGGCAGCAGCGCAATGGCGGCCGGACCAAAGATCACCCACATCGCCAGTCCTACGGCTTTGGCCAAAGGAGATCCCGCCGGGCGGGACATCATCCAGCAGATACCGAGACGGCCCAGAACCAACGGAAGCAGGAAGGCCGCTACACCGATCGCCTGCAGCATCGCGTCGGAGACATACGCACCCGCAATTCCAGTCCAGTTGTGCGCCGGTCGCCCGGAGATATACGCACCCACGGTATTCAGCGACGAGTCGGTGGGGGTGTAACTTACCAGCGCAAGAAAAAGCAGGACAGCCGCCACCAGAACGGTAAGGCCGATAATCTCATTCAGACGGCGATTGCGAGTAGGGGTCGAGACGAGTCTTAGAGTCTTCATCGGGGGTCCGCACAGCCTCTCACGCCGGCAGCCGAGCCTCTCCGTGCCGGCCGGTCGTAGCAGTTGGCTATCGAGGCTTGAACCACCAGAGCAGCTTTGATTATCCCAGACTGCCCTGCGGGAAATGCGAAACAAAATCGAAAAACTGCGGGAGAGGTATCCGGATGCAAACCCGCGATGAAAAGCCGCATCTATGCTTTTAGCTTACCGCCGAAGGCTCTTCGGCGGCCCTTTGTAATCCAGTGGGCAGGGGCGCGGAATTTTCGCGATTTCTTCTGCTCGCCGCCGGTGAAGGAGAATCGCAGACAGCCGGCGGACCCTGCCCTACTGGTGTTTTAACCCCCATTATTTCCTTTGAGAGGGAAGAGATTTCATGCCCACCGACGCTGACAAGCGAAACGAGATGCACCTTGCCGTTACGTCTGTAATCAATGTTCTTATCGATAGCCAGAAGGGATTCGCAGAGATAGGCGATCACCTGAAGGATGAGGCGTTGAAACGGTACTTCCTTGCCGAGTCGCTGAAAAGAGCGAGCTTTCGCGGCGATCTCGAAGAGGTTCTTCATCAGAACGGATTTCACGACATCAAGGAGTCCGGCACCACAGCCGGTACGCTGCATCGCGTCTGGAGCGATCTGAAAGCAAAGCTGGGCGGCAACGATCACGGCCTGCTGGCCGCTGCCGAGGAGGGCGAGGATGCGGCCAAAGATGCCTATGCCGATGCCCTGAAGCAGGATCTGCCACTGCCTGTACGCCAGATTCTGACGGAGCAGCAGGCCCACATCCTCAGCTCGCACCAATACGTCAAAAACCATCGGGATCAGCCGCAAGCCGGGTAATGCGCGGCAAAGACATAACAAGAGGAGGGCGACTAAGTCACCCTCCCTTGTTTTCCTAATAGCCCAGATGGTGCAGGTAAAACACGGCGCCTGAAGCAACCACACAATAGATGCCGAAGAGATACCATCGCCCCTCTTCGAGCCACGCGCTCAGCCAGCGCAGTGCCACCAGGCCTGCAAAAAACGCCAGGACCATGCCGATAAGGCTGGTCGCCACACTTGCGTGCAGATCGATGTGCACTCCCGTCTCTGCTGCGGCATGCGACGCCTTGATGAGCCGCATCGCCTCACGCAAAACCACGGGCGGCGTCAGAACGACGGCCAACGCGAAACTGAACCTCTCAGCGCGATCTTTGCTTGTATTCGCCAGCATGCCAGTTGAGATGGTTGCGCCTGATCGCGAGAAGCCGCGAAAGGGAAGGCAGAGTCCTTGAATGGCTCCCATCCATCCCGCCTGTCGCATGGTCACGCTGTTTCCGTAGACCTGCTGGGGCGGGGGGCCCTTCTTTTCGCGAATCCCCGCAATGATAATCAGCACACCGGCAGCCAGCAGCGCCGGGGCAATCAGATCGAGCCTGCCGAAGAGTTCTTCGATCTCTGCCTTGGGTGCTCCATGAAACATCGTCTTTTCGATCACCGTCTTGATGGCGATGCCGATGATCCCGGTCAGAAGAGTCGCCCAGATCACGCGGATCAGAAATCTCTTGAAGGCATCGGCGCTTGCAAAATAGCTCCGCTTCCATTGCTTCCAGAAGTACACGATGACCGCGAACATCGTACCCGTATGAAGCATGACCAGCAGAAGCGTCATCTCCGGGGAGGAGGGGTCGAGCCCCATCAGCTTTTCCGCGACAACAACGTGAGCAGAGCTCGAGACCGGCAGAAGCTCGGCGAGTCCCTGCACAATGGCGAGCACAATAACCTTCAGAATCGGCATAATGTCATGCTACATGCTCAGCCTGAATCTTCCCTGAAGATGATTATTCGGTCTCGGAGGAGAGTATCTTCTCAAATACGGCTGAGGTTTTGACCTGTACGAAGCCTTCTCTCAGGTAGAACCGATGGGCCTGTTCGCGGGTCATCCGGGAGGTAACCCGTATGATTGAAATCCCTCTCTGCTGACCCCAGTCTTCTACCTGCGCACACAAGCGGCTGCCGATCCCGAGCGATCGATAGCCGTCACGGATGACGAGCCCGGTGATCACGGCATGCGGCTCCGACTGCAGGTGTCTTGCTATCTCCGCCTCAATCCACCCAGCGACCTCGCCCCGAACGACTGCCACCAGCGCGAGGTGATCTTTCTCGAGCGGGAGCATCGTTGCGATCCGCTCTTTCACCTTCTGGGTCGATGTCTCATACCCAAGCTGGCCGCTGAGTTCCGCGACAGCTTCGGCGTCTTCCATTGCAATCTCTCGCGTTATCACGTCCTGGCCGTCAATCGCGATCATTGCCATAGATAGGGATCCCCTGCGCAACCTTGTATGCGATGCTGACAGCGCGAGCGGTGTCGTCCGCCTGCGGGAACTTCGTCTTCATCTCCGCAGCCAGGGCCTGGGTTTTGGATGCAGCCGCATCCGCCTTCTTCTTATCTTCCTGAACCGTATACATCGTTACAATCGTGGCCTCGCGGTAGACAGCGTTGTAGAGTGCCTGTGCCGTCCGAGGTCCATCCGGAAACTGTCGCGCGTATTTCTCGTAGAGATCGGCCTCCTTCTCCGGGCATTTGGGAAGTCCCTGCCAGTCGCCGCACAGCTTGTTGTCCAGCATCTCGTACGCTGCCATGGCGGCGTACTTCGAGCCCCGATCATTCTTGATAATCTTCTTCATCTCGCCTTCGTAGATCGTTGGGCGAAGGATGGGGTCCTGCTCGTGGGCTGAAGGAAGGGAACTGATGTCACGTTTCTCCAACTGCCATCGGATGTCGGCCGACCGCCACGCTGCTTCGGGTGCCAGTCTCGACTGCGGAAAGTAGTCAGAGACCCGTCGATACAGCAGATGCGCTTGCATCGCGGCATTCTTCGGTGCGTTGGGCCTGCTGGCCGCGTCTTCGAGATTCGCCGCCGCACCATAGAGAATTACATCCCCCTCCGGCGTCGTCGGGCCCACAACCCCTTTATCCCGAATCCAGCCCGATGCCGGCGTAGGAGCATTCTCGTCCCCGAACTCAGGCTTGTCCTCCGGATCTTCCTGCACGTCCGTGTTGGCGAAGACCTTTACCCAGGGCGAGCTGCGCTCCACAACGACCACCTCGTGTCCCGGCAGAACTGTCGACACTCGCTGTGAATTTGGATCGGCTGCAACATAGACGTTCGCCTCATGTAGAACCGTGGCGCGTGCTGCAAGGTCGTACCCCGAGCTGTTGTCCCGCTTCTGCGCCCATACGCTCGCGCATGCTGCTACCAGCATCGCAACGACGCCCGCACGCCCCAAATCGATCATCCTCATAGCCGACATATTAGATTAGACGGCGCTCCCGGGTGCGCAGGCAGCGACCCATCTCAATCACCCACCTGCTGCAATCTCTGCACCGAGCTTCTCCCTAAGTTCGGGTTCCAGGTTCCCTCCGCTCAGAATGACCGCGACCTTGCGCACTTCAGGAAACTCATCCGCATGAAACAGCGCGGCAGCCAGCGTGACCGCTCCGCTCGGTTCAGCGACCAGCCGGGTTGCGGTCAGAATGGTGCGCATCGCCGTGAAGATCTCCTGCTCGCTGACCGAAACGATTCCATCGACAAACCGCAGTACATGCTCGAAGTTCCGAACCCCCATGCTCTGCGTCCGCAGGCCGTCGGCAATGGTGCGCACGGTCTTTTCCGCGGGCCACTCCACCAGCTTCCCGGAGTAGAAGCTCTCGCGCGCATCTGCTGACAACTCCGGTTCGGCGCCCCATACATTTATATCGGCAGAGGCAAGGCCCTCCTGAGCGGCCAGCTTGACCGCAGTTGCTACTCCGCTCAGCAGGCCGCCGCCGCTGACCGGGGAGATCACCAAATCGACGTCCGGAAGCTGCTCCACGATCTCCAGCCCGCACGTCGCCTGACCGGCGATGATCTCCGGAGCGTCATAGGGCGGAATCATGGCATAGCCAAATTCCTCGACCAGCTCTTCGGCCTTGATGCGGCGCTCCGACGAGGCCGGCCCCACCTCCACGATCTTCGCTCCCAGTGCCTTCGTTGCGGCCTTCTTCACCGCCGGAGCATTGGACGGCATTACGATAACGGCTTTCGCGCCCAGCGCCCTCGCCGCATAGGCTACGCCTTGCGCGTGGTTGCCGCTTGAGTAGGTAATGACTCCGCGGGACCGTGCCTCCGGCGAAAGTCGCGAGACCATATTGAAGGCGCCACGCAGCTTGAAGCTCCCAATTGGCTGTTCGCTCTCGGCCTTGATGTAGAGATCGAACTTCGGCTCAGGCAGCTTCGCCATGCGCAGGCGCGCTCTCTCAACCCGGTAAAGCGGCGTCCGTACGGCAACTCCGCTGATCCTTTCCTTCGCTGCCCGTATCTCATCCAGGGTCACAAACTCGCTCATAGTGAGCCATCATAAATGGCCCGCTTGAAGCGGATTGTCTCGCAAAAAGACTAGAAGATCCGGCCCACCCCGAAGAACCAGCGGCGATGATCGCTGTCCCCGATGCTCAGGCCTCCAAATACCGGCCCAATCAGTGTTTTGATGACAAGGGCGCCCGCCACATCATTGGGAGTCGAAGGCGTCTGTGCATTGCCGCCGTACATCTTACCGATCTCGTAGACGCCCCCGGCGTATACCGCATCCGCAAAGATTGGGTTCAGCCGCGCCAGCAGATGCAGATACCCCACCTGCCCCAGGAAGTAATCGGTTCCCAGCAGCTCATTCCGGGCATAGGCGCTCAGGCGCAGGGGGCCGCCGAGGGTGAGCCCCGCCAGCCCCAGGTTATCGGCGCCGAAGCTTGTTCCTCCCTGCGCCTGACCGAACAGAATACCCTTCGATCGGATGGGAATAAACTGCTCCAGCCGCCCTGAAAGCTGGGAGTATCCCCCGGCGTCGTTCGGCCGCTTGGTGAAGTAGTTATAGGAGGTCGAGATTGCGCTGCCCGACGTCGGAACCATGACATCGTTCTGACCGAGGTATTGAAACCGCACTCGGCTGACGAATGGAATGAGGCTGAACTCCTGCTCTCCATCGGTGCCGATCGTGCGGTGCTCATTGAACCACTGAACATCTTCGCCGATCCGCAGCTCCGTCCGGGCGTTGAACTGGTATCCAAGATCCAGGCCCAGTCCGTTGCGGTATTCCCGGTACTGCTCCAACTGCTGATTCCCCACATAGTACGGATTGATCTGCCGCGATAGATAAGCATGAGGTGCAACGAACGCCTTGGAGCCGACCTTCAGGGGCTTGAAAAGCTCCGCGCTCAGAGTTGCGGGCTGACCCAGCGCGCCATCCAGCCGAAGCTCCGAACCGGCTCCATACATGTTGAAAAACGTAGCCCGCACGCCGATACCCAGTTGGACATTGTTGGCGTCATTGGCAAGGATGGGGATGCCGAGATTCATGAATGGCGGACCCCATGTCTTGTTCCGCGGGCGGATCAGCAGGCCTATCCTGCCGTCCTTCTCCGTCATGTTGTAGTTGATCGTGGAGTAGAGTCCCGTTCCCTGCACGACTGCAATGGTCTTCTCAATTGCCGCAGTATCGATAGGCTTCCCAATAAACTCCTGGAACCGCGCGTGAATGTCCGCCTGCGAGGTGCCGCTGATCCCATAGACCTCAATAAACTGGGGAACAGGAACCTCCGTCCTGCGGCGTGCCTTGCGCGCAGCCATATAGGCTGCCCAGTCCGCGTCATTCAAGGCATACTTCTCCAGCTCGTTCGACTCAAGTCCCGCGGCCTCATATCCCAATGGAATGATCTGATCGTGCTTCTCGAAATCGAGCGCTCCCACCTTGGAGACGTCGGAGGAGACCACAATATCGGAGTTCTTCAGGCTGTTGATCTCGTTATTGGCCACCATGATGGAGATGTTGCGTCCCATCACGCCGGTCATCGAGCTCAGCACATCCTTTTGGACCGGCCCGGCATTCAGATAGGAGGAGATCACCACCTGCGCACCCATTTCGCGGGCAACATCGACCGGCAGGTTATCGACCGCGGCTCCATCGGCATAGATCTCGTTGCCATGATGCACCGGAGCGAATAATCCAGGGATCGACATCGTCGCCCGCAGCGCCTGCGACAGGGAGCCGTCCTCAAACACGTGAGGTTGACCGGTGTTGAGCTCCGTAGCGACGCATCGAAAGGGAATCGGAAGATCGTCGAAGCTCCTCAGGTTCCAGTAGGGCAACACGGTGCGATCGAAAAGCAGTCCCACCGCCGCTCCCGAGTTCAATGCGCTGGGCAGTGTCACGCCATGGTTCAGCCCAAACTCCAGGTGGTTCGGATAGGCGAGCTTATCTTCCTTGCGGCGATAGCTCAGAGCAGGGAAGGGAACCTGCCCGCTAAGAACGGAGGGCCAGTCAATATGCTCTACAAAACTGCGTATCTCATCTGGCGACAGCCCGGAAGCATACAATCCGCCGACCAGTCCGCCCATGCTGGTTCCTGCAACGGAATCGACGGGGATATGGTGCTCTTCCATCCACTCAAGCACGCCGATATGCGCAAATCCCAGCGCTCCACCGCCTTCGAGTACCAGTCCGATCTTCGGGCGCGCCTTTCCACCCAGAGGAGCAGTCTGTTGCACTCTGTTCGTAAAAGCCGGATTTTGTTGCGCTGCAACCGTTGTTCCGATCGCCAGAAGCGTTGCTGCAAGCGCCAGGCGCAGGCAGCGGGGAGATGTAAGACTCAACATATCGTCACAATGGTTCGACCTGATTCTTGCTTGCACGCCGCCGCTCTGGCCGGAACGGCTTGAGCGGCAAATCTTTGCAGTAACCGAAGGTCATGGTTCATCTTACGATGGAGATTCGCCAGAATTCCGTTCGCGCGTACCCGCTGCGATACCTCTTAAAGCAGCGAGGACGCCTTTACGGCGCCCTGCTGGTACATGTGTAAAACCCTAAACACGGGGTCAGATCTCCAGGATGACCGGCATAATCAGCGGACGCCGGCTCATGCTCTTCTGGATAAAGCGCTTCAGGTCGGTCCGGATCTTCTCCTTGACCACCCCGTAGTCGGCCTTCTCTTCGCTCGAAGAGCCATCGAGAGTTCTCTGGACGACCTGCCTGGCCTCCGCGATCAGCCCCTCTTCCGGCACAGCCATTCCACGCATCACGATCTCGGGAAGGTTTTCAAGTTTTCCAGTGCCCTTATTGATGGCAATGATCGGCAATACGATTCCGTCTTCGCTCAGATGTCTTCTATCGCGGATCACGAGGTCCTCGACGACATCAGACGCGGCGCCGCCGGAGTCGATGCAGACGCGTCCGACCGTCACTTCTCCGGTCTTCACCGCCGAAGTGCTGTCCAGCTCCAGGACCTCGCCGTCTTCCATCAGGATCGCCTGCTCGACCATGCCCATCGACGAAGCCAGCTCGACGTGTCGCTTCAGATGGCGATAGTCCCCGTGGATGGGGATAAAGAACTTTGGCCGGACGAGATTGATCATCAGCCGTAGCTCTTCCTGGCTGGCGTGACCGCTCACGTGGATCAGGCCAGCGGTGCCGTCGTCGTAGATCACCTTGGCGTCGCGCCGCTCCAGATGGTCGATCACCCGGTAGATCGATTTCTCGTTCCCCGGAATGACTCGCGAGCTCATCAGTACGGTATCGCCAGCGTCAATGCGGGCGAATTTGTGATTGTTCACTGCCGCCCGGCTGAGCGCGCTCATCGGCTCGCCCTGCGTGCCGCTGATCATGATGCACAGCTTCTCCGGCGGGAAGTCCTTAATCTGACCCGGATGGATCAGCAGCCCCGGCGCGGGGTCCAGGTAGCCCAGGTCCTGCGCAATTTCGGTGGCATTGTCCAGCGAACGCCCAATGATGGCAACTTTTCTACCGTGTTCGGCTGCAAGGTCCATCGCCAGGCGAAGCCGATGAATCGATGAGGAAAAGCAACTGAAGAACAGCTTCTTCTTCGTCTGTCCGAAGATCTCGTCCAGCCGTGGGCGCACTGCCCTTTCGCTGGGCGTATAGCCTCTGCGATCCACGTTGGTGGAGTCCTGCAGGAGCGCCAGCACGCCCTGCTTGCCAAGTTCGGCAAATGCCTGCAAGTCGAAGGGGCGTCCGTCCGTCGGGGACAGGTCCACTTTGAAGTCGCCAGTATGCAGAACAATGCCCACCGGCGTATAGATCGCCAGCGCCACGCAATCCACCAGCGAGTGCGTCACCCGGATGGGGAGAATGGAGAATGGTCCCAGGGTGACCTTGTGGCCGGGAAGAATCTCGTTCAGCTCCGCGTCGTCCAGCAGCTCATGCTCTTCCAGCTTGCCTTCGACAAAGGCCAGGGTGAACTCCGTGCCGTAGACCGGGACGTTCAGTTCCGAGAGAATCCACGGGAGGCCGCCAATGTGGTCCTCATGCCCATGGGTTAGAACAATGCCGCGAACCTTGTCGCGGTTTTCCGTCAGGTAACTGATGTCCGGGACGACGATGTCTACCCCCAGCAGCTCGTCTTCGGGAAACATCAGGCCGGCATCGATGACGATAATGTCATCCTGCCAGCGGAGTGCCATGCAGTTCATACCGAACTCGCCCAGCCCTCCCAGCGGAATCAGCTTCAATTTATCTTGTGCCATGAGCCTTAAATCTTAGCATTGGTGGCCTTGATGACCCGGTTGCAAACAGTTGTATAGGGCCTCGTTTTCAGAGCATTCAAGTTGCCGTGCGACACTGTTAAGCGATTAGCGCTTGCCATTAAGGCCTGCCTTGAACTGCCTGAGCTGCCGCCCATTTTAAGGAGGTCACGATGTCCGCCCCTGAAATCTATGATGCGCTTGTGCTCGGTACCGGCGAAGCCGGCAAATTTATGGCTTGGCACCTCGGTTCGCAGGGCCTTCGGGTAGCGGCGATCGAGAAGAAGAAGATCGGCGGCGCCTGCCCCAACTTCGCCTGCCTGCCCAGCAAAAACGTCATTCACAGCGCGAAGGTCGCCTCCTTCTTCCAGCGAGGCGCCGAGTTCGGCATGGTCCATAACGGCTGGCGCGTCGATATGGCGGGCGTTCGCACCCGCAGGCAAAAGATGATTGACGGCCTGCAGGAGCTGCATCTCAACAACTTCAAGAAGAGCGGGGCCGAGATCGCCATGGGCTTCGGCCACTTCGTCGCGGAGAAGACGATCCAGGTCGATCTGCTCGACGGGGGAACCCGTACTCTTCGCGCCGATCAGATCTTCATCGATACCGGCTCGCGTGCGACCATCAGCCCTGCTCCCGGTCTGTTAGAGGCCAATCCTCTCACCCACGTCGAGGCCCTGGAGCTCGACGTCCTCCCGGAACACATGATCGTCCTCGGAGGAGGCTTCGTCGGCCTCGAGTTCGCCCAGGCGATGCGCCGCTTCGGCTCCCGCGTCACCATCGTTGAGCGCAACTCCCACCTGGCGCACCAGCAGGACCCTGACATCTCGGTCGCGATCACAGAACTCTTCCGCGACGAAGACATCCAGATCATTACCCACGCCACCGTAGATCGCGTCGAAGGAGTCTCCGGAGCAGGCGTCACCCTTCATATCACGGCTGACGGTGTGGCATCGCAGATCAAAGGAACGCACCTTCTGGTCGCTACGGGGCGCACCCCAAACACGCAGGGCATCGGTCTGGAAGCGGCCGGAGTCGAGCTGACACCCGCAGGTCACATCAAGGTCAACGACCGGCTGGAGACCACCGCTCCTGGTGTCTGGGCGATGGGCGACTGTGCAGGCTCGCCCTACTTTACCCACATCTCCTTCGATGACTTCCGCATCGTGCGCGACAACCTCGCCGGAGGAAATCGCTCGACAACGGGCCGCCAGGTCCCATCCTGCACCTTCATCGATCCTGAGCTGGCCCAGATTGGCATCTCCGAGACAGAGGCAACAAAGCAGGGCATACCCTATCGACTCGCACGTATCCCCATGGCAGCAGTCCTCCGTTCGCGCACGCTTTCAGAGACCCGCGGCTTCCTCAAGGCTCTCGTCTCTGACGACGACCGCGTCCTCGGCTTCAGCGCCTTCGGACCCGGCGTGTCGGATCTGCTCGTGCCCGTTCAGGTCGTCATGTCTGCCAAGCTACCCTACACGGCGCTGCGAGACATCGTCGTCGCCCACCCCACAATGGGCGAAGGCTTCATCAGCCTCTTCTCCGCTGTTCCGGCCAAGAAGCTGTGAAGCCTTCGGGCTACTTCCAACTGTGATCAGTTATCGCAGAACGTCTTCGAGCACCAGAGACAGCTCCGTCTTCTCGTCCCTGTACTTCACGATCACGGGAGCAGCGACGCTGAGGCCCCACTCCGCTCCCTTGCCCTTGGTCACAGCGCGCGAACCCGGGACCACGACCGCACCCTCAGGAATAATGAGCGGAGTCTCTGCCGTAGCTTTATAGATCTCGCCCTTCACCAGGTCATATACCGGAGTTCCGCGCGTCAGCACCGTACCCGCTGCAATCACCGCGCGCTTCCGGACGATCGTGCCTTCGTAGACGCCGGTGTTGCCCCCCACCAGGGCATCGTCCTCGATGATCACGGGGCTCGCATTGACCGGCTCCAAAACCCCACCAATCTGTGCCGCGGCGCTCAGGTGCACTCGCTTGCCAATCTGCGCGCAGCTTCCTACTAGGGCGTGCGAATCCACCATGGTGCCCTCGTCGACAAAGGCGCCCACATTCACATAGGCGGGCGGCATCACGACGACACCCTTGGCAAGATAAGCTCCGCTGCGTACGCTCGAACCGCCTGGCACCACGCGCACACCATCAGCCACGCTGAACCGCCGCGCCGGATATGTCGCCTTATCGACAAACGACAGGCCTTCCTGCGAGCCCATCTCGGTCATCTGGCCCAGGCGAAAGCCCAGCAGGATTCCTCGCTTCACCCACGCGTTCACACGCCAGCCGAGCGGCTGCGCAGCATCGGGCTCTGCCGACCGCAACGTCCCGGCCTCAAGCGCCGCACGAAGCTCGCTGAACGCTGCCTCTGCTTCCTTGTTCCCAACTGCATCCGTGCCCTGGGCAAACCAGTGCTCAATCCGCTCCTGCAAAGAACCGTTCAAACTCACCTGTCACCTTTTCTGATTGAAAAAAACTGCTCTTCTTCGCTCCAAGCCTACGAAGCGCGATGCGCCCCGTCAGCGACAGCCTCGGGCATCAGGCCCAGCTCGCTGACCAGCGCCTCCAGACGCTTCCGCGTAGCATCGCTCACCGGAACCATCGGCAGCCGCAGCACGTCTTCGCCGTGACCGGTCATCTTCATGACAGCCTTTACCGGAGCCGGACTCGCCTCCCAGAAGTGCGCCTGCATCAGCCGGAAGTAGCGGCGGTTGACGCTGCGTGCAGTTGTCCAGTCTCCGTCCTTCGCCGCCCGTATCATCACCGACATCTCCGCCGGGATCACGTTCGACGCCACAGAAACTAGCCCGGCGCCTCCAAGAGCCAGCACCGGCAGCCCGAGCGAATCGTCGCCCGCGAAGACCTTGAAATCCTGGGGAGCAGAGGTCAACAGCTCCGTAATCTGGGCGATATTTCCGCTCGATTCCTTGATTGCAATAACGTTCTTCAGCTCCGCCAAACGGAGCACCGTCGCAGGCTCCAGATTCACGCCCGTCCTTCCCGGAATGTTGTACAGCATCACTGGAAGATCAACAGCTTCCGCGATTGCGCGAAAGTGCTGATACTGGCCTTCCTGCCCCGGCTTGTTGTAGTACGGGTTTGCCGTCAAGACTCCTGACAACCCCTTGACTGCGGCAAGCTTCTTCGCCTTCGCTACCGCTTCGCGGGTCGAGTTGTTGGTGCAGCCGCCGAAGACCGGAACCCGACCTGCTGCTGTCTCCACTACGATCTCGACCACGCGCAGCCACTCCTGCTCGGTCAGGGTCGCAGCCTCACCCGTCGTGCCGCAGGGGACCAGGAAACCGATCCCGCTCTCAATCTGCCACTCCACCAGCGCCCGCAGAGCGCTCTCGTCCACGCTCTCGTCCCCGCGAAAAGGGGTCACCAGTGCCGTCCCACAGCCCATCAATTCCATAATGATTGAAGTTTACCGCGTCGCTGTCCGCCGCCGTAAACATTCCCGCAACAAGGCCCGTCATTCTGAAGCGAAGCCGAAGGATCCCTGTATTTTGCCAGTTGCGTCCCTGACGCAAGAGGATACCCAGCAACGGCTCTGGCCAACACCACCCTAAAAAAGAAAATGCCCGGCATACCATGCCGGGCATTCCTATTATCCAAGCACCAAACCTACACCCAAGCACCTTTCCGCATCAGAGGCTCAGCATTTCCGTCCGCAGAGATGCCATCGACATCCATCGCCGCCGAACCGATCATCCAGTCCACATGAATCAGGCTCTCATTGGCTCCAAGTGCCGCCAACTGCGCCGAGTCCATCTTCTCGCCCCCGATGATGCAGGTCGAATAGGCCTGCCCCAGAGCGATGTGGCTTGCCGCATTCTCGTCGAACAAAGTATTCCAGAACAGAATCCCGCTCTGCGCAATCGGCGAATTGTGCGGCACGAGCGCGACTTCTCCCAGCCGCCTTGCGCCTTCATCGGTCGAGATCAGCCGGTTCAACACATCCTCGCCGGCTGTGGCAGTCGCTTCGACGATCTTGCCACCCTCGAACCGGACTGCAATGTTTTCAATCAGAGTTCCCTGGTGCGACAGAGGCTTTGAGGCCCGAACAGTACCATCGATCCGGTCCTTATGGGGAGTCGTGAAACACTCCTCCGTCGGAATATTCGGTTGGCAGTAGATTCCATTCCCAGCCGTGGTGCCGCCCCCGGCCCACAGATGCTGATCGGCCAGTCCAACCTTCAGGTCAGTCCCCGGCCCCTTGAAGCGCAGGGCAGAGAAGCGCTTCGCATTCAGCATCTCCACGCGTTTCTTCAGGCGTTCGCCGTGTTGCTTCCACTCCGCGACAGGATCATCTACGTTGACTCGCGACGCCGCAAAGATCGCATCCCACAGCTTCGCGAGCGCAACTTCCTCCGGCTCTCCCGGGAAGACCAGCTTTGCCCACTCAGGAGTTGCGGCGGCGACGATCGTCCAGTTGATCTCGTGCCGCGTAATCAGCTCCATCGCCGGCTTTCCAGCCTTTGACGCCGCAACATTGGTGCGGGCAACTTTAGCCGGGTCTTGTTTCGCCAGCAGCGCTGGATTCGCTCCAGCAATGGCCAACCGCGCCGCCCCACTACGGAATCCGTTTGCAATGGCATCCTGCAGCCACGCCGGTGCATAATCAAAACTCGCATCCGGAGCATACTGGTACCGCGCCAGTACGCTCGCATCATCACTGTAGAAGGTGGTTACCAGCTTTGCCCCGGCCTTGTAGGCCTGCTCGGTAATCTTCCGGGCAAGGGGAAGCGCATCCATCGGAGCTGTCATGATCAGCTCCTGGCCTTCCTTCAGACCCAGGCCTACCTTGACCGCGACCTCCGCCAGTCGATCCAGCTTCTCATCCAGGGTCAAATCCCTAAATGTCTTTACGTGTAGCGCTTCAGCAACACTCATGGTCATCCTTTCCTTCTGGTTGGACGCAAGGCCCGCGTGAAGCGATTCATCGCTAGACCTTCGTGCAGATGTCCTGGAAGTCGTAGCAGCCGGTATGCGTGGAGATCCACTCCGCCGCCCGCACCGCACCCTCGGCGAAGCCGCGCCGGGAATACGCCTCGTGGGTTAGCACCAGCCTGTCGGCCGTGCTCTTCGCCTCCAGCACATGCAGCCCTGCAGCATCGCCCACGCGATGAGCCCTGATCGGAACATCCGGCAGTCCCGCAGCGGCCTTCACCGTATTGGCCAAGGTGATCGCGGTTCCTGAGGGCGAATCGAGCTTGGTCACGTGATGCGTCTCTTCAATCGAGAACTCGTACCCTGCATTCTTCAGCAGCTCACCCATCTTCTTCGCCATCTGCAGCATCGCCTGCACGCCCACGGAGAAGTTCGTGCCGTAAAGCAGCCCCGCTTGCCTGCGCTCCGCCAGTCCGCGCATATCGGGCAGCTTGTCGTACCATCCCGTCGTGCCGACCACCATCTTGGCTCCGGTCGCCAGAACCGCGCGCATATTCTGTACTGCGGCCTCCGGCGTCGTGAAGTCGATCACCACGTCAAAGCCCGCGACAAACGGAGGCGTCAATGCCGAAGCATTCGCGTTCTCCTTCGCATCCAGCACATGAACGCTGTGCCCGCGCTCGGCGGCCACCTCGGCCACCAGCTTTCCTGTCTTGCCGTGCCCTAGAACAAGTACGCGCATCCCGTCGATTTCCTTCCTAGGCCTTCGCCGTAGCCACACGTGCCTCTATGTCAAAGATCGAATCGTCCGGCTCGGAAAAGAAGTGCTTGTGCAGGCTGCGCACCGCTTCTTCCACGTCGTCCTCGTCGATCATGAAGCTCATATTGATCTCGCTGGCGCCCTGTGAGATCATCCGCACATTCACGTGGCTGACTGCTGAAAACACCTGCCCGGCGATGCCGTTATGGCCGCGAATATCCTCACCGACCATGCAGATCAGGGCCTTGTTGCCCTCCATCTTCACATCGGCGATCTTCGAAAGCTCCTCGGCGACCTCCGGCAGACGCTCGTTCGAGTCCACCGTCAGCGAGATGCTCACCTCGCTGGTCGAAACCATATCGACGACACACCTGTACTTATCCAGCACATCGAAGACAGCCTTCAGATAGCCATGCGACATCAGCATGCGGCTCGCGACGATGTCGATGATCGTCAGCCTCTTCTTCGCCGCGATGCTCTTAAACGGGCTCTTGCACTTCGGAGCGACGGCGGTGATCTTCGTGCCTTCGTTCTCCGCATTCCGCGAGTTCAGCACCCACACCGGGATTGACTTCTGTACTGCCGGAAGAATCGTCGCAGGGTGCAGCACCTTCGCGCCAAAGTAAGCAAGCTCGGCAGCTTCTTCAAAGCTGATCGTCTTCACCCGCAGAGCCTCAGGCACGATGCGCGGATCGGTCGTCATAATGCCGTTGACATCCGTCCAGATCTCAATCGCTCCGGCGTGCAGACCGCCGCCGACCAGGGCAGCCGTGTAATCGCTGCCGCCGCGTCCCAGAGTGGTTGTAATCCCCTCCACGGTCGATCCGATAAAGCCGCCCATCACGGGAGTCTTGCCTGCCGCAAGCAGTGGAAGCACCAGCTCCGTCAGCTTGGCCTCGATCGCTGCCTCCAGCGGAGCAGCCTTGCCGAAGTTCGCATCCGTAATGATGCAGGTGCGCGCATCGACATGCGTTCCGTTCAGTCCACGCTGGTCGAACGCCGCTGCCACCATGCGGCTAGAAAGTCGCTCACCGAAGCTGACTACCAGATCGCCAGTCCTCGCCGTCAGCTCGCCCACTGCGGAAATACCGCGCAGAAGATCGTCCAGGGCATCGAACTCCTGATGGATCGCCATCTCCAGAGCGATAAACGGATCTTTCTCCAGAAGGTCATTGGCCGTATCGATATGGCGACTCCGCAGCCGCGCGCTGATCGCCAGTGCTCCGGCCTTGTCGCCCCGTCCTGCCGCCGCCGCAGCAGCCAGCAGCTGGTCCGTCACCTTCGCCATCGCCGAAACCACCACGATGGTCTCGAGACCCTTCTTCCTGCGGCCGCCGACGATTGCCGCCGTCCGTTCCATCGCCCTGGCGTCTTCAACCGACGTCCCGCCAAACTTCATCACGACAAGCTGTTCCCGCGCGACGCTCAAGCCAGCACCGCCTGACCCTGCACAGCTCCTGTCGGAACACCCAGCTTATCCAGCTTGCCCATCTTTGCCAGGACCTCTGCATTTAGCAGAGCAGCTCCCGCCGCGCCGCGAATCGTGTTGTGCGAAAGCACGACAAACTTCCAGTCCAGCAGCGAACACTCGCGCAGCCGGCCCACCGTTGACGCCATGCCATTGCCGCGCATCCGGTCCAGCCGGGGCTGCGGACGATCCACCGCAGCGTCGAACTCCACCGGAGCCTCAGGTGCGCTCGGCAGGCCCTGTCCGCGCAGCGGAGCGAACTCGCTCCATGCCGCCAGAATCTCCTCCCGTGTCGCCTTCCTGCGGAACTTGATGCTTACGCACTCGGTGTGACCGTCCTCCACCGCAACACGGTTGCAGTGCGCGCTTACCTTCGCGTCCAGCATGGCGATGCCATCGCCGCTCAAGTGGCCCAGCAGCTTGCCGACCTCTTCCTGCATCTTTTCTTCTTCGTTCTTGATAAATGGGACGACATTGCCCAGAATGTCCAGCGACGGAACGCCGGGATACCCCGCGCCGCTCACTGCCTGCATCGTCGAAACGAACAGACTCTCAATCCCGAACCGCTCCTCCAGCGGCTTCAACGCCAGCACCAGCCCAATCGCCGAACAGTTCGGGTTCGTCACGATAAAGCCGCCGCTCTCACGGCGCCAGCTCTGCGCCTCCAGCAGTGGCAGATGGCTCGCATTGACCTCCGGTACTACCAGCGGAACATCCTGCACCATCCGGAAGGCGCTCGAGTTCGAGATAACCGCGCAGCCCGCCGCGGCAAACTTCGGCTCCAGCTCGCGCGCAATGTCCGCGTCCAGAGCGGCAAAGATAATCTTCGGCAGCTCGCCTTCACACAGCTCGGGGACGTTCGGCTGCATCTTCATCGCAGCAATCTTCGCCGGTAAGGGAGTATCCAGCTTCCACTTACACGCGTCTCCATACGTCTTGCCCGCGCTGCGGTCGCTCGCCGCAAGCCACGCAATCTCAAACCAGGGGTGATTCTGCAAAAGCTGAACAAATCGCTGACCGACCATGCCGGTCGCGCCAAGAATGCCTACCCGTCGCCGTTCCATAGTCTTTTAAGAATAACGCGGCGCCTTCGCCTGCGTCACGATCTCCGCGCGAAACTTGACGTTTTGAGGCTCCCCGGCCTCTCAGTAGTCCCCTCTTCTGGTCCGGTAGGTATGGCCTCCCCCCAGCCAGACCAGGATTGCAACCACCAGATGGATCACAAACCAGAGGCTGAACCCCTGATCCAGGTAGATCAGGTAAAGAACCAGCGCCCGCGGCAACAGGATCGCGAAGAGCAGCGGGATCCACCCCACGAGGTGGAAGGGAATCAATACTCCCTGAAACCACGCAACCACCAGCGAGACGCGAGGAAGAAACAACGCGAAGACCAGGAACCAGAACGGCAGATGATGCGAGATCAGCGCCAGGCTCATCCCATGCCCTACGACCTCCTGCCATAGAACAGATGCGATCCCCATCCACTCCTCCCTGCATCCTCTACATAAAGCTCAACGTTGGCCCTCTTTACGATGCATCTCTGACCCCAATCGTTTCTCGAACGCTACGTGCCGGAGGTGTCATCCTGAGCGTAGCGCGCCAGCGCGAAGTCGAAGGATCTGCGGTTCGGGATCGTCGCTGAGGCCACCAGACCGCAGATCCTTCGTGGGGAGTGCAAGGATTGCAGATCCGAATCGAGCGCAATGATGCATTCTGGGGTGGCCACAATGAATTTGACGCATAGGTGGATACGCCCTGCGAACAGTTACCTCGGAGCCGCAGGAGAGGCCATCGCCTCAAGGACTGCATCGGCAAAGGCCTGGGTTCCACTCTGGCCGCCTACATCGCGAGTTAACGTCTTGCCCTCTTGATAGACCTGTTCAATCGCTCCCTGCACCTTCTGCGCAGTAGCCGCCTCATCGAGGTGATGCAACATCAGCACGGCCGACTGCAGCAGTGCGGTTGGGTTTGCCCGGTCTTTCCCCGCAATATCCGGCGCAGAGCCGTGCACCGCCTCGAAAATCGCGCACTCGCGTCCCAGGTTGGCTCCTGGAACCAACCCCAGCCCTCCGATAAATGCGCTGCAAAGGTCGCTCAGAATGTCGCCGTAGAGGTTCTCCGTCAGCAGGATGTCGTACTGATACGGATTCAACACGAGCTGCATGCAGGTGTTGTCGACGATGTGTTCCTTGTACTCGATCTCCGGGAATTGCTCAGCGACCCGGCGGCAGCAGCGCAGAAACAGACCGTCGGAGAGCTTCATAATATTCGCCTTGTGGATAGCATGGACCTTCTTGCGCCCATGCTTCCTGCCATAGTCGAAGGCGAACTGCGCAATCCGGCTCGAGCCTTTGTCGGTAATGATCTTCAGCGACTGCACCACGCCGGGAACGATCTCGTGCTCGAGGCCGGCGTACAGATCCTCCATGTTCTCGCGAACGATGATCAGATCGATATTCTCGTACTTGGCCTTCAACCCCGGCAGGCTCTTCACCGGGCGAAAGTTCGCAAACAGCTCAAATTTCTTGCGCAGCGTCACGTTGATCGAAGCAAAGCCTCCCCCGATCGGAGTCGTCACCGGCCCCTTCAGCGCCACCTTGTTCTGCTCGATCGAATCGTACAGCGCCTGGGGAATATACTCGCGCGTCTGCTCGAATGCCTCAGCGCCGGCGGCAAATCGATGCCACTCGAAACCTACGCCATTCGCCGCTCCGGCTGCCTCGACGATTCTGACCACCGCGGCCGAAACCTCCGGCCCGATGCCATCGCCCGGAATCAACGTGATCTTATGTGTTCTCTCGATTGCCATCTCTCTCCCTCGGCAAAGTTCATGGTCATTCCGAGCGAAGTCGAGAGTCTGCTTCTCTACCAGCTTCGCCCCATCCGTATTACCGCTTCTTCTTCTGGTCCTTGCCGTTGCCGCTCAACAACTGTTCCAGCTCCTGCTTGAACTCGCTGACGTCTTTGAAGTCCCTGTAAACACTGGCGAAGCGGATGTACGCCACCGTATCGATGTCTTTCAGACGCGACATAATCAGCTCGCCGACCTCTGCAGTCGATCGCTCGCGCTCCGGCGAATCCACGACAAACGCCTCGGTCTCATCCACAATCTGTTCCAGCTTCACGGCCGCCACCGGCCGCTTCTCGCAGGCGTGTAATAGACCACTCAGAACCTTTTGCCGGTCGAACTTCTCGCGGCGGCCGTCCTTCTTCACCACCATGTACGGAATCTCGTCGATGCGCTCGTAAGTGGTAAACCGCTTATTGCACCCCTCACACTCGCGCCTGCGGCGGATGGAGTCCGCCTCCTTGCTCTCTCTCGAATCGACGACTCGATCCTGGGTAAAACCGCAGTAAGGACACTTCATTGGATTAACTCGATTCTAGCAGCGCAAATGGAGCATCCCCGCCTCTGCTGAACCAGGCTTTCCAGCGTGTATCCACAGATATGCTTTCTGTTGTGATCTGGTCTGTCGGGCTTACGGATGTGCAAGTCGATAGGAATGAGGCAGTCATGTCGGATTTTTAAAACATAGTCAGGCATAGACAGATACGCGCTAATGCGCCAGGCTCACGCGCACTCTTCCAATCCTGCGGTCGGTGGAAGAGAGCACCTCAATCCGCAACCCGTCCCGCTGCACTACCTCACCGGCGGCAGGAATGTGGCCTGCCATCTCGGAAACCAGGCCGCCCAGAGTGGTCGACTCGTACTGATCGAAGACCATGGGAAGCTCTCTCTCTTCTTCCTGCGCCCCGGTCGTCTCCTCCGGAGTCTCCCCATCCTCCGCCGGCCGGCCAATAGTCTGCTCCAGTTGTTCGGAGAAGAGATCTCTCAGACGCGAGACTTCAAAGCTCCCCGGAATGATGAAAGACCCATCAGGCTCGTGCACAGGCGCCTCGTCGGGCTCCGGCTCATCGTGCTCATCGGCGATATCGCCGACGATGGCTTCCAGCAAATCTTCGATCGTAACCAGACCGGCGACCCCACCGTACTCATCAATCACCATGCGCATGTGCTGTTTCTCGCGCTGCATCTCGCGTAGCAGCTCGGCGACCATCTTGGTCTCAGGCACGAAGGCGACGGGTCGCTGGATCTGGGCTACGGTGCGGATTCCTGCCTCGATGTCCAGCACCTTCAGCAGGTCGTGGGCAAACGCGATTCCGGTGACATGATCGAGCGAGTCGGAGTAGACGGGAACGCGTGAGAAGGCATGCTCGTTGATCTCGGCGGTGAACTCCCGGAGGGTCAGGGTGCCTGGAACCGCGAAGATCTCCGGCCGGGGCGTCATGACCTCGCGCACCACCTTGTCGCCAAACTCGACCGCAGAGCGCACAAGATCGCGGTCCGATTCTTCGAGAATGCCCTCCTCTTCACCGGCCTCGAGGAGTGCTTCCATGGCTTCTGACGGCCGTTCCTCTTCCTCCGTGTCCTCCGGCTCCGCAAGGGCCGCGATGGAGAGCAGAAGTTGAAGCACGATGGTCACCGGCAGGATGAGATAAAAGACCACCTGCAGAAAAAAGATGATCCGGCGAATCCACTGGCCTCGCGTGCGGGTGAAGAAGACCTGCGGGATGAGACGGTCGCAGACAAGGACCAGAAGGATCAACTCAGCCACGGCGCGGGCGACGGCACCCCCGCTTGGAATCTCAGGCTGGCCGCTCGTAAACCGGCAGAGATCCAGACCCCAGAAGAGCGAGATTCCTGCCAGGGACAACTGCCGCAGGACCGAGGCAGACAGCGCAATCGACTCCCGCCCTAGACGGAGCCGCGGCTCGATCATCTCCTGCCAGGTATCCACATTGTCTTGGTATTCGCGGGCAAGAAACTTGCCCATCTCCGAGTACACCCGGTCGATGTACGAAGCGAGTACCAGCACGATCAGCAGCAGTGCAATTGTCGTGCTATGGAACAGGCTGAGCCAGTTCATCGGGACCGGCTCCGGGGTGATGAGGCTGATTTTGATCGCGGACGCGGGACAGACGCTCGCTCGATGAGGCTTATGGGAAGCTTCAGCTCGGCGCGCAGCTCGGACTCCCTGGCCGCCATCTCGCCCGAATCGACCTCGTGATCCATCCCAGCGAGATGGAGAAGACCATGCAGCAGAAGAATCTTGACCTCATCGTTCAGGGAGTGCCCAAAGCTCTCGGCCTGCCGCGCCGCGGTGTCGATGGAGATAGCGAGATCGCCGGAATGCTGGCCTGCCAGCTCCTCGGGTGCCGGAAAGCTGAGAACGTCCGTCGCCTTGTTCTTTTTGCGGAAGGTACGGTTGAGGCGCCGAATCTCCTCATCTGAGGTAAGAAGCACATCCACTTCCCCTGCGAGTCCGACAGCCTCCTGTGCGCGATGAAGAAATCGCGTGAGAGCGGGTTTCGACCTGGCGATCGTAGTGGAACGTGTACTGGGGGGCTCGATGTTGATCATCGTACGGGGGATGTGCACAACGTAAAACGTCATCAGGAAGGAGCGCTCACCGCGGCGCTCTCCCTGATGACGATAGTATCTCACTGCCATTACTGCGGTTTCGCAGGATGGGGCTGATTCTTCTCTCCCGGCATCGATGACTCCTGCAGCACGGCATCTCCCATGGAGAGAGGAAGCTCCTGCTGCGCGCGGTTGTAACTGTCGTAGGCCCGCACGATTCTCTGCACCAGATGATGCCGCACGACGTCGACGTCCTCAAAGTGACAGAAACGGATTCCTTCGACCCCATCGAGCACGTGCAGCGCCTCCAGAAGCCCAGAGCGTTTCGGATTCGGCAGATCGGTCTGACTCAGGTCGCCCGTAATCACCGCCTTGGAGTTGTTGCCCAGGCGGGTGACAAACATCTTCATCTGCTCCGTCGTCGTGTTCTGGGCCTCGTCCATGATCACGAAGGCATCGTTGAGAGTTCGGCCACGCATAAAGGCGAGCGGAGCGACTTCAATGACGTTGGTCTCAAGCATCTTGTCGACCTTGGGGGGATCCAGCAGATCGTACAGAGCGTCATAAAGCGGACGCAGATACGGATCCACCTTCTCCTGGAGCGACCCGGGAAGAAAGCCGAGGCGCTCTCCAGCCTCGACCGCAGGACGAACCAGGATGATCCGGCTGACTTTCTTGGCCAGCAGGGCGGACACTGCCATTGCGACCGCAAGATAGGTCTTTCCCGTACCGGCGGGTCCAAGGCCAAAGACCATATCGTGCTGCTCGATCGCTTCGACATAGCGGCGCTGGTTGATCGAACGCGGCTGGACCATTCGTTTGACCCCTGCCGAACGCTGCTTGCCAGCTTCCATCAAAGATTTAAGGGTCGCGGAAGGGTCGGCCACGATCATCTTGAGCATTCCCCGCAGCTCCCCGTTGTGCAGATTCACTCCTGATTTCCGCAGAGACTCGAAGTCCGCAAAGACGCGCTCCACCCGGGCAACGCTGTCCGCATCGCCGGTTACGTGAATCGCATCGGACCTGAGGTCGATTGTCACGTGCAGCCCGTCTTCCAACAGGCGAAGGTTTTCGTCATGGGTTCCGTAGAGTGTTTCGATACCTGGGGTAATCTCGATGGCGTGTTTAATCAAGACTGGGGCTGACCTCCGTCAGGAACAACAAGGTTGTCTATTGGATTGGATACACAGGGGGTGGCTGAGGTTGCGGGATGGCCTGAATACACAGAAGGACTGCTTGATTCAGGCATTGTGACCGGGTTGGCGATAGTTGCCAATCGTGTGCCGAAGATGGGCACAGACTAGCCCCGTCTCCTTAAGCAGTCAAGGGAGGTTTGCAGATGGCTGAATCTAAAAGGGTACTTTCGGCGATCGGGAAAATAGCCTCTCAGTCAGCCCTTGTGGGTTTCCACACAGGATCCGGGGACGCGGCCGTCATGAGCGGTTATGGATTGACCAAAGATCTGAAATTCTCTACACTTAGAGATTGCAGGGGATGGTTCAGGCTGTGTTTCTGGCCAGCCTGAGGCCTGCTACCCCAAAATTTTCCCGACACGTTCAGGGCAAGAGAGAGTTCAGAATGGCAAATCATGTTTCGTCGCTGAAGCGCACCCGTCAGACAGAGACCAAGACCGCGATCAACCGCGCCAACAAGAGCAAGCTGCGTGGAAGCCTGCGCAGCCTGCGCGAGGCGATCGCCAAGGGCGATGCCAGCACCCTCAAGGCAGCATACAGCTCCACCGTCTCCGCCCTCGACAAGAGCGTGCAGAAAGGCATCATCCACAAGAACACCGCCAACCGCTACAAGGCCCGCCTGAACGCCCGTGTGAAGGCCGTCGTTGCCCCTAAGGCCGCCTAAATCCAGCGGAACAGTTTCTCCTGCGAAAGAGGCCCGTCTTAAGACGGGCCTCTTTTCATTTTCATTGCTTTTTCATCGTGGGTCGTCGCGGTGGGCGGGATCGTTGCCGTGACTTTCGCCGGGGGCATACAGCGTGGGTGGCCGCCTATGCTGCTCCTGAACATCGCCCAGTCTCGTCGGCGGGGCCGCTGTCTCCGATGCCGCTCCCCCGGATGGTTGCGAAGCTGTCGCAGCAGTAGAACCAGTAGCATTCGGCTGGGCAGCGTCTGCTGGAGGCGCGGCTGGGGGAGGCTGTGCGGGGCCGCTATTCGAGGATGCCGCATCCGCAGCATGCGGAAGCTCAGGAGTCGGAGGGGAAGAACCCGCCGAACTGCCTGCGTTCGCCGGGCCCGAGCCGCTTGAAGACAACAACATGGCAGGATCGCCGTCGATCTGCGGGGCCGAAGCCTCCGCCATCTGCACGGCTTTGCGTTCGTCCGGAGTCAGTGCCGGGAGATTGTAGACCTCCAGGGAGCCATCGCGAATGATCGCCAGATGCATGCCATCCGGGGACAGATCGAAGTTCTGTCCTGCCCGAGCGATGGGGGCGGCGTCGACGCGCAGCAGCTGCCGGCCGCTG
Organism: Edaphobacter sp. 12200R-103; assembly: GCF_010093025.1. Classification (GTDB taxonomy): domain Bacteria; phylum Acidobacteriota; class Terriglobia; order Terriglobales; family Acidobacteriaceae; genus Edaphobacter. The sequence goes on along the minus strand of NZ_CP048114.1, from coordinate 2,554,397 downwards.
TCGGTCTGGTAGACCGTCACCGCCTGGGAGTCGAACATCTCCGCGCTGACCGTCTCGTCTTCAACCATGGAGGCGCGCGTCAGCACGCGGCTGATGGCAAAGCGTCCGCTTCCGGGAGCGTAAGCGAAGCTCGGAGAGACATAGCTCTCCGACATGTTCTGCTCCCACATCTCCTCCCCCCTCAGGTTGAAGGCGCCAATGACCTGCGGCGTATGGCTGGCGTGGCATCCGAATGCGATAAATTCACTTCGGCTGACCAGGATGGGAGAAGGACGGCAGGTTGAATCGAACCCGGCAAGCTCTTTCGTCTGTCCCCCATAGCTCTTGAAATTGAAGCTCCAGCGCTGGCGTCCCCCGTCCAGAATGGCAATGAATCCGGCCGCGTTGGCCGGGATACGTCCGGCAGCGCGTGAGCGAAGCACGCCTGCGGGACGCACGTCCATGTCGTCTCCGGCAAGGCTGATCAGGCGAAAGAAGTTGATCTGGACGGGCTTATCGTCCTTGTCAGGCTGGTCACCCAGCACCTCCGGGTCTCGGGTGTCCATGGTCTCAAGGATCATCAGGTCGGCGTCGGGTGACAGCAGGATTCCCCCAATGCGGCGGTCGGTCCGGATAAAGGCGCGCTGGTTGAAGGCATTGCCGTGGGGCAGATTCACCATCGGGGCAAACGTGGTAAGGGTGTTGCGGATACGCAGCATAAAACGTCCCCGCCCCAGGTTCCAGAGGTACTGGCCGTGGTCATGCGTGCGCCACAAAGTTCGAGCCAAAGCCTTGCCTGAGGGAAGCTCCAGCAGGACAGCCTCTACAAACCGATCCTGGTCGCCGGGAGGACAGTCCGCCAGACGCTTCAAAAGCCGCTTGGCGTTGTAAGTCAGCAGCAAATGGCTGGGGTCCACGAAGTCAACCGTCATCATGGAGCTGCCGGCGAGCATAAACTGCGTCTGCGGAGCCTGAAAGCCGAGCGGATCCAGAGGAATGCGCTCCGCCGGGTCCGGTCCCTTCGCCTGAGCGGCGTTCGTCACAAAACCCAGCACAAGTGCGAGCAGGAAGCCATACGACGGCTTGCGGAGACGGAGACTCGCGAAGATGATGCTGGGAACCGGCATGACAGGCGACGCGTATCCCCGAAGGGATGATTCGGTACTACTGTTTCACAGACGACGCTTGCCCGCCAATGGGAAGCAGCCGATGCCTGGGTGTGTCTGTTGGTGTGGTAAACAGGACATATTCCAAATCGGGTCAACGGCAGAGATCGAGAGAGACATTGAGGGAAACGCACCATGATGAATGAGATAAGGCTGCAGCTGAGGACAAAGAGCCTTTTATGGGGAGCTGCCGCAACGCTCCTGATTGCGACCGCGGCCAGCGCTCAAACGAATGCGGCAGCCGATAAGGCGGTCGCTCCTGCCATGGTTTACAAACCTATTCCCGGGTTCGATGCGTCTTCGCTCGATACCAGCGTGGACCCCTGTAACGACTTCTATAAGTTTGCCTGCGGACGATTCGCCGCCAATCACCCCATTCCCTCCGACCAGCCCGAGGTCGACCAGTTCTATGCTCTCTACAACGTCAACACCCAGTCGTTGAATGGCATCTTGACCAAGGCAGCCGCGGGAGGTTCCGTCCGCAGCCCCAACGAACAGAAGATTGGCGACTACTACAAGAGCTGTATGGATGCCGACGTCATCGAGGCCAAAGGCCTGGGACCTCTCCAGCCTCTGCTCGATAAGATCAACAATCTCCAGTCGCTCAATGAGATTGCGCCGCTCATCGGCGAGCTACAGCGCTATGGAATCGACGTCTTCTTCGGGTACGGCGAGCAGCAGGACTTCAAGGACGCCAGCAAGCAGATCGCCTTCATCGACCAGGGCGGTATCGGCCTACCGGAACGCGACTATTACTTCCGCACCGGGGCCAAGGACGAGACCATCCGCAAACAGTATGTTGAACATGTGGCGAAGATGCTGACGCTCGCCGGCACTCCTGCTGAAAAAGCCAAAAAAGATGCCGACGCAATCATGGCGTTCGAGACGGCCCTGGCGAAAGCATCGATGCCGGTCACCGACCGTCGCGATCCGGAGAAGGTCTATCACCTGCAGACGCTCGCCACCTTTACCGAGACCGTCGATCCGGACGGCTTTGAAGAGTTCCGTACAGCCATCCATTCTCCTGCAATCACCGAGATCAACAACGCAAACCCGGAGTTCGTCACAGCTATGATGTCCAGCCTCCGGAGCGCCGATCTCGACACTCTGAAGGCTTACATGACGTATCACCTGCTGACTGGCGCAGCCAATCGCCTGCCGAAGCGCTTCGATGATGAGAACTTCGACTTTTATGGACGCATCCTGACGGGCCAGCCGGAGCAGAGCGCCCGCTGGAAGCGCTGCTCCAATGCAGTGAATGGTGCGCTGGGTGAGGCGCTGGGGCAGGTGTACGTCCAGCAGTACTTCGCCGGCGACAGCAAGGCCAAGATGCTCGAGATGGTGCACGACATCGAGAACGCCATGGGACACGACATCGACCAGCTCGACTGGATGTCTCCCGAGACCAAGGTGAAAGCGAAAGAAAAGCTGCACGGAATCGCCAACAAGATCGGATACCCGGACAAATGGCGCGACTACTCGAAGCTCGAGGTCAAGCCGGACGAGGCGCTCTGGAACAAGTTTCGCGGGACCGCTTTTGAGAACGACCGTCAACTGAACAAAATTGGACAGCCAGTCGATCACAACGAGTGGAGTATGACGCCGCCGACCGTCAACGCCTACTACGACCCCAGCATGAATGACATCAACTTCCCGGCAGGCATTTTGCAGCCTGCTTTCTACGACCGGAGTCAGGATGATGCCGTCAACTATGGCCACATCGGTGCAGTCATCGGCCACGAACTGACACATGCCTTCGACGACGAAGGACGCAAGTTCGACGCCAAAGGCAACATGTCCGACTGGTGGACCCCGGAGGATGCGAAGAAGTTTGAGTCGCGCACAGACTGCCTGGTCGACCAGTATGGATCGTTTACCGCAGTCGATGACGTCAAGGTCAACGGCAAGCTCACCCTGGGCGAAAATACTGCGGATAACGGCGGTCTGCTGCTGTCGTACCTTGCGTATCTCGAGCGCGCCAAGAACGACAAGGTGGATCTGAACGCAAAGGTCAACGGATACACCGCGCCACAGCGCTTCTACATCGCCTACGCGCAGAATTGGTGCGAAAACTCGCGGCCCGAGGTCATCCGCCAGCAGGTCCTGACCGATCCCCACTCGCCGGATCACTTCCGCGCCAACGGAGCGATCGTTAACCAGCCCGGCTTTGCAGCGGCCTTCAGCTGCAAAAAGGGAGCCCCGATGGTCCCGGCCAACAGCTGCCGGGTCTGGTAGCCGACATCAACTAACAGCAGAGGGAGCGCTGCTTCGGCGGCGCTCTTCTCTTTTTGTGCGACATTGGAGATATGTCCGCCACCTCGAAGCATCGCGCCGTCGGTTTTCTCGCCTGTGCGCTTGCCAGCTCCTTCTGGGGCTGCGGATTCTTCTTCGGCAAGATTGCGCTGGCTGAGATGTCCTTCGCCCACATGGTGCTCTATCGCTTTCTCTTCGCGATGGTCATCCTGCTGCCGCTCCTGGTGACGCACCGTCCGGGATTGAACAGGTCGGAGTGGGCGACGCTGGCGTTGGCCGCATTTCTCGGAGTTCCGGTTCAGTTTCTCATCCAGTTCTACGGTCTCTCGCTGACGACGGTTTCGCACGCTGCTCTGATGGTCGGCACCATGCCCGTCATCCTCGCCGTGGGTGCAACCCTGTTTGCGCATGAGCGGCTCGATGGCATCGGCTGGATCGCTTTGATGTGCTCAACCACAGGCGCTGCTCTCATCGCCCTCGGACATCACGCGACAGGTGCGGGGCAGCCATCTCTCAAAGGAGACCTGCTGGTCGTTCTCTCGCTCGCCATCGCACTGGGGTGGATTCTGCTGAACAAGCGCCTGGTGGAACGCCACTCGCCCGTCGTTGTGACGGCATATGGATTGTTGCTCGGCACTACGATGTTAGCTGCGTGGGTTCCACTGCGCTACGGTTTGCCGCCAGTCGCGCACGTCTCCATGAAAGCATGGCTGGCGCTGGCGGGAAGCGGCGTCCTGTGCACAGCCACGACAACACTGCTATGGAACTGGGGCATGACGCAGGTTCCGGCATCGCAGGCCGGGGTTCTGCTCAATATGGAGCCGCTGATGGGAAGCCTGCTGGGGGTCTTCGTACTCGGCGAGCATCTTGGTCCATCGGCGTGGACCGGCGGATGCATGATCCTGGCGGCGGCCATCATCCTGACGACGCGCTCGAAGGCACACGTTCTGGAAGTTCAACCCGCAGGCTGAGAACGAAGGTTCAAGGCTAAACTCTCTCCAGATGCGTTGGTATCTTCGATGGTCTTCGGCGCTGAGGCGCCTGCACTGGGAGCGTGGCCTTCGCGCCGGAATCGCTGTTCTGACAGCGATGGCGGTGTGTCGCGCGCTGGGCAAACCCATGGGCTGGGCGGCACTGGGCGGCTTCGAAGCCATCCTGGTCGATAACGGAGGCCCCTATCGCAGCCGCCTGACGACCATGCTGACGGTTCTTGTGGGCGGAGCCATGGCCTGCGTCATCGCTTCCCTGTCCACCACGCCCTTCTGGCTGTCCGTGCTGGTTACGGCTGGCTTCTGCTTTGCCGTGACCTTCGGTCGCGTACTGGCGAACCAGCTTGCCTCCACTTCGGTGGTTATCCTTGTGCTTTACTTCGCGGGCTACGGCGGGGAGAGTCATACGCTTTATGGCGCGCTCGGCAATGCGCTCTCCTACGTGCTTGGAGGACTGTGGGCTGCGGGATTCAGCCTCGTGCTCTGGCCGCTTGACCCTTTTCGTCCGGCGCGGCTGGGCGTCTCCAGGTGCTACGGCATGTTGGCGGAGTTCACCTCGCAGGTGCATGCTACGCAACCGGACAGTCGCGACCGCCAGGCGGAGCGGCACCGCATGCACGAGCTGCAACGGCAGATGCGACTGAGCATCGAGTCGGCGCGTACAGCGATAGGAGCCACCGGCGCGAGGATTACGGCGCGAACCCAGCGTGCCCGCTCACTGACGGTTTTGCTGGAGACGGCTGACCTGCTCTTTGCGGGGACGATCCGCTGGACGGAGCTACTGGAGTCGAGCTCCGATCCTCACGACCAGGCCGCTATCGAAGAGGCTCTGGAGTGGATGGAAGGAGCGGAGAAGACCATTGCGGTCGCTCTCGAAAGCCGGCCCGCGGATGGCGCTGCCTCCTTCGCTCTTGAAGGCTCGCACTCCATCCAGCATCTCCGCAAGCGCGAGGCGGCCATCAAAACGCTCGAGGCCGCAATGGTACCGTCCGATCCGCTCATACGGCATCTCGTTCAGGAGGAGCGAGACATCCTGTTGAACATCGAGGTTGCATTCGAGGCCATTCAAGCGCTGTGGAGCGGTATTGAACCTTCGAGTCGCACCACAAGTTCAGGTGCAGAGATCCGTAGCTCGCTACTGGCCAGGCAAGTACGGCCACCGTCCGGCACCGGCTGGCAATCGATGCTGGATGCAGCGCGGGCCAACTGGACGACGCGCTCCATCATGATGCGGCACGCTCTGCGCATGCTGGTTGTTGGCGCGGCCGATGTGCTGCTGATGAAGATGGTCCATGTCAGCCACGGAGGATGGCTGGCGATGACCTCCATCATCGTGCTGCAGCCGACAAGCTCGGGAACGCTTCGCCGCGGTGCGCAACGCGTGGGTGGCACGATCGCAGGCGGAGTGCTGGCTGCGATCCTGGCGGCCGCGATCCACAGCCAGGAAGGCATCATCGTTGTGGTGACAATCACAAGCATCTTCACGCTTGCGACCTATGCCATCGATTACGGCTGGTACGCGTTCTTCCTGACGCCAACCTTCGTTCTGCTGAGCCTGCCGCATCTGCGTGATTGGCACTTCGCCGGAGTCCGCATTGGAAACACGGTCCTGGGCGCCGCCGTTGCAGTGCTGGCGATGCGGCTTCTATGGCCCGAGCGAGAGCAGGTCGAGATGACCCGCCTGCTGGCACGTGGAGCGCAAGCCGATGCGGAGTATGTTCGCGCGATGCTTACATTCTGGCGCACGACCGATAGCACGCACCACGATGCGGCCCGTGTCGACGCTGATCGCAGGCTGCTTGCGCCGTCGCGGCGTGCCTGTGGGTTGGCCATCAACGATGCGGAAGAAGCGTTGGACCGTATCATGCTCGAGCCGCAGGTTTCTCTGTCCAACCAGATTCCCAAATGGGAACCAGCGCTCACGTTCGTCACCTACCTGCGCCGCATGACCCGCGCTGTGACGACATTGGCGGCGTTGGGATGCGATGACGAGGAGCTTCGCGGTCGCGCCTCGCTCGTCATTCGCCGCATGGAGAGAGTCGCGGAGCTGATGACCGCCAGCGCCGAGCGAAGAACGCCTTCCTTGTCTGCAGAACCCGGCCTCGGCGATTCAGAAGCTGCTCCGGCGGGGAAGGATACACCGGCGGAACACCAGTTGCGGAGGCTGGAACGACAGACGGGTGTGCTGGAACGAACCGCGAAGACTCTGATCGAACAGGATTATTAAGGCGGATTCGCATACGGGCTTTAAATAATTAACCTGCTTTGTTGGCTTCCAACGCTACCAAAAGTGTCGTCCTTCGACTTCGCTTCTCACAATAAGACCGTGAGAAGGCTTCGCTCAGGATGACACTGTTCATGGGGTTGCAAGAATTGCATATCTGAACCAGCTGCTATCACCGACGCGATTCGCCATCATGCATCTTTGCGGCGATCGCGATCGGATTTCAGACATAGGTTGATGCCTCTTAGGGCACGAGGCTCTTCTGCGAGAGCGAGCGTGTGGTCCTGCTCCATACGGTGGTGAGGGAGATTCCCGCTACGATGAGGCCGGCGCAGAGGCCGATCCAAAGTCCGAGAGCGCCGTGATGAAGATGAAAGCCCAGCCAGCTTCCGATAGGAAGACCGATGATCCAGTAGCCGACGATCTGGACGATCAGGCCGGCATGTGTATTGCCCGCGCCGCGAAGCGCCCCTGTGGCAGTGATCTGAAGACCGTCGAAGAATTGAAAGGCGGCAGCAACGAACAGAAGAGGAACGGTTGCGGCGATCACGGCGCGGTCGGGTGTGAAGGCTCGGGCGATGGAGTGCGCGAAGACGCTGAGAAGGATGGAGCAGGTGGCCATGCAGGCTGCACCCAGTAGAATGGCGGTCCATCCGGCGGCGGCGGCTTCGCGCGGGGCTTTGCGGCCGAGCGCCTGACCGACCCGCACCGCGGCGGCGGCGGAGATGGCGAACGGGATCATGAAGGTGAAGCTGGCACAGTTGAGGGCGATCTCGTGACCGGCAAGCGGAAGCGGGCCCATGGTCCCGATCAGGAAGGTTACGGTACCGAAGATGGCGATCTCGACGAAGATCTGGCCTCCGGCGGGTGCGCCGAGCAGGGTGAGGCGTTTGAGACGACTGGATTCGACGTGCCGCAGCATGGAGCGCAGGCCGTAGTTGTGTTTGTGCTCCACGTGCCAGATGGCGGCGAGCAGGAAGAGGGCGAGATAGGTGCGCGAGAGCGAGGTCGCCAGACCCGAGCCGACGATGCCGAGAGCGGGAATCCGGATTGGGCCCCATTGATGGCCGTAGATCAGGAGCCAGTTGACGAGAACGTTGCACAGGTTGGCGGTAACAAGGGCAAAGGCGATGGGGCGAACGTGGTTGAAGGCCTGCAGGTAGCGGCGCAGGGTGAAGTAGAGAAAGAGCGTCGGCGTTCCCCAGTTGAGTGCGCGGAGGAAGTGGATGGCTCCGTCCATGACGTGTGGGTTGATGGGCATCCGGCGCATGACGAGGGGTGCCAGCTCGACGATTCCGAAGAGAGATCCGGCAAGAATCGCCGCGAGGATGAGGCCGTGATAAAGCCAGCGGTTGGCTTCGTCGTAACGTCCGGCGCCGTGCGACTGCGATAGGAACGTATCGAGCGAGAGCAGGACACCGGCGATCCCGAAGGCGAGCGTGTTGTAGAGAACCTGGCCGAGGGAGGCGGAGGCGATGTTGACCGCCGCGTTGTCCATATGTCCGACCATGATGGTGTCGACGATTCCCATCGACATCCAGCCGAGCTCGGCGGCGATGAGCGGGAGGGCGAGGACGAGCATGTGGCGAATCTGCTGGCGAACTGTCATGACTCTCCATCCCTCCCTGCTTTATGCAAATTATTCCAATGATGAGATTTCAGTAATCGATTTTGTGCGCACGTCTGTTGGCCGGATGGCATGGAAGACTGCGATGACCGGAAGTCCGGAGACAGAAAAAGCCCCGGGACTCCGGGGCTTTTTTGTCTGGTTCCATTATAGCGGTTCAGGAAGGTGGATTCGGCAGAAGGTGACCCTCCTAGGCTGCAGCAAAGTGATCACCCGAGATGGTTTCACCAGGCACTACGACACGCTACTGTTTCCTGCCTTCGTGCTGCATGCCGTTCTGATAGAGGATGAGGCGGTTGATGGCGTGCGTGGCTGGATCGCGGAAGAACTCAATCTGAGCGTCGACTACCTTGAGGAAGAACTTTGTCTCCGATTCTGCGAAGAGATCGAGGGCGGGCTGGCTCGCAAGTTTGGTGGTGAGGTGGCCGTCCTTGATGGCGATGACGTTGTCGATGGGGGCGTCGGTCATCCGGTAGGTGCCGGCGTATTCGGCGAGGATCGCGGGAGAAACGTCGATGGCCTTGCGCTCGGAGGGAAGGATGACCTGCTGGCCGAGGGCAGCCTTGCCAAGGTTGGTGGCGATCATATCGGGCGCGCCGCCTGTCAGGTTCCCGAGGACGATCACAATGAGTTTGTCGTTGGGGTAGTAGTTGAGCGAGGTATTGAAGCCTTCGATGCCGCCGCCATGAGTGATGAGTTTATGGCCGTCGATATCGCGGATGAAGAGTCCGCATCCATAACCATCTTTGAAGGACGTCGTCATCTTCGCGAGCGATTCGGGTTTGAGGACTTTGCCGCCGAAGAGACCCTGCTCCCACTTGAGGAGGTCGCCGGTGGTGGAGTAGAGGGCGCCGGCGGAGAATGGGATGGTCATGCTGATGTATCCGTCGTGCTCGATGCCGCGGGGCGAGCGGCGGTAGCCTTGTGCGCGCTGCGGCAGGATGGCGGCGTTGGAATCGATGCCGGTGTCTTGCATGCCGAGTGGAGTGAAGATGTTCTGCTGGAGGAAGTCGGCGTAGGCCTGGCCAGAGACTTTTTCGATCAGGTAGCCGAGGAGGACGTAGCCGGAGTTGGAGTAATTGAACTTTGTGCCAGGTTCGAAGTCGAGGGGCTTGTCGCGGAAGCGCGCGACAAGTTCGGCGGGAGTGGTGTCCTTCCACTCGGTGGTGCGGTAGTCGGGAAAGCCGGTGAAGGAGGGGATGCCAGAGGTGTGGGTGAGGACGTTGTAGATGGTGATCTTCGACCAGGCGGCGGGAGCGTCGGGCATGTACTTGCTGACGGGGTCGTCGATGCTCAGCTTGCCGCGCTCCTGAAGGAGGAGGATGCTTGCGGCGGTGAACTGCTTGGTGATGGAGCCGAGGCGGAACTTGGTGGCGGGAGAGTTGGGAATGTTCCACTCCAGATCCGCGGAGCCGTAGCCCTGGTCGATGAGGGTATGGCCGTCTTTGACGACGAGGACCGAGCCCATGAAGGATTTGTCGTTGGTGTAATTGGCGACGATCTGCTGCATGCGCGGCACGGGATCGGTCTGGGCATGAGCGGCGAGAGGCGCGAGGCAGAGAAGAAGGATGGCGAGTGGACGCATATGGGAGTTCTACGCTCCGGAATCGACAAATGTTCCTGCGGCAGGATGATAGCGTCTTCGCACAGCACTCGCCACGCGATGGCTCTATTTCCAGTCCTTCAGGACAAAGCGGAGAGGATGCTCGATGGCCTTCGTGATGCCGATGCGAGGCGTGATCTCAATCTTCCCCAGACCCACGCCGTCATCCTCGATGTGGAGAGAAGACTCCGCCTTCGTAACGTCAATGCCGTTGTGAGTGGCACGCGTGATGCCTATTGCTTCGCATAGCTTTCCGGGGCCGCCGGTGAGTTGCTGTGCTTTCGCGTTCTCCGGCAGGCCGCGCAGCCGCGCCATGGTTTTGATTCCTTCCAGAGGAACGAGGGCGCGGATCAAAACGCCGCCGGGCTCGTTTTCAGGCAGGCAGGAGACGTTGACGCAATAGTGCATCCCGTAGATGAAGTACACATACGCTATCCCCGGCGGGCCGAACAACACTGCGTTGGCAGAAGTCCGTCCCCGGAAGGCATGAGAGGCGGGATCGTTGAGTCCAAGATAGGCTTCGACTTCGACGATGCGACCGCTGAGCCGTTCGCCTCTGCGACGATGTACCAGGACCTTACCAAGGATGTCGCGTGCGACGATGTCCGGAGATCGCAGGAAGAAATCGGACGAAAGCACAGGAAATTGTGAGGGCAAAAGGCTCATCTCGGTCGCAGGGCTGTCAGTAGCCAAAATTTTACTGTGGGGTAATGATGCCTCCCACGGGCAGGCTGGTGGGCAGGCTTCCGGGCCTGCGCAGGTGCATGGCCTCGGCGGTCATGTCGGTGTACTTGAGGCCGGCGCCGGTGTTGAAGAGGACGACCTTGTCGGTAGGCTTGAGTTCGCCGGATGCAAGGAGCTGGTCGTATGCCGCGGTTGCGGCAGCGCCTTCGGGAGAGAGGAAGATGCCCTCGTTGCGTGCGTAGTCGAGGATGCTCTGGAGAATGGTGGCGTCGTCGCTGGCGATGGCCTTGCCGCCGGACTGCTGGAGGATGTCGAGGATGATGTAGTCGCCGTAGGGCTTGGGGACGCGGAGTCCTGCGGCGAAGGTGTCGGCGTTCTGGAAGAACTCGCTTGTGGGCTTGTCTTCTTCAAAGGCTTTGACGATGGGGTCGCAACCAGAGGATTGGAGAGCATACATCTTCGGGCGTTTGCCGCTGACCCATCCGAGTTGTTCCATCTCCTCGAAAGCCTTCCACATGCCGATCAGGCCGACGCCCCCGCCGGTGGGGTAGAAGACGGCGTCGGGGTAGGTCCAGCCGAGCTGCTCGACGAGCTCGTACCCCATGGTCTTTTTGCCTTCGACGCGATAGGGCTCCTTGAGGGTGGAGATGTCGAACCATGTCTCTGCTGCGGGAGTGTTGGCTTCTTTCTGCGCCTTGATCTTTTCGCCGACGAGGTGGGCGCAGTCGGAGATGAGTCCGTCGACAAGGGTGACGTCGGAGCCGTAGACGATGCCTTCCAGGTAGTTGGCGAAGGGAACGTCCTGCGGCATAAAGATGTGGGCCTGCATCTGGGCGGCGGCGGCGTAGGCGGCGAGGGCGCTGGCCGCGTTTCCCGCGGAGGGAACGGCAAGGTGCTGAAGGCCGTAGTGTTTCGCCATCGTGACGGCCATGCCGAGCCCCCGGGCCTTGAAGGTGCCGGTCGGGTTGGCGCCTTCCTCCTTAATAGAGAGGCCGGGGTAGCGGCGGGAGTGGATCATGGGAGTCCAGCCCTCGCCGAGGGTGACGGGAGTGACGTCAGGAAGGACAGCGGAGTAGCGCCACATGCCGAGGCTCGCTGGAGATGCAGCGGCTCTGATCGCAATGTCGTCCCGTCGCGAGGTGCGCTTCAGCTCGTCCATGTCGTACCGGACGTAGAGAGAGCCGGTGCAGGCGGGGCAGACGGTCTGCGGGGCTTCGGCAGAGACGTGGTTTTGGCAGCGGGAGCACTCGAGGAAGGCGATGCGGGGCATGACTTCGATGCTACTAGAGGGGCGAATTGGAGGATGAGAATCCTGCAAACCCACCTTTAGCCACGGCGTGGCGAAGATGGGGCACCCGCGATAGATGCTTTTTAGTCTGTCGGGAGTGAAAGATCTCGCGGTGAGAGAATGGGATATGGGTAAAAGCCACCGGTTGCGCATGGTTGCTGTGGATATGGACGGGACGCTGCTGGGACCGGACGGGCAGGTGAGCGCGAGGAACCTTGCCGCCCTGAAGTCTGCCGAACAGGCCGGGGTGGAGGTCGTCGTTGCGACCGGACGGCGGCACAGCTACGCCATGAAGGTGCTGCGGGGGCTGGGGCTGGGCGAGGAAAATGGTCTCATCAGTTCGAACGGAGCGGTCGTGCGCACGCTTGGAGCGCGGCTGGTGAAGCGGACCCTGCTGGAGGAGGAGACAGCGAAGTGGCTGGTGGGCCACATGGACGAGTTTCGGCGGTCGCTGCTGGTCACCTTTGACCGGGTGCAGGCCGATGGCGACGATGTGCATGGGGCTCTGGTGGTTGAAGAGATGGAAGAGCTGAACGGCAGCATCAGCCGGTGGATGGCAGCCAATGAGCCTTATATTGAGCGTGTCGTGCCGATGGAGCATGCCCTCGGACGCGAGGGGCTGATCCAGATGATGTTATGTGGCACGATCGAGCGGATGCGAGAGGCCGAGGCGAAGCTGCTGGGCGACCCGAAGGTTCTGGGAGTGGGCCTGACGCCATTGCGCAGGAGCGAGGTGCGGCGGGAGGGCACAGGAGCTGATCTTGCTCCGGAGGCCGCACTGCACAGGACGGAGTATCCGGAGCGGAATCTGAGCATTGTGGATCTTCTGCCGGCAGGCTGCAGCAAGGGAGGAGCAGTCCTGAGCCTGGCTGAGAGCCGCGGAATCGACCCGGTGGAGATTCTGGCGATCGGCGATAACTGGAATGACGTCTCCATGCTGGAGATGGCGGGACAGGCCGTGTTGATGGCCAACGCCCCGGAAGACCTGAAGGATGTGGGAGCTGCGCGAGGCTGGGTGATGGGCAGGCGCCATACAGAAGATGGCGTAGCGGTTGCCCTGGAGGCAGCGCTGGCCGAGGAGCCACATCCGTCTTTGGTGTAAAGGATCGATCCGGGGCCGGATGATAGGCTTTTGGATGTGAGACTGCGATTCAGGTCGTTCGGCTGGCAGGGCGTTTTGACTGCGATGGCCCTGCTGCCAAGCCCGATGGCACATGCCGCCGAGCATGTAACCCTGCGGAACGGCTTTGAATTGGATTGCGCACGGCAGGAGACGCATGGGGACCATGTGCGGCTCTATCTTGTCTCGCCGGATTCAAGCTCCACCACGGCGAACTACATGGATGTTGCAGCCGATGCAGTCGTGCGGGTCGAGCCGGTTCCCGATAATCCGGTGATTCTCGAAACTCCATCCCCGGCCTCTTCCTCGGCACAGAGCCCCGCAGTCACGACGCTTACGCGGGAAGAGATGCACACGATGCTGGCCAGCGCGGGAGGGCAGCATAATATCGACTCCGATCTGCTGGCGAGCGTGGTCAAGGCCGAGAGCGGTGGGCGTGTTCGAGCCGTCTCCCGGGTTGGCGCACAGGGCCTGATGCAGTTGATGCCTGCGACGGCACAGAAGCTGGGAGTGGAAGACGCCTTTGCGCCGAAGGACAACATCAACGGCGGAACAGCGTACCTGGATATGCTGCTGACCCGCTACCACAATAATGTTGCCCTGGCGCTGGCTGCCTACAATGCCGGACCGGCGGCGGTGGACCGATACCACGGGATTCCTCCTTATGCGGAGACGCGAGCATATGTGGCCCGTGTCATCCGCGAGTTCAACCGCCGAAAGCGAAGCTCGGGCTCGAACGAGCAGGTTGCACGCACGAAGCAATAACGATTAGCAGAAGCGAAGGGAAACTTTTCCATGAAGAGACGAAGCGGAGTCCTGTGGGCGGTTCTTATTGCTGTGCTCGCGGTGATTGTCTTTGTCTATCGCGACCGGATCCATTTCGACTGGAAAAACTTCGGCGAACAGTTGCGGCACATTCAGGGCGGTCACGCCGTCGCGGGAATTGCGCTGATTTACGCGACGTACTGGCTTCGTTCCGTGCGCTGGAGCGTAATGGTAGAGCCTACCAAAAAGGTGAAGGCCAGCGCGTTGATCGGTCCGCAGTTTATCGGGTTTACGGCGGTAGCTCTCTTCGGACGGCTGGCGGACCTGACGCGGCCGTATCTTGTGGCTCGCAAGATCGGGCTTCCGCTCAGCTCGCAGGTCGCGGTGTACACGCTGGAGAGGATGTTCGACCTGGGTGCGGCGGCGGTGATCTTTTCGACGGCACTGGCCTTCATGCCGAAGAATATGCCCCATCAGCAGGTCTTCATGCGCGCCGGGCTGTGGAGCCTGGCATTTACGCTGTTTATCGCGCTGTTCGCTATTGCGGTGCGAGTGGCTGGCGGCGTCGTAGCGGGGTTTGCGAAAGCGGTCCTGAACCCGCTCTCCGAAAACGCCGCGCAAAGCATCGCCGACAAGATCATTGGATTCCGCGAGGGCCTGAATGCGCTGAAGAGCTGGCGGGAGTTGATCGTCGTCACGGTGATCTCGCTGCTGATGTGGGGCATGATCGCTTCAGCGTATGTGCAGACGGCGCATGCCTTCGTCCAGACGCCGGAGCTGGCAAACCTGTCCTTTTCACGGGCCATGCTGCTGATGGCTGCGAGTATTGGAGGAAGTCTGCTGCAGCTGCCTATCGTAGGGTGGTTTACGCAGATTGCCGTAACGGCGGCGGCGATGCACACCTTCTACGGCGCTCCCATTGAGGCGGCGACAGCATGTGGTGCGTTGTTGCTGGTGGTGACCTTCCTCTGCATTATCCCGGCGGGGTTGATCTTCGCGCAGGTGGAACAGGTCAGCCTGAGCAGGATAGCGGCGGAGAGTGAAGAGGCGGGCAAAGAGGCTGATGCAGTTCAGGATGCTTCACCAATGCCGTGACGTCTACTTCATCCTCGGTGGGTAAGCTCTGGCGTCTTCCGCCTTCTGGCCGGACGAAATGAAAAAAGCCCGGCGGTCCGCCGGGCTTTTCCGTGAATGAATCCGTTGAACCAGACTTAATCGATCGAGATCTTCCGCAGAAGGTTGAAGTCGGAGAGCATCTTGCCTGTCCCAAGTACGACCGAGGCGAGAGGATCGTCTGCGATCGAGACTGGCAGCCCCGTCTCTTCGCGGATGCGTTTGTCGAGATTCTTGATCAGGGCGCCGCCGCCGGTCAGCACGATGCCACGGTCGGAGATGTCGGCCGAAAGCTCCGGCGGGGTCCGCTCCAGGGCCACGCGGATGGCATTGATGATCGTCGAGATGCACTCTGATAGCGCCTCGCGAATCTCAGAGTCGTCGATAGTGATGGTCTTTGGCACGCCTTCGATCAGGTTGCGTCCCTTGACCTCCATGGAGAGCGGCTTGTCCAGCGGAAAGGCCGATCCAAGCTGCATCTTGATCTGTTCGCCGGTGCGCTCGCCGATCAGCAGGTTGTACTTACGCTTCAGGTAGGTGATGACGGCCTCGTCCATCTGGTTGCCGGCCATGCGGACGGAGCGCGAGTAGACGATGCCGGCCAGCGAGATGACGGCAATGTCAGTCGTTCCACCGCCGATATCAACCACCATGTTT
This sequence comes from Edaphobacter sp. 12200R-103, assembly GCF_010093025.1. GTDB lineage: Bacteria > Acidobacteriota > Terriglobia > Terriglobales > Acidobacteriaceae > Edaphobacter. The sequence continues at coordinate 2,538,929 of NZ_CP048114.1, read as the reverse complement.
CCGCCCGCCTCGGTGATTGGCAGACCGGCCCCGATGGCGGCGACCATCGCCTGCTCGACCAGGTGCACCTCCGATGCCTTGGCGCGGTAGGCCGAATCCATGACGGCGCGCTTTTCCACCTGCGTAATCTCGGAAGGAACGCCGATGACGATGCGGGGATGAACCATCATCTTGCGGTTATGCGCCTTCTGGATGAAGTAGTTCAGCATCTTCTCGGTATGCCGGAAGTCGGCGATGACGCCGTCCTTCATCGGCTTGATGGCAACGATGTTACCCGGCGTGCGGCCGAGCATCTCCTTGGCTTCTTTACCGACGGCCTCGACCTCGTTCGTCACCTTGTTGACGGCGATGATGGAGGGCTCGTTGACGATGATGCCCTTGCTGCGGGCAAAGACGAGGGTATTGGCGGTCCCCAGATCAATCGCTAAGTCACTGGAAAACAAGCTGAAAAGAGACCGCATGTTGTGGATGCGGGAGTACCGGGTGTTGAACGAATTCGAGGGCATTCGGGGTGCGGGCCTTCTGATGGACGATAGTTAGGGTTATTGTACGGCGAGATGCAAGCGCTGTGGGGTGCCTGAGACGTCACTGAAGCCCGATTTGGGAGAGCCATTGCCGGCTCATGTCCAGCCTATCCCACGGATCAGGCCTTCAGCTCTTCTGCGAAGTTTGTTTTATGCTCCCGGAGCTCGGAATCGTATTCGAAGTTCTTCTTGAATCGCAGGAAGCGGACTTCGAAGAAGTCGTAGCTGATCTTTGCCACAAAGAACGTCACGACAAAGTTAAGGACATCGGAGATGGCGTTCGCCAGGACGGAGGAGTGAAATCGATGGGTCAGATCGCTGATGAGGGCTGCCCAAGCCCCGGCCCAGAGCAGATGATAGACGTAAAAGCCGTAGCTATACTTGCCCAGTGTCCTCAGGGGTTTCAGGTTGAAGAGGCGGAAAGCGGGGGACCCAGGCCGCAGGGTCGCTCCGATAAGCCCTGCCGACATCAGCGCCAGTAGTGAGAAACCAATGGTGTTTAGCCAGGGAGCGTTTTCCTGGGGGGCAGCGATTGAAAGCCCTATGAAAGCCAGGATCGACGACAGGAAACACCATCTGCATTGCCGCTGCCACGTATCAGAGTTGGGCCCGCGAAGAACAAGCGCCAGGATGGCGCCCAGCAACAGGGAATCCATCCGGAACGGAAGCTGGTGGGCCATCCATGTGTCCAGCTTGGACACGGGAACCGTTGCCACCATGGCGACACGGAGCAACAGCGCCAGAACGGAAAGGCCGCCGGCGATCCGGATCAGCCGAATGCGGTCGCGAACCAGCCACACGACCAGCGGCCAGATAAGGTAGAACTGCTCTTCAACGCACAGGGTCCAGAAGTGCACCAGATGCGCTGACCAGGCTGGATGTGTCGCCGACTGGATCGTCTCAAGCGAGGGGTCTGCCGCCAGGGAGAGGTTTCCCAGGTAAAAAGGAAACAGCGCATGTCCAATCTTCCACTGGTAGTGAAGGATCGGAGTCAGGATCGCGAATATCAGCAGGACGAGGTAGAAGATCGGAAAGATTCGCACGCTGCGTCGGGCAAAAAAGCGCTTGAAGAAGTGCGAGTCCGTTCGTGTGTCGTACAGAATCCCGGTGATCAGAAAGCCCGATAGCGTAAAGAAGAGGTCAACGCCGGTCCATCCTCGCAGCCTGATCTGGTTGATCAGATTTAAAAAAGTGCCGCCATGCGTTCCGCCTCCGTAATGGAAAGCAAAAACCATAACAATGGCCAATGCCCTGATTCCGTCGAGAGCTGGGAACCGCGACTTGAAATCAATGGGGGCGAAGTGTCGTTGGGGAGTTGGCATGTGCTCGCATTCTAATCAGGATAAAGAGCAGTTGAATTCTGTTGTGTGTTGAAGACGGAATTCATCCTCAACGTAGACCATTGCCGGTTCGGATTCCAGACATGGCCGAGTCCTCAGCCCTTGGATTGCACCGCGACAGAAGAGGACTTCTGGTGGGGGCGGTCGGCTCCCAGCAGATTTTCCACCCAGCGCCGCACGCGATCTGTCCGGAACTCGGTAAACGTTGCGATGATCCACGCGTACAGGAGAACTGCAGCCAGAATCACAAGAGCCATTGCGTGGTGGCGAAGATCAGTGGGACTCCACAGGTTATATCCGGCAAAAAGAGCCGTGAGAAACAGCAATGCCGGCATATGAACGACGTAAAGGGTGTAGGAAAATCGTGAGATGTTCCGGGAGAAGTGAGTGAATCGTGAATCCGCAGCTCGTTCACGGGCGGAAAGGATGCTCCAGAAGAAAAAGAAGGTGACAATGCCGAGGACATAATCCTGTTCAAGGCCGGGCAGTGCGTGAACTTTTGTGCTCAGCATCAACAGGACGAAATAAAGCAGCGCGCACGTCGCCCTTATCTTCGGCCCGAAAGAGGGCGGAGGGATACGCGCAAGCAGAGTGCCGGCGAGCCAGACCGGGAAGAGATTAAGCAGGGACGATCGTAAAAACCATGCGAGCGCAAGGAATAGGCATAGATAAATGATCCGGCGAACGAGTGAAACCGGGGTTTTGGAATTGCGTGTAAGAGCCAGCCAAAGAAGTGGAAATAGAAGGTAATACCAGAATTCGTTTGCAAGGCTCCACAGGGATCCATTCGAACCAAAGACCGGCACCAGAACGGTTTGTAGAAACGCCACATTTCCCCAAAAGATATGCGGCGCCAGGGTGTGTGCGATATCGAGACTGTGTGTCTTAGGGCTCGGAACGCTGTAAAGAGTCTGAGTCAGCCGGAGATGCATGCCGGTCCAATCCAGCAGGCCGCCCAGCACCAGTCCTGGAATCAAAACGACCCAGAGGCGGACGAATCTGTGGGTCAGGTAGGATTTCCAGCTCCAGGCGCCTCGATCGACGGATCGAAAAATGCTGCCCCCGATCAGGTATCCGCTCAGAACGAAAAAGATGAGGACGGCCTGATGCCCCGCAGCTGCCAGAACATAGGGGAAAGCGAAAAAAATCCGGTGGGACGGAATCTTCGGATAATCGACAAAGTAAAGAATCTTCCAATGAGAGAGCAGAACCAGTATTGCTGCTAAACCACGGATGAGGTCCAGCAGGACAGAGGCGGTGGTCTGCGGAAAACTGACTGTCTCGCGATTGGGGAGGCCCATACCTAAGGTCAGGATAGCTGAGTGCCTGAAATAGATACAATCAATTCTGGGGTGTCGAGAAGATGATCATTGGGGTCCCGAAGGAAGTAAAGGATCACGAAAGCCGGGTCGGTATCACTCCTGCGGGTGTAAAGGCTCTGGTTGAGGCAGGCCATAAGGTGCTGGTCGAGCATACCGCCGGTGCTCTCTCGGCAATGCCCGACGACGAGTATCAGGATGCCGGAGCTGAGATCGTGGGCTCGGCCTATGATGTCTGGCGGTTGGCCGACATGGTGGTCAAGGTGAAAGAGCCCATTGAAACCGAGTATCGCCACTTTCGCGAGGGACTCGTCCTCTTTACCTACCTGCACCTCGCTCCACTGAAACAACTGACAGATGCTCTGCTTGAAAAGAAGGTTACAGGGATCGCCTACGAGACCGTGCGTGACCGCGCCGGGGCACTGCCGCTGCTGACCCCCATGAGCGAGGTCGCAGGCAGGTTGAGCGTCCAGGTTGGCGCCGAATACCTTACGAAAGAACACGGCGGGCGCGGCTTGCTGCTGGGCGGTGTTCCGGGCGTTCCTCCGGCATCGGTCTGCATCATCGGTGGTGGCATTGTGGGCACCAACGCTGCAAAGATCGCTCTCGGAATGGGTGCCAGGGTCACCCTGATCGACCTGAACCTGAACCGCCTGCGCGAGCTGGACGACATCTTCAACGGGCGCGTCTTTACCGTGGCGTCGAATAGCTACAATATCGCTCGCGCGGCGAGTGAGGCTGACCTGCTGATCGGCGGCGTACTCATTCCAGGTGCGGCTGCTCCAAAGATCGTAACCCGAGCAATGGTCGAAAAGATGAAGAAGGGCGCAGTCATCGTTGACGTGGCCATCGACCAGGGAGGCTGCATCGAGACGGCGCATCCGACCACGCACAGCGATCCTTCCTTCGAGATAAATGGCGTCGTGCATTATTGCGTGACCAATATGCCTGCTGCGGTTCCGAATACCTCGACGCTTGCCCTTACCAACGCCACCTTCCCCTATGTCATGAAGCTGGCGAAGCTCGGAGCCCGTGAGGCCATCCGTGAGGACAAGGGAATCGCAGAGGGAGTCAACACCTATGGTGGCGTGCTGACCTATGAGGCTGTAGCCGCCGCCCAGAAGCGCGACTGGAAGAGCGTGGCAGAGCTGCTGTAGTTTGCCCCGCGGAGGTCTTCGATGAACGATAGCAGGCGGAAGGTACTGAGCATCGCGCTGGGAACCTGCCTGCTTGTGCTGTTTGCGGCCCTGGCAGCTCTCAATGCGTTCAACAAGCGCTTCCTCGATCCGGAGACGACCGGACAGATCTTCATCTACACGGGACTGTCCATCGTCGCCTTCCTGCTGTTTGTCGCAGTGTTGATCATGCTGGTCCGTAACGTGTTGAAGTTATATGCGGATCAGCGCAGCAATGTGATGGGAACCAGGCTGCGCACCCGCATGCTATGGGGGGCAGTCCTCGTCAGCCTGCTGCCCATCTCCTTCATGTTCGCCTTCAGTTATCTGCTGTTGAATCGCGCCGTTGAGCGCTGGTTTTCGCAGCCAGTGACGGAGATGCGTGACGCCAGCACGAACATGGCCTTCGAACTGGCCCGGTACACCACAGCCAATGCGCGTGCAGAGGCCGAATCGATCGCAACCACGCTTCCTGATGTGACCGCCGCGCCACTAGCGGCCTACAGCGCTGAGGTGCAGGGCGTGCTGCGCCGCCATGAGATTACGCTGCAGAGCGGATTTGTCGCTGTCTATCGCGATCAGCAGCTGATCGCATCTTTCCAAGTCCCGGAAGGCAGTGCCGTCGTGCGGGTAAAACCCTGGGCGCCTGAGTCCGCTTCGGATAATAGCCAGAAGAAAGGCGGCGAAATTGTCTCCTCCAACGGAGGCATCTCGCGAAACGGAGCTATCTTCGCCACTGCGCGGCGCAGCGACACGCCCGTCTTCAGCGTGGGCGATACAGATTATGCCCTCGGCACGGCGACGGCGCGGGATAGCGTGATGGTCGTGGTTGGGCTGCCCATGCCCCATGGTCTTGCGGACACAATGTCGACGCTTCGTTCAGCGGCCGATACTTACTGGACGCTCTTCCGCAGCCGGCGCCAGCTTCGCAATCTTTACATGCTCCTGCTGCTGATGATGACGTGCCTCGCGCTGTTCTCCTCCAGCTGGCTCGCGCTGCATCTTTCAAAACAGGTCACCAAACCGGTAGAGGCCCTGGCCGATGCGATGGCCGCCATCGCTGCCGGCGATTACGCTCGCCGCGTCCAGGAGAGCGCCACGCAGGAGCTTGGCGAACTGGTTCGCAGCTTCAATCTCATGGCCGCCGATCTTGAAGGTAGCCGCCGGGCGGTAGAGGAATCTACCGTGCAGTTGAGCGCGGCCAATGCAGCGCTGGAGGCCCGTCGCGGCGAACTGGAAACCATGCTCGAGACGATCCCCAACGGGGTCGCAATGCTCGACTCCGATCGCAGGATACTGCTGACAAATCGTGCTCTCAGTGAACTGATCGATCCGGGAGGACAGAGGCCGTTTCTCGGCCTGGCTATCAAAGAGGTATTTCCCGCTGATCTGGTCGAACTTCTTGATCGGCTGATTCGCCGCAGTCACCGCATGGGCACGGCGTCAAGCGAGATCGAGCTGGCGGCGCCTCACTCGGAGGGATTGAGCGGCACCCTCAATCTTCTGATTACCGTGGCTCTACTGGAGACGGCCGCCATCAAGGAACGGCCAAGGCGCGAACATCGCGGCTACGTACTGGTGATTGAAGATGCGACCGAACTGCTGCATGCGCAGAAGCAATCGGCATGGAAAGAGGTTGCGCGTCGCGTCGCCCACGAGATCAAGAATCCGCTGACTCCCATCGGCCTGAGCGCAGAACAAATTCGACGTCACATCGATCGCCTCTCAGAGACGCTGCGCTTCCACCAGATTGAATCGCCGTCGCCGCAGGTCATTCGCCGCTGCAGCGAGGTCATCTCCGGCTCGGTTGAAAGTATGCGGTCGCTCGTTGATCAGTTCTCTGCGCTGGCGGAGTTTCCAACCGCCAAACCCCGCCCTGCCGACCTCAACACCATCGTCGAAAACTCGCTGGCGATGTTTGCCGGACGGATGCAGACGATTACAGTGATTCAGCGGATGGCGAGGGGACTTCCGCTGGTGATGGCAGATCCCGAGGCCCTCAAGCGTGCGCTCGGCAACCTGATCGATAACGCCGCCGAGGCGATGCAGTCCAGCCTGCTGCGCGAGCTGCGGATTTCGACCGGTCTGCTCGAAAACGGCATGGTCGAGCTGACTGTCGCCGATACAGGCTCAGGGCTGACCGACGAGATGCGCGAAAGGCTGTTTCTCCCATATTTCTCCACCAAGGAGCGGGGCACCGGCCTCGGCCTTGCGATCGCGGCAAAGATCGTTCAGGAGCATCAGGGGACCATCCGGGCCGAAAAGAATGTTCCCGCAGGAGCGAAGTTCATCATTGAGCTGCGCCCTGCCATCGGCCAGGATGGCGAATCGGAGACGGCAGCCGTGGTAAGCGGAGATGGAGGTGTTACGGCGTGAACCATGTACTGATCGTCGATGACGAGGCAGAGATTCGCGAATCGCTCGAAGGTATTCTTCGCGAGGAAGGATACCTGGTGACTACTTGCGCGACCGCGAGTGAGGCGCTGGAGCTGATTCGCGATGCCGACTACGACGTCGTCCTGCTCGACATCTGGCTGCCGGACCGTGACGGCCTGGAGACGCTGGGCGAGATTCGCAGGATGGAAAGCCCCGGTGTTCCCGAGGTCGTCATTGTCAGCGGACATGGAACCATCGAAGCCGCCGTGCGGGCCACCAAGCTTGGCGCCTACGACTTCCTTGAAAAGCCTCTGTCGCTCGAGCGCACGCTGATTGTGATCGGCAACGCCATGCGTGCCCGCCAGATGCGCGCTGACAACGCCGAGTTTGCGCGGCAACTCTCTGCAAAGGGCAACGTGACCGGACAGAGCGTCGCCATGAAGGCCCTGCGGCAGCAGATTCAATTGATGGCCCCGACCAACGGACGCGTGTTGATCTTCGGCGAGAGCGGCACCGGAAAAGAGCTGATCGGAAGAGCCATGCACGCAGCCAGCTTGCGTAAGGATCGTCCCTTCATCGAACTCAACTGCGCCGCCATCCCCGAGGACTATATCGAGAGCGAACTCTTCGGCTACCGTCACGGCGCCGTGCCCGGCGGGCCTCCGGAGAAACGCGGCACCTTCGAGCGCGCCGACGGCGGCACGCTGTTTCTCGACGAGGTCGGCGACATGAGCCTCAAGACGCAGGCCAAGGTGCTTCGCGCTCTCGATGAGCAGCGATTCCTTCCCGTGGGCGCATCTCACCCGGTTCACGTCGATGTGCGTGTGATCGCTGCCACCAACAAGGACCTTGAAGAAGAGATCGCCCGCGGCAACTTCCGTGAGGACCTCTTCTATCGCCTGAATGTTATTCCGTTCTACGTGCCTCCTTTGCGCGATCGCAAAGAAGACATCCCGCTGCTTGTGAAGGAGTTCCTCGACGAGTTCGGGCCGCGCTATGGCCGCCCCCGGCTGGAGATGACCGAAGAGGCGCTGAATGCTCTGCGCCAATATCACTGGCCCGGCAACGTTCGGGAGCTTCGCAACCTTGTCGAGCGAGTCCTCATCCTCAATCCCAAGGTGCATCGCATCGAAAAGAAGCATCTGCCGATGCTGGTCTATCGTGGCCCCAAGTTGACGGAGTCCGGCAGGATCAACACGAAGACTGACGAGTTCTCAACCCTCGTTGAAGCGCGCGAAGCGTACGAGCGCGAGTTCATCCTCAAAAAGCTGGACGAAGTCCACGGCAACGTCAGTCGCGCAGCCGAAGGCCTTGGGCTGGAACGCAGCCATCTCTATCGCAAGATGAAGGCTCTCGGCGTAAACATGAAGGAATAGCCACAGAGCTGCTCTCGCTCCGGTGTCGTCGCTGATACCTCGTCATTCTGAGCAATGCGAAGAATGACGGATCAGAAGATCACTAAGTGAACTGCTTCAGATCCATTCCGAGCGAATAGGCCTCCGTGTCGGCCTCGATCTCCTGCCACGTGACGCTGCGCCCCGTCTCTGCGGATTTACGTGCCATCATGCAGCTGCGGGCAGTGTCGACTCCTGCTGCGATCTGATTCTGCAGCTTGCCCGATACGATGCTCTGTACGAAGTCCTGGTCCTTCATGGAGTCGGCTTCCGCCAGATTGTCGCTGAACGATCCGTTCGCAGCAAACTGCCCTGTGCTGACGCCGTTGCCGGAGCTCCACACCCACGGCTGCGTGCCGCGTATCTGGAGGGCTCCGCTGTAAGGGGCATCGGCAAGTCCTTCGGAACCGAAGAAGCGTTCGGAAACATCGAAGAAGTTGTTCTTGTTGAACTGCGTCGATGAGAAGCTCAGCTCCACACCGTCCGGATAGGTGAAGATCACCTCGTAGTTGTCGGACGTATTGCCCGGGTTCTTGACGACCTTGCGGCTGCTCTTCGCAAACGCGGACACCGGATGCGTCTTCATCACCCAGTTGCAGACATCGATGACGTGAATGTTCTGCTCCAGCAGAATGTCGCCCGAGAGGTTCCGGTACAGCAGCCAGTTGCGAAGGCGATACTCATCGGACGAAGGCGCTCCCTTGTCGACCATGACCGCAGGGGGAGCGTTGTAGAACGCTGCGATCTGCGCGATATCTCCTATCTGACCGGAATGAATCCGTCGCGTAAGCTCCACGAACGGCGGTGCGGAGCGAATCTGGAATCCGACAGCCATGCTTACCTTGCCGTTCTCGCGGCGGGCGATATCAAGAGCGCGACGGGTCTGCGGAACATCGACTCCCGTCGGCTTCTCGCAATACGCATGCTTGCCTGCGGCCGTAACGGTATCGAGGTGCTCGATATGAAAGAACGGTGGCGTCGAGATCTGCACGGCATCGACGTCCTTGCAGGCTGCGATGGCGTGGGAAGCCTCGTGCCCGCGAAACATGCGCTGTTTGTCGATGGACGGAAGATTGAGCGATGCATTCACAGCATCGAAGTGCGTCTTCGCGGTTGCGAGCTGGTCCGGGAAGATGTCGGCCAGCGCGACGATCTCCACGCCCGCATTCTTCGCAAACGAGGTTGCGACAGAGGTTCCTCTCCGGCCGCATCCCAGCAATCCCCAGCGAACCCGCGAATTGGCCGCATATCCGAATGCAGTCTCCGGTTTTACGATCATCAATCCGTATGCGGTAGCAGCTCCCTGCACAAACTTCCGTCGATCCATTCGCGATTTCCTTTTTATATGGCTTTTGTCTACGAGATCTTTTGTTGGGCGAGAATCCGTTCGAGGTACATCTTCTCCTCGCGGACATCCTCAATCTGCTGCGGTCCTGAGGTCTCGCGCTCGATGGTGACGGCACCCTGATAGCCCACAGCTTTCAGACCGCTGAAGACTGCGGCGAAGTCGACCTCACCCTTCCCGATCACGACCTCCTGGCCCAGTTCCATGGGATTCGTGGGCCACTTGCCATCCTTCGCATGCATGGCGCGGATGTACGGCCCAAGGATCTTGATCGCATCGACAGGGTTTGCCTTGCCGTACAGAATCAGGTTGGCCGTATCGAGGCCCACACCCAGAGCAGGATGATTGACGTCCTTAATCACCCGCAACATGGTCGTAGGGGTCTCCTGGCCGGTCTCCATAAGGAAGCTCTGTCCGTTCCCGGCGCAGTGCAGTGTCAGCTCTTTAATCGCCGCAACGGTTTCCGGATAGAGCGGGTCTCGCGGATTCTCCGGCATAAAGCCGCAGTGCGTCTGAATCTTGTCGATTCCGAGCTGCTTTGCAAAGTCCGAGGTCTGCTTGAGCGCGTCGATGCGTGCAGCGCGATACTTCGGCGGAACGATGCCGATCGTCGAGGGGCCATCGAGGAAGTTCCATTTCAGCGGCTCCGGGCGCACCACCTCAGCGGTCGTCGCAATGACCTGGTGCTTGTCGAGGGAGTCGCGCATCCTGCGCACCAAATCCGGCGTGAACTTGCCGATGTAGTCGTCCACGGAGAGGAAGCACGTGGAGAGGCCGAGCCGGCGCACCAGCGCGATCTTCTCTTCAGGATTGGGAAACGGTTTGATCAGCAGGCCGAGCGTGAATGGTTTGTACTTCGTCGCCGTTTCAGCCCTTGCAACGACCGGCAGCGCCGCAGCCGCGGTCGCCTGTGCCGCAAACTTCACAAATTTTCTGCGATTCATCTCCCAGCCGGAATTGTTATCGCGCAACCGTCTCCACCTTTCTCCGTTGTTCTGTCCTAATGCGGGCTGGTCCTGCATTCCGTTATCGCTAACGCCGGAACCGCAATCTCCGAGCCGTAGTCTCGCAATTCTATAGATGCGAGGAGGATATGAACTCCCCGGAGGGGCGTCAAGTCGCACCGCGCATTCCTCGGATGAGTCATCCGACTGGTCATGGAACATCCGTTCTTTTTGAAGGTGTCATTCCGACCGTAGCGCAGCGGAGTGGAGGAATCTGCTGTTCTCCCGGGACTCCTCCTGGCTCCGGTGGAGAAGCAGATTTCTCCACTGCGCCTCTCACGCTAAAACGGTGAGAGGCTTCGGCCGAAATGACACCTTTAGAGATATTCCGTAAATCAAATGCAAGCAGACGGTGAGTTGGATGACAGTCCCTTACTCCTTGGGCTGCTTCATGGCGATCTCTTCCAACTGCCGCCGCCAGTCGAGGTCCTCAACAAAGCTGCTGGAGCTTCTCCAGTCTTCCTGCACCTTGACGAACAGCTCCAGGAAGACCCGCGTGCCCAGCAGCGATTCGATCTCTTTGCGCGCAGTCGTGCCGATGCGCTTCAGCATCTCGCCGCCCTTGCCGATCAGGATTGCCTTCTGTCCGGCGCGCTCGCAGAAGATCGCCGCGGCGATCTTTGTGACCGGCAGCTTGCCATCCTTCATCTTCCTCATTGAGGCGGGTTCTTCAAACTTTTCGACGACGACCGCCGTGGCGTAAGGAACCTCCTCCCCCGTCAGCAGCAGAATCTTTTCGCGAATGATCTCAGCGACAAGAAACCGCTCCGGCTGATCGGTCAGCTGATGCTTCGGGAAATAACGCCTGCCCTCCGGCAGCTTCGCCACGACCTGGTCCAGCAGAAGATCTAAACCTTGTTTTTTTCGGGCTGAGATCGGAATGACCGCCGCGAAGTTATGGAGTGAGCTCCAGTGCGCGATCAGCGGCAGCAGATCGGCCTTTGGAACCGCATCGATCTTGTTCAGCACTAGGATCACGGGACAGGTAAGCGTCTTCACAAAGGACAAGGCAAACTCGTCCTCGGCCGCGGAGAGCTTCCGTTTTGCCGCTCCCGGCGACTTATCCTCTCGGTCGTTTTCCTCGCGCGGAAGCCGATGTGTCGAGTCCACCAGGAACAGCACCAGGTCGCGCGACTCCAGTGCATCCTGCACCTCCTGCATCATGCGTCGGTCCAGGTGTGTGGCTGCTTTATGGATGCCGGGGGTATCGACCAGCACAACCTGTGACGCCGGCCGGCCCGGATCGGTGCGGCTCTTCTTGCGCAGCGGCGCCTCCAGCACCCCATGAATGCGCGTGCGCGTCGTCTGCGGCTTATGGGTAACGATGGCTAGCTTCTGGCCAAGCAGCGCATTCAGCAGAGTTGATTTGCCCGCATTGGGGCGGCCGATGATAGAGACGAAACCGGAGCGAAATGGCATCCCATCTATTATGCGCTGCACATTCAGGATTACAGGCGACATCCGCTACACTTGTCGTTGATGACCTGCCGTTCCAACAAGGTATGCAAGGCATTCCGCACCTGGGTCCTGGTCATCCTGGGACTTTTTCTCAGCCGTCCAGTGCCCGCGCAGCCCGCGCCCAGTTTTCGATCGACCGAGATTCACGCTGACCATACTGTCACCTTTCGCTACTTCGCGCCTGCAGCCAGAAGTGTAGAGCTGGTCCTTGAAAATCGCGCTGCCCGCATTCCGATGCATAAAGAGCCAAATGGCATATGGAGCGTTACCACTGGACCTCTGCGCCCAGAGATCTACGGTTATCGTTTCGCCCTCGACGGCAAGCCTCAGACCGTGCACGATCCTCAGAGCTCCTCGAGGCGCTACGGAAACGATCTTCTGCTGATCCCGGGACGTCCACCGGAGCCCTGGGAGCAGGCAAGTGCTCCTCGCGGTGCCGTGACCACGCACGAGTACGTCACAAAATACGTCGTCGGTCTGCCGGGGAACCGCAGCAGCTTCGTCGTCTATACCCCACCCGGATACGACCCGAAAGCGAAGCCCTATCCTGTCCTCTATCTGCTGCACGTCTGGGGAGATCGTCCGGACAGTTGGAACCGCTTCGGCCAGGCCAACCTGATCCTCGACAACCTGATCGCTCAGAAGAAAGCCCGGCCCATGATCGTCGTCATGCCGCTGGGATACGGCGAGATGCATTTTGCCGACGACTACGACCTATGGAACGATCCGGCTGCGGTGAAGCGGAATCTGCGGCTGTTTGAAAAGGCTCTGCTCAACGAAGTCATGCCTCAGGTCTCGTCGACGTATAACGTTCGCAAAGATCCTGAGGGAACCGCTATCCTGGGGGCGTCCATGGGCGGGCTGGAGAGCATGATGATCGGGCTGGGCCATCCGGAACGCTTCGGATGGGTTGGCGGTGAGAGCTCCGCATTGAAAGATCTGAAGTTCGACGTCGACCTGTTACACTTTAGCCCCTCTGCCAGACCTGTTTGGATGGTCTGCGGCAAGGATGATGAACTGCTGGAGAGCAATCGCCGCCTGGCCGCCTGGCTCAGCAAAAAAGGACAGAAGGTCCAGCTCGAGGAGCCTGAGGGAACGCACAGCTATATCCTCTGGCGCGAGGGGCTGGTCCGGTTTGCCTCAACTCTCTTCTGATCGCTTCCAATCTGGGCTTGTGACCCAAAAGCGCTATACCCCGGAGTCTGCACGGGATCGACACTCGCGGGATAATTAAGAAATCCATGGAGTCCTTCTTCACACGATTCAAAAATGTGCTGGTCCTGGTGATTGTGCTGTTGGCGCAGACCATCGGTCTGGCCATCCAGGTACGCCAGGCTCCCGACGGCGGCGCGCCGGAAGGGAAGAAGGTTACTCTGCTTCGCACCTGGGTTGTCGGAGCGATCGCACCTGTGGAAAAACTCTTTCATGGAGTCGGTTTCAACATCCGCTATGCCTGGTCCAACTACATCGACCTTCGCAATACCCGTCAGCAGAACCGGGAGCTGAAAGACGAGGTGGCCCGCCTCCGTCTGGAACAGGCAGAATTGGCGCAGGATGCTCTGCAGGGGCAGCGCCTTCAGACCCTGTTGAACTTCCAGCGTCATTATGTAACCTCCACCGTGGCGGCCCAGGTCATCGGCACCAGCGGCACCGATCAATCCCGTATTCTCTACATTGATAAAGGCAGTGAGGATGGGTTGAAGGTGGACCAGGCCGTTATCACGCCCGATGGCATCGTCGGCAAGATCCGGGAGACGATGTCGCATACCTCCCAGGTTCTGCTGATTAACGATCTCAGCTCTGGCGCCGGTGTTTTGCTGGCCTCCACCCGCATCCGGGGAATCCTGCACGGCAGTCAGGAAGGCCACGTCGTGATCAATAATCTGACCCCGGACTCCCGCATCAAGCCGGGGGAGAGGGTGTTGACCTCGGGTGGCGACCAGATCTACCCGCGCGGGCTCAACGTTGGAACAATTGAGTCCATCACGCCCGATCCCGACCACCAGCCCTACACCCTGATCGCCATCAAGCCGTCTGCTAACCTCTTCCAGCTCGAGGAGGTTCTCGTGATCACCGGAACCCAGGACCAGCTTCCTTCTCTGGCCCAGAAGGACCTGGCTAAAGGTGCGGCCACAGCGAAGCAGATGGAAGAGGAAAAGGCCGCTGCAGAAGAGGCGGCCGAGGAGGCTGCTGCCCAGTCGGCAGCACAGATCATCGCCGAAAAACTGCCCAGCCTTCATGAAGACCAGAAGCCGGCGGACGGCACCGCCCCGGTTACTCCTGCGACCGTCAATCTTCCCGTCCCGAAACCGGTTCCCACGCTCCATCCCGACCGTTACACCCCCGGAGCGACGCCTCCGGCCTCTTCTCTGAAGCCGGGAGCAGAAAATCAGGAGACGACCTACCCGGCAGCTCCGACACCTTCAGCTCAACCCAGCCGCGAACAGAATTCCAGTGCGGCTCCAACTGCGCCGGGGGAAACGGAGCTCCGCCCCAAGCCGGCGGACCCCGGTCCTGACAACTGATCTCTATGCCCAGCCTCAGCTATACATCCCGCCGAGAGATCGAGGAGCACAGCTTCTCCCCTGTGGTGGCCCTGTTGGTTCCCGTGGCCGCTGTCGTCCTCCAGGTCCTGCTGTCCAAACTTTACTGGCGCTTTTCCATGCTGGACCTTCCGCTCATCGTGGTGATCTTCTTTGCCGTCTCTCGGCGCAGCCCCGCGGTCGGAACCATCACAGGAGCCGCGATCGGGTTGCTGCAGGATGCACTGACCGCCCGTCCCATCGGGGTCAATGGCATGGCGAAGTCGGTCATCGGTTATATTGCGGCCAGCATCGGAATTCAGGTGGATGTCGACAATCTCACCACCCGTTTTCTGATGAACTTTGTCTTTTCGATCCTCAGCAGCCTGATTCTCTTTCTGATCGACCGCAGGCTGCTGGGGCTTACGCAGCTCCACCTGTACTGGGGGCAGGAGCTTCTGCGCGCCCTGGCGAACGCATTCATCGCTATCCCTGTCTTCCTTTTGCTGGACAGGACCAAGCGAGCGGAGTGACCGTCGTGTTCGTCAAAGTCTCATACCCTGGAGAGATATGGAACTGAATCCGCAAACCGAGCTGGCCGCGGGAAAGGCAGAGAAGCTGCCGGTGGCCAAACTGCATATCGCCCAGTACATCGTGGCCGCGGTCCTGCTCGTCCTCTCCATCGGTCTGTGGCGGCTTGAGGTCGTCAGCGCCGACAACTTCCGCGCGCTGGCCCAGGCCAACCGCATCCGCAAGGTTCCAGTCATGGCGCCTCGGGGAAGGCTCTTCGACCGCGAGGGACGCCTTCTGGTCGACAACTATCCGTCCGTCTCCTGCTATCTTTTGCGCGAACAGATAAAAGACCTGAATGCTGATCTTCCCATGATCGCCGCGGGACTTCACCTCACAGTCGAGCAGATCCAGGCGGCGGTCAAGCGTTTTCAATCGGCGCCGAAGTATCAGCCCATTCCGCTCAAGCAGGACATCACTCCCGACGAACAGGCATTTATCGAGGCCCACCGTAACGAGCTTCCAGAGCTTGAGACCCTTGAGGAGCAGCGCAGGGTCTATCCGCGCGGTGGCTTCGCCGCACACCTGATCGGCTACGTGGGCGAGATTTCCGAAGAAGACCTTAATAAGGAGAAGTACGCCTTCTACCAGCCCGGCGACGTCGTCGGAAAGTCCGGCGTCGAGGCCACGTACGACGCTCTTCTGCGAGGCGTCGATGGAAGCCGCGATGTCATCGTCAACTCTCACGGAAAAGAGATCGGGCAGATGGGCGAGACGATGGCCATCCCCGGCAAGGATATTCGCCTGACCATTGACCTCGACGTCCAGATGGCAGCCGAGAAGGCGATGGAGGGCAAAACCGGCGCCGCCATCGCGCTGGACCCGCATACGGGTGAGATTCTGGCGCTGGTCTCCCGGCCCACCTTCGATCCCAACGAATTCTCCGTCCGGCTCAGCCGAAGCTACTGGAACGAGATTCTCAACAACCCCGACCATCCTCTGCTGGATAAGGCGATCCAGGCGCAGCTCGCTCCCGGATCGACCTTCAAGATCATCATGTCCTACGCCGGGCTTGAGGAGAACGAGGCCCAGAACCTGCGCGTCATGTGCAACGGCGGGGCCACCTTCTACGGTCATTTCTTCGCCTGCGACAAGCGCCACGGGATGGTCGACATCGATCATGCGATCCCGTGGTCGTGTGACGTCTTCTATTACACGCTGGCCAACAAGCTTGGGATCGACACCATCGCGAAGTACGCGGATGCACTTGGCTTCGGTGAGAGAACGGGGGTGGATCTGCCCGACGAGGCGGCTGGCACGATGCCCTCAACTGCCTGGAAGATGAAGACCTTTCACGAGAAGTGGTACGCCGGCGAGGTGATCTCCGTCGGCATCGGCCAGGGAGCCGTTGCCGCGACGCCTCTCCAGCTTGCCAGGGCCATCGGGGGCATCGCCTCAGGCGGCATTCTGCATCGTCCGCATCTTGTCTTTCCCGATGAGGTTCCACCCGATCAGCTTGAGGCTATCCATGAGACCTTCCCAGGCTCGGGAGAGAAGACGGTCCCCATGACTTCGGAGAACTGGCAGATCATCACCGATGCGATGGCCGCAACAACCGTCACCGGGACCGCCGCGGCCTCGCACCTGGAGGGAATCGACTTTGCCGGCAAGACCGGTACGGCGCAGGTGATGAGCCATGCAGCCCTCGCGCGCAGCGGTGGCGGCCACAAGACCGTTCCGAACGCGTGGTTTGTGGGAATGGCCCCGCGTCGGAATCCGGACATTGTCGTCGCTGTTCTGTGGGAGAACGGCGACTGGGGAGCAAACTCCGCCAAGCTCGGCGCCCAGATCATCAATGCCTACGTCACCAAGCAGCGCCGTAGGGAAAATAATCTCCGCATCGCCCAGGCTGCTCCACCTGCTCCATCTGGTGTCGCTACCCCCGGCCAGAATGGCGAACCAGCCTCCCCCGAGGGAGCGCCGCAAAGCAACTAAACATTTCGACCGCGTTCAACTCAAACTACACTGATACAACACTCTGAAGATGTTTCGTCTCTCCTCTTATCGCGATTTTGACTGGGTCCTGCTCGGATTCGTAGTCGTGCTGTCGGTGATCAGCGTGCTCGAGATCAAGTCCGCGACGGTGCACACCAAATTCCACGGCTTTGACCACAAGCAGATCGGCTTTCTTGCCATTGGTCTGGTGCTGATGTTCCTGATCTCGATGATCGACTACCATCGGCTGCTCGACATCGCTCCCTGGGCCTATGGAATTAGTATCCTCTCCCTGCTTGCGGTCAAAGTTGCCGGTCAGAAAGTCCTTGGCGCGCGCCGCTGGATCAATCTCGGAGGAGGAATTCACTTTCAGCCCTCTGAGTGGGTCAAGCTGGTCCTCATCATCGTCGCTGCCCGTTATTTCTGGAATCTTGCCGGCAAGGAGCTGTCTTGGCGCGACATCGGAAAGGCAGTCGCCCTCATCTGCGTCCCCATGGGGCTCGTTTTGACCCAACCTGACCTGGGAACCTCCCTGACCTACTTCCCCATCCTTGTTTCAGGGCTGTTTCTAGGAGGAATCCGTCCGAAGCAGATTGGGGTTATCGCCCTGATGGTCGTCCTTTTGGGAGGAATCGCCTGGAAGAGCGGGAAGCGCCTCAAGCCCTACCAGCAGGCCCGTATCAACGCCTTTCTCGATCCGGACTCCGATCCCAGGGGCTCGGGATACCAGATCCGGCAATCTCTGATCGCCGTCGGCTCCGGGGGGATTTGGGGCAAAGGCGCCAACAAGGGAACTCAGACCCAGGGCGACTTCCTTCCCATTCCCTACACGGACTTTATCTTTGCTGCTTTCTGCGAGGAACACGGTTTTGTCGGAGCCATGGGGGTCCTGCTGCTCTACTTCCTCATCCTGATGCGCCTGATCCAGAACGCCCAGACGGCGGCCGATCTTCCCGGTACGTACATCATCATGGGGACCGTTGCGGTCATCCTGTTTCAAATCTTTGTCAACATTGGTATGGTGGTCGGACTGATGCCGGTCACGGGCATTCCGCTTCCGCTAATGAGCTACGGCGGATCGTCCATCCTGTTCACCTTCCTCGCGCTGGGAATTGTAATGAACGTCAGGATGCGTCGCTTCGTGAACTAGGGTGTCTCTGTCTTAAATGCCATCGCCGTCGCGCAAAATACCCGGATACGTCATCCTGAGCGGAGCGCGTCAGCGCGAAGTCGAAGGATCTGCGGTTGGATGGTGGTTGAGGCCGGCAGACCGCAGATCCTTCGACTCCGCTTCTCGCGACAAGACTGCGAGAGACTGCGCTCAGGTTCGCGCCATCATCGAAGGCGCTTTAGACCGATATGTCGGTTCCACGCAGGTTCACCTTATCGGGGATGAGCTTTGGGGCGGCTATCCAGCGTGGCGTCGGGTGAACGGCGCGGGGCGCAACAAGCGCAACGGCGTTCGGGAGGTCAGCGAAGAGATGGCCCAAACCTTCGCGGATAACGAAGCCGAGCGCCGCACCAAGGTTCAACAGACCTTGGGCATCCGAGTTTTGAAACCGATTGAGGTCAAGCCTTCCGAAGAAAGAACGATTCCCTTTATCAGCGATTCCACCATCCGCTTTGAGATGTCGATCTTCGGCGCGGTGATGAATTACGCCATCAAGAAACGGTACGTTTCCGCAAGCCAGCGCTTCGATGAGCGCCCAAAGCTCAAGACGATGCGGCGGGATGAGTTCACGCTGGAAGAGTACCGTAAGCTCCAGACTGTAGGCCGCAAGTGGATTGGTGAAACCGATAAGCCTTCGAGCGTCTGGTATCGGACCGTCACCTACAACATGATCCTGATCTCCTGCAATACAGGCATGAGGCCAGCGGAGATGAAGAATCTCCGCTGGCGCGCATCATGCCCGCAAAAGACCGCGAGGGACGAGAGATTGTCGTCCTATTCGTGCAAGGCAAGGGCAAATCGCGCAAGCTTGTTGCGCCCAAGAGTGTTGGAGATTATCTGGAACGCATCCGCGCCATCTCCAAAGCAACGCAACCAGAGGATAGAGTCTTTACCAACATCACGGGCAAGCCCGCAAAGACTCTTTACAACTCACTGATTGCCGATCTTCTGAACGAAGCGAATTTGCGCGGAACGCAGGGCGTTCCGCGCTCGATGTATTGCTTCCGGCATACTTACGCCACGCTGCGATTGCAGGAAGGTGTGGACGTGTATTTCCTTGCCGAACAGATGGGAACCTCCGTCCACATGATCGAGGAACACTATGGGCATGTGAACACCATCAAGCACGACGACCGCGTGTTACAAGGCATGGCGGGATGGGAGTTGCCTCAACCGGAAGTGGACGTTACCAGGGCCAAAGCGTCAAAAGCAGCGGAGACGGGCGCAGGAAGTTCAATATCTAATTTATCTCTTTAGATATTGGTTCTGATTTGCCGCTGCCCCGTCGGGGCGTTCTTAGCGGCAAATCCTCGCGCACGAGCCGGCATTGCACGTAGGTTGTCCAGCCTGCTCAACGGCAAGGCTGATCTTTTCCGGGGATATGGCGCTCCGCATTGAGAAAGCCTTCGGAGTAAGTGAAGGGGCTTGGCGTTTAAGCTTATATTTTGGGTACTTCACCTAAGGATCTTCAACGCATAAACGTCGAGGGCCTCCGGGTTGCGTGCAGGAAATCGGATTTCGAGCGATGCTGCGTCCTGCTTAAAGTTCAGCAGCCCCTTATATCCAAGCATCTCAATGGCGCCAATAGGTTGAGGCAAAACCGAGTTGCCTTTGTGGAGACTCTTTACACGCAACACCCCATCCGATGGCCAGCCGAGTGCGAAGGCATAAAGCTGATCTCCCTTACAGGTAAACCGGATGTCTTCTGCGGTGTATGGCCTTGATCTCAGTTCGTTGAAATTATGTGAACCTATCACGTCAGGAGGGCCTTCGCCATAGATCGTAAACGGTCGCGTCCCGTAGATGGCCTCACCATGAACAGCCATCCAGGCACCGAAATCGCGTAGGAATTCGTGCTCATCCTCATCGATGGAGCCATCTCCTCTCACGGGAATGTTGAGCATCAGGTTGCCATTCTTACTAACGATGTCGATCAGCATCTGCGCGACCGTGCTCGGACGTTTGTAAGCGTGCTCCTCAAACAGGGAGCGGCGGTAGTGCCAATCGCCGATACAAGTATCGGTTTGCCACGGGGCTTCCAGAATTCCCTGGGCTCGACCTCGTTCGATGTCCAGCATGGTGGCACCCATGTGCGCAGGCGTGTACTCCTTTGCTGCCACGACGGCCTCTTCGTGTCCGTTGTGCCAACTCATATTTGCGTTGTAGTAGTGCGCAACAATGTCGAGGCCCGCCTGGCCGAGTGGTAGCTCTGTGTCATCGAAATACAACATGTCCGGCTTGTATTTGTCGATCATCTCCTTGCAGCGCAGAAACCAGTTCCGGGTGAAGGCAGGGTTCGCAGGCGGCGGCTCCTCGTGCCACTTGCCATCGCCGCTGGCGTGCCACGCATTTGCGTTCGCCACGGTCTGGATACCATCCGGCATGACGATGTTACGGCCGGTGTAGAGCTCCTGTGGGTCGAGTCCTTCCCACCATGTACCGCGGCCGTCACCCTTGGTCAGTGTGTAAGCATCGTAGCGCCGACCCGCGAAGGCACCTTCCGGATCGTAGCCGTATGCCGGCTGGAACCAATGCCACGCATGCGAAGAGTGATTGGAGATGCCAAAGCGCAAACCACGCTGACGAGCCAGCTTCTCCCAGGTCCCGACGATATCTTTCCCAGGTCCGACCCGGGTAGTGTTCCACTGGTGATAGGTGGAATCGAAGCAGTCAAGATTGTCGTGATGACAGCCGAGGGCATAAAAGTACTTTGCTCCCGTCTTGATATATAGATCCATCAACTGTTCGGGCTGCCATCGTTCGGCCTTCCATAGGTGATCAATTTCCTTGAATCCGACCTTCGTGGGGTGCCCGTAGGTTCTGCAGTGATACTCGTATTGCGGGCTCCCCTGGATGTACATGTTACGAGCGTACCAATCGCCCTGTTCGGGTACACATTGCGCGCTCCAATGAGCCCATATGCCGAACTTTGCATCCCGAAACCACTCAGGCATTTGCCATTGCTTCAGCGACTCCCATGTCGGGAGGTATTTACCGCTCATGATCTGGTTGCCACTAGCGATCCCAGTCTGTGCGCGGAGAAGTGCGGCGAGCGGCGACGCCGTAGCAGCCGCGGCAAGACAGCTCTGCTTTACCATCGATCGACGGGACAGATAGCCTGAACTCATTGATATCTCCTTCGAGAGGTGCTGCGCATGTTGCACGAGGTGAAGACTTGGTCTGGAACTTCATTGCATCCTGAGATGCCCACTCAAAGCGATGTCTGCGGAGGACCGTCCTACCTTTACCGTGTAGTCGCCGTGTGTCCAATCCCATTTTTCCGCAGGCTCATTCCATGAGGCAAGTGCAAGAGGCTCAAGTTGTACCGTGACTTGGTGTGAAGCGCCCGGTGCAAGTGTGACCCTTCCCCACCCGGCAAGCCGCATGAACTTTTCCCCTGAGGAGGGAGGCAGTTGTACATATGCCTGCGCGACCTCGGTCCCGGACCGTTGTCCATCGTTCCGTACGCGGAAATGAACCTGCTTTTTGTCGCTGTCAATCTGAAGATCGTCATAAGTGAAGTGCGTGTAACTAAGCCCGAATCCAAACGGAAAAAGGGGTTGCTTCTGCTCGGATTCGAACCATTTGTAGCCGAAGCGAACACCCTCGGTGTAATCGGCCGGGAAGCTAGCGGTTTTCTCTTCCGATACCCAATGCTCAGGTAGCCCACCGTTTGCGGGGGTTTTGTAGGTCATGCCGAAAATCCGGGGATGTGGTAGATCTTTTTCGCTACGCGGAAAGGTGATTGGCAATTTGCCGGACGGATCCACAGAGCCAAAGAGTACGTTGGCGATGGCCTGTCCCCCGCCGATCCCCGGATACCACGCCTCCAACACCCCTTGTACGTCATCAATCCAAGGCATTGACACGGGATTGCCTGTTTCCAGAATCACCAAGGTGTGCGGATTTGCTTTTGCGACCGCGGCGATCAATGCGTTCTGATTCCCCGGTAGCGCTAGGGTAGGCGCGTCTCCGCCTTCGCTCATATACTGATCGGCGAAGATGAGTACGGCATCCGCGCCCCTGGCCGCCTGCGCCGCCATGGCTGGGTCTGTGCCCGCATCGAAGCTGACTTGAGCGTTGGGCGCATGCTCGCGAATGTAACGTAGAGGAGAAGACGGGAAGTAGACAGCCTCGCCCCACTTCGTAGGCTTATCGGGTGAGATTGCGTTGCCACCCGGTGCGTCGACTTGTGCGGAGCCGCCCCCCGAGATTACACCTACATCAGCATGGGCGCCGATGACCACGACGCGTTGCAATCTATTTGCAACCAGCGGTAGAGCGCCGCGGTTGTTCTTGAGCAGAACGATGCTTTCTTCCTCGATTTGCTGTGCGTCATCCCTTCCCCGGAAGGGATCGACAACCTTTCGCGGAAGGGATGGATCGTCAATGACACCGGCGGCAAACATGGATCGCAATAATCGGTGCACCATGTCGTCCAACCGCGCCTGAGGTACCTTGCCGTTACGCACGGCGTCTTCTAGAGGAGTACCGAAGAACTGTGATCCAGGCATCTCCATATCGAGACCGGCGAGTGCCGCCTTCGTCGTGGAGTGAGTGGCCTCCCAGTCAGAGACAACGAAGCCGGGAAACTTCCACTCGCCCTTGAGCACGTCATTCAGCAGCCACTTGTTTTCGCAGGACCAGTCACCCTCGACCTTGTTGTAGGAGCACATGACGCTTGACGGTTGCCCGATGCGTATACCCAGCTCGAAGGCGAGGAGGTCGCTTTCGTGCGCAGACTTCCTGGATATATGCACATCAACGACTGT
Source organism: Edaphobacter sp. 12200R-103 (assembly GCF_010093025.1). GTDB lineage: Bacteria > Acidobacteriota > Terriglobia > Terriglobales > Acidobacteriaceae > Edaphobacter. The sequence goes on along the minus strand of NZ_CP048114.1, from coordinate 2,516,024 downwards.
GCGGCCCGTCTCCTGATCGTTGAACGCATAATGCTTGATGTCGGCCATCACTTTATTTGCCTGTATGCCCTGGATGACGTGACCGACGGTGACCCCTGCTAGCAACGGATCTTCACCGGGGTATTCAAAGAGACGGCCATTGCGTGGATCGCGAGCCAGATTGACGCCCCCGCCGATCGACTGGTTGTAACCCTGCGCACGGAGTTCGCGGCCGATGATATCTCCGTAGAGGTGCGCCGCCTTGACATCCCAACTCGCTGCGGCGCCGAGCACACTTGGCAGCAGTGTGGCATACCGGCTCTGCGCGGCTGCCATTCTGACGCCGACAGCCGAGTCAGCTTGTTGCAGGGAGGGGATGCCGAGACGTGGAATGCCCTGCACCTCACCGGCACCTCCATTGTTGTCAGGAGGAACCGGGTCGCCGGGCCTCAGGGGTCCCCATCCTATTCCGTGCACTAGCTGAATCTTCTCCGGCAGTGTGAGCTGGTGGACGACCAGATCGGCCCGCTGATCTGGGGACAGTCGAGGATTCATCCAGGGCTGTGGTGCAGATGTCTCCTGCGCAGGAATGGAGACAGCACTGATGACGACCATCGTGAAGAAAAAGCGAGATCTCAAACTATCCTCCGGGTTGCAGGCTCTATTTTGCGAAATGCCGGTGCTTCCATCGTGAAGCGTTACCGATCGGAGACAACCGCGTCTGCTTGGAGCGGCAGCGAATCGCTGGAGCCGCCTACCCGAACCTGGATCCGGTCCGCCTCCACGATAAACCGGCGCGCAGCCGTATTCCAGTAAGCGAGGCTCGGTATGGGCACTTCAAGTTCGATGGCATGGGTTTGCCCCGCTGCGAGGTGAATGCGCTGAAACGCCTTCACCTCCTGACAAGGGCGCTCGACCTTCGAGTTCAGATGCGCGAAATGCAGGCTCCTTGGGAGAAGCCTGCACGCCAATTGGGGCAGAGTTAGAAGACGTACTTGACGGCTAACAGAAGTGTGCGTTGGGTGAACTTCGTGTCGGTGACACCACGGCCGACGGGTGATTTGGCGCGTGTGAATGTTCGATCATCGGTGGTATTGAAGACGGGTTGCACCAGGCTGCCGGTGCTGTAACCCGGCAACGGATGATTGAGGAAATTGAGAGCCTGTCCACGTAACTCTATATTTTGGCTGTCATGAACGTGGAAGGTCTTATAAAGACCAAGATCGGAATCGAAATAGGATGCGAGCGAAAGATAAGGTAATTGACGAAGCCCCACCTGCCCAACCTGCGGCGCAGTAATGCAGCTCAAATTGATGTGTTGATATGTACCGAGATTTGAGTTCGGGTTGCAGGTCGTAATGGGCAGAATCGTTTGCGCCGGTGTTCCGTAGTACGTGTTCGAGGTAATTTGACGGCCCGTCGCAGTGTTATTGATTGTCAAACCAAGATTCTGGCTTACGTTAGCCTGCATATTGCCACCAGCTTGCCACTGTGTAATTCCCGATAGGGTCCACCCGTTCACAAAACCGCCGAGCAGTGCATTATGTACCGGACGCCCCAGGTCAAAGGCATAAGACGTATTGACGACATGTGGACGATCGATGGAGAGTACGCCATAGTTATTGTGGATGTTGAAGGCATCCAGTGTCGAAGACAGAATGCCAAGCGACTTGCTATAGGTGTAGTTGACCATGAAGGTGATGCGGCCGCTCTGCTTGGCCAAGCTCACTTGCGCACCGTTGTAGTTGGAGTACCCACCATGCGAAAGCACGGAGATCGAACTGGTGCCGTAGCCTTTGTAGTAAGGATAGTAATCGACGATATTGGGAACACTCTCGGGATCTGCGGGAGCAGCCGCGCCGGTGACAGGATCGTGTTGGAACAAGCCTCCAAGAGGGATTTTGTTTTGGTTGATGAGCTGCGCTCCGCCAACACCCACGGAGTCGCTTTGCCCACCGAGCAAGATGTTCTGGGTGTTATTGCCAACATAGGCGACTTCGAGGAGCATGTTATCGGGCAACTGCTGTGAAACCGTGAGGTTATAGGCATAGCTGTTCCCCAGCTTGTCGTCGCCCGGATCGAGGGCGGTGACGCTGGACGCCAGCGAACCCAAATTAGCCGCATTGGAAGACAAAGCGCTTATCTGTGCGAACGTAATGGCATTGCCGGAATTCGTGTTGAACGTACGTGTACCCTGTGCTGTCGTCAAAGCGCCCGAAGCGCCGTTGATGGCATCGTTCCAGCGATAACTCGCCCAGCCGCCACGAACGACCGTCTTGCCATTGCCATGCACATCATAGGCGAGTCCGAGACGGGGCTCGAGCAAAAGTGTCTGTACAGGAGCGCCGCCGTTTGGCAACGTTCCGTCGATAGCCTTCCAGTAGATGCCAGGATAGGCTTTGTTTGCCGAAAGGTCGGTCTCATAACGATTGGGTTCCCATACAGCGATACCAATGCCCGAGCCATCTTGCCAACGACCGATATGCTCAACTCGAAGTCCCAGGTTAAGTGTGAGATGCGATGTCGTTTTCCAGTTGTCAAGAAAGTAGCCCGCACCGACGTGATAGAAGAGGTTCTGCGTAGGATTGACATTGGCCTGGGTGAAGCCGCTTGCGATTCCCATCAGGTAATTCGCAAGAGGGTTATTGGTGCCGATCTGCTTGCCTGTGATCTGATCAGGCAGCGGTGTGCCTCCGAAGCTGAAGTCGCCATTCGGATATCCATAGGTGCCCTGGGCATTGCCCGAACGGTTGAAGTACCCGCCGACCTTGAACGTATGAGTGCGATAGACCGCTGTGAAGTCATCGGAGATCGTCAGCGAGCTCTTATCGGAAGGAAAGCTGCCACCCTGCGCGAACAAATCCGGTTGGGAGATGTCCGGCAGCGTGCGATCACCGGCAGCACTAATCGAAGGGACAAGATTGGATGCCGAGTTGAAGACCGTGTTGTACGTGTAACCAACAGCAGATTTCTGGATGGCGGCCAGATTCTGAGCCGTATACGGATTCGAGGTCCAACCGCGCGCAACCCGGATCTCATTTGTCGTGGATGCGTTGAAGACGTGAATAAAGTTGCCGGCGAGAACGTTCGCGATCTGTGTGCTGACCAGTGGTCCACCCGGATAGAGCACAGCATCCCCTGGGGTGTAATAGATGTGAACGGGGTTAGTCTCTGAGTCCGCACCATGCTGGTAGCTGACGAACACCTTGTTCGTGCTGTTGGGGTTATAGTCGACTCGGCCACGGTAGACATAACCGTTGTGAACGTTGGTGGGCTGGAAGTAGTAGTTGTAGCCACTCGCGTTGCCGGAAGGATTCGTGTTGGCCATCGGGAAGAGCTTAAGCAACGCGAGGGCATTGGAGTCCAGGTATTGCGTGGGAACCTGCGTTCCAGAGAGCGGAGTACCGTCCGGCGCAAAGCCTCCCGTCAAGGGTTTGCAGAAATCATTGGATCCCGTACTGTGGGCGCATAAAGCGGCGTTCTCTGGATCTGTCAAGCTAAAGTTGCCACTACGCATCGCCGTGCTCGGAACGAACGAGGTCACGGGCTGCGCTGCAGGCAGAGTTTGGCGGAAGTCTTCGAAGCCAGCCCAAAAGAGCAGTTGATGGTTCTTACCAATGTTGGTATGCGGAATCTGGATCGGGCCACCAATGCTGATGCCGGGATAGTTATAGCTCGCGTAAGGCTTTGGCTGGTGGTTCTGGTTATTCTGGTAAGTGTTCGCGTTCAGCGCAGAGTTACGTACGTAGTAGTAGACCTGTCCATGATAGTTAGCGCCACCGGCACGGCTGGTCACGTTGATGACGACCGGTCCCTGGGGTGCGTCAGCTCCAAAGTTGGAGCTCTGAACCTTGACTTCCTGGGTCATATCCGGATTGACTGTGGCGATCGACCAGCAGGAGCAGCCAGGGTCGATGATGTTGGCGCCGTCGAGCAGGTAAGCCGTGCCGCCGCGGTACGGCGCGCCGTTCGTGTTGAGGCCGACTCCGACCGTCGAACCGGTGCTGCCCGTGTCGGTGAAGTCGAAGCTTGTACCGTTTCCGGCGCCGTTCGCCGTGGTAGTGACGCCAGGCAGGACCTTCAACAGTTCGCTAGCGTTGCGGCTTACCAGCGGTAAGCGCTCGATGTCCTTTGTCGTAAGCAGCGAAGATCGTTCCCCGGAGTCTTGCGGCGCAAGTGCATCGGCGTAGGTGGAAACAGTCACCTGTTCACTTGCACCTCCTGTTTCGAGCTTCAGGTTTGGCAGTGAGCGGAAATCACCTCCATTGACGGCGATGCTCGGTGCTTCGAAGCGCCGGAATCCCTTCGCGCTGATGTCCACCTTGTAGGTTCCGGGAACAATACCCGCAAAGGTAAAGTATCCGACCTCGTTGGTCTGCAGCGTACGGACCTCCGCCGTGTTGGTGTTCGTCAAGGTGACCTGTGCACCGGGAATAACGGCACCTGTTGTATCTTCCACTGTACCGGAGATGCTCGCGGTGGTTTGAGCGCAGAGGCGACCTGAGGTCCCCAGGGCAACGATCGCCATGATGATGACAGCTGCAAAGATGCGGCTGCGGTGGAAAAACGATGGATAAGTCTGTGTCATGTGGTCCTCACAACAAATAGGTGGATCGTGATGGTGATGGGTAGTACTTAGTCGGCCAAGGAGTTGCGCTGATGAAGAGGCAAGCCTATCCCGCGCGTGTTGGCGAGGCGCGTTTCTCGCAGCGGAAGCGGGAGTTCATGGGTGCACGATCTCCACGAGCGATGCTTCGGATCCCGTCCATGCAGATGCTCCGGTGTGCGTCAGTTTCTTCTCAGCCTCGTTCCAGTGGATCTCGGTGATCTGAAAGTCTCCCCGTTCGTAGGCGTATGTGCGTCCGTCGTCGCGGTAAAGTGTGAAGTCGCCGTCTGCGCCGGGGTAGACCCGTAGCTTCTCGATGGTTTGCTTCTGATTGGTGCTCTCGATGGGTGTGCCTATAGGCACGATCGAGCCGGCGCGCACGAACAGTGGAATCGTATCGATCGGTGCCTGCGCCGTGATGGTCTGACCGCCATGCAGACGTTGATTCGTCCAGAAGTTGTACCAGTCTGTGCCGGCCGGCAGATATACCTTGCGTGTAGTCATGCCCTGTTCGACCATGGGTGCCACCAGGAACGCCGGGCCAAACATATACTCGTCGCGAATATTGGCAGCGTTGGGATCGTTGCCAAAGTCCATGAAAAGTCCGCGCATAAATGGTGCACCGCTCTGATGCGCCGCCCAGCCCAGTGAATAGATGTAGGGCATAAGTTGATAGCGCAGGCGAAGATACTTCTCGAGAATAGGCTCCGCTTCTTTTCCATAACTCCAAACTTCGTTGTGTGGGCGTGTGCCATGTGTGCGGAAGTTGGGCTGAAAGGCACCGTACTCGAACCATCGTGTATACAGTTCGGGATAGTCATCGTAGCCGCCCACTACATCTCGAGCGTCGCTTGGGTCGAGCAATGGGGGATGCTCGGGCTTGTGCGTCGCCGGAAGTGCTTGCCATCCCCCAATGTCAGTCGACCAATAGGGCATGCCAGAAGCGACGAAGTTGATGCCAGTAGGCACCTGCCGCTTCAGCACATCCCATGTGGGCGAGATGTCCGAACTCCAGAAGATGGCGCCGTTATGCTGTGCGCCGAGATAGCTATCACGTGCCAGAACCAATGCACGCTCCTTCATATCCCGCCGCATGCCTTGATAAAAGGCGGCCGTATGAAACAGAGGATAGACATTGAAGTATTCGGTGCCAGGACCGATCTTGAAGTAGCTACCGTTTGGCGGTAGATCGGGCTCAGTCTCATCGGCCCAGAAAGCATCGAAGCCTTTTGTGACGTAGTTTTCCTTGATGATGTTCCAGTACCACTTCGCTGCGTCGGGATTGGTCGTGTCGATGTCGCTGCCGGCACGGTCGTATGGCAGCCCGTTGGTCGGGGTGCCGTCGGCAAGGTGCTCAAACCAACCCTTGGCCTGAAGAGTGTTGAAGAAACGGCTTCCTGGCACGAAGCGCGGCCACACGCTGATCATGACGTGATAGTTCATTGCGTGGAGATCTCGAAGCATGCCCACCGGATCAGGCCAAGCCTCGGGGTCCATGTCCATCTGGCCCATCTTCGTGTAAGTGAACCAGTCTATGACGAGATCATCGATGGGCAGGTGCCGATCGCGATATCCCTTCGCCACCTCCATCAACTCTGCCTGCGAGCTGTACCGCTGTTTGCTTTGGATGAAGCCGTAGGCGCTCTTCGGAAGCATCGGTGTGTCACCGGTCAGCAGACGGTAACCGCGATAAAAATCATCGTAGCTCTTACCTGTGATGATGAAGAAGCTGACCCGCCGGCCCACCTCACTCTGGAAGGTGTTCTGTCCGTTAAAGCCCAGGCTGACAGTGGTGCGTGAAGGATTGTCCCACAGCAGCGCATACCCCTGATTCGTCACCATGAACGGCACACAGACGCTTTGCCCTCCGGGTGCGTTGTAGTCGTGTGCGCACCGCAGCACATGGCCACGGCGATCCAGATAGCCCTCCTGGTTTTGCCCCAAGCCGTAGTCATGCTCGTCCGGGGCGGCGGAAAAAGTAGCTCCCACGGTGAAGAATGGTGGGTCCGACGGGCGGCGGTCATTGTTCAGCCATGCCGTGCCATCCTTGTGATTCGGGACCGCCATTTGCCAGCCTTGCAGGTCCAGCAGATGCGTGCCATCGCCTTTGGCGATGTGGATGCCGACTCCAGGGGTCGAGCCGCTGAAGAAACGACCGATCTCGCCACCGTCATGGCTCCCCGAACCATGGGCCTTCGGTGAGGAGGCAACACTGACCTGCAAGTCAATTGAACGGAGCGTGTCGGCGTTCTCTGTATGGGAGCTCTTCCACCCCATCATTGAGGATCGAGCTACGATGCCGTATCCAGGCGCGGCGACGGCATCGTCGTGGCGCAGGCTCAGGCTGATCCTGACGATGTTGGGTGCGTATGGCTCGATCACGACAGTCGCGGCTCCGCGGTTGAACACTTGTTGGGCAGAGACGGACGGGAACAGTGTTGTCGCTAGTACTGCGCAGAAGCAGATAGGCAACAATCTGCGGGTGGGGCAAGCGAAAGCCAAAATTGCAATCCTTTCGATGAAGCGGTAATCCACATGTCCGATTGCATCTGTGTCACATACAGAACATGGGTCTGAAGTCGTTTCTGATCCCAACGACTAAACGCTCACCAAGCTGGGGCCGACAAGGTTCACTACAGCTCTCTTGCAGGTATTCCCGCCTAAGTTGTTCATTCTTTTGAATTGACCAGCGCTTCGGAAGGAGGTAACATACCTCGGTATTGCGAATGCAGGCCAATCCTCACGAAATACCTGATGCCGAACATTCTTTGAATGCCGAGCAGCAGCAGGACGTGTGGAAAGCTCTGGAAGAGTTGCTGCGAAGCCAGCCGCTGCGCTCGACAACCCAGTGTCAACAGCTGCTGCGCTATATCGTGGAGCACACTCTGGCGGGCGAACCGGGACTGTTGCGCGAACGCGTCATCGGCAAAGAGGTCTTCGGCCGCAGGCCAGACTATGAGCCCGGCGACGATCCAGTGGTTCGAATTCGCGCTGCGGATTTGCGGAAGCGATTAGCGCTGTATTATCAGGCCCTTCTCGAGCCTCCACACGTCAAGATCGATGTTCCGTCAGGCTCGTATCGAGCCACTTTTGTCTGGCCCAGCGAGGTAGCTGCTCCCCCTTCTCCGCCAGAGCAAGATGTATCTCCTCTGTCCCCACTCGCCTCTCTTTTGTCGGTGGAGAGCACTCCTCTGAGATCATTGAGCACTATGCCAGGCATCGAGGAGGTGCCGGCCCAAAGTGGGGTTGAGGAGTTACACAGATCATTCCCATTTCGCCTGTCCAGACGGCTCGCCGCTCTTTTGACGACGGCTTTATTGATCGTCGGGCTAACGGGTATCTGGTATGTCCATCGTGTGAGCGACCCAGTTCGACAGTTCTGGGCGCCAATGCTGGCAGATCCCAGGCCGATTTTGATTTCCATAGGCAGCAACGCGGTATACCGGATGGGTGAACACGAGATCGACGAATACCTGAGTAAGACAGGAGCCGATGAGCAGAATTCGGAGGGCATGGAGTTCTTTCCTCCCCTCAAGCCGGATCAGAGCTTCGCTTCCACCGGTCTCTACCCAGCGCCCGATAGCTTTGTCGCGTTGGCGGACGTTGCAGCCACGACAGAGATAGTTCGCATGCTGACGCGCTACGGCAAGGATTTCGACGAACGCTTTCCGAACGACATCTCTTTCAGCGAGATGAGGGAGCATTCAGCCGTGTTGATCGGTGGTGCGAATAACCTCATCACCAGAGACATGACGAAGAACCTGCCCTTTGTTCGCCGTGGTCGGAACTGGATCAAGGACCGTGATCATCCCGACAAGGGATGGGATCTGCACGCTTCCGATGATCTTCACGATACCGACGATTACGCGATCATTACGCGGCTGGTTGCTAAAGATGATGCCGCACCCATGGTGGCCGTGGCGGGACTTGGAGGGCACGGGACGCTTGCTGCTGCAGAGTTCTTATGCAAACCGGACTATGTGAGATCGCTTCGGGCACAGCTCGGACCAGATTGGCTCAAGCGAAACTTTCAAGCCGTTCTCCACATCAAGATCATCGACTTCAAGCCTTCGTCGATGGAGATTGTCGCCACGCGGCAATGGTAAGCCAAGCAAGCCGGATACGCGCAACATTTACATTGCGCTGCGGGCAAGTATGCGTGCCAACTGATCGTTCAAGGCTATGTTAGAGTAGCTCCAGTTTGATTCAAAAACGTGACATCTGACAGATAAATGAAAGCGCATGAGGGTTGCTCTGTCATTCATTTGAATCTGTCTGACAGAAGTCACCTAAGGGTTAGTCGCTGATAGACCTAACGTTGATACAGAAAAAGACGCTGCATTATGGAGGCGCGCCGAAAAGGCATCGCTGCCGCCTCGGCATATTGCTTTTTATACTTCTCGCCGTCGCTCCGCGAATATTTACCCAACAAATAGTTACTCAGCTTCCGCGCATCGACAGGACCGGTCGTCATCCGGCGCTGATTGTGGATGGCACTCCTTTCCTCATGCTGGGAGCACAAATAAATAACTCGTCGGCCTGGCCGTCGACGCTGCCTGCCGTTTGGACCACTATGGCAGAGCTTGGTGCGAATACGGTGGAGGCCCCGGTGTATTGGGAGACACTGGAGCCGGAGGAAGGGCATTTCGATTTCTCTCAGGTGGATGCCCTCCTTACCGGCGCTCGTGCGCACCGTCTGCATCTCGTATTGCTCTGGTTTGGTACGTGGAAGAACGGCAGTCCAGGCTATGCGCCCCATTGGGTCAAAAGTGACCCGCAGCGATTTCCGCTCGTTCGCAAGCCCGACGGTGAGCCGGTCTTTTCGCTCTCGCCGTTCGGTAAAGAGACACTCGCGGCTGACATCCGAGCATTTACTGCACTGATGAAACACATCAAAAGTGCGGACCCTGACCACATTGTCCTGATGGTTCAGGTGGAGAACGAGACCGGCGTCTGGGGCTCGATGCGGGATAACGGAAAGGAAGCGAACGTTGCTTTTGCCGCTCCTGTGCCCGCCGCCGTGCTCAACAGCATGGGAATGCACGATAGCAAAGGCACGTGGGCTGAGGTCTTCAAAGCCGATGCAGATGAGTTTTTCTGCGCGTGGTCCATCGCGCGTTACGTGGAGGCCGTTACGGCGGCTGGAAAGGCCGTGCTCCCGCTGCCGATGTATGTAAACGCAGCGCTGCGGGACCCACTACAGCCGAGCGCTCCGCTGACCTATGAAAGCGGTGGCCCTACCTATGACGTGCTTGCCTTGTGGCATGCTACGGCGCCCTCGCTCGATGCGCTGGCGCCTGATATCTACCTGCCTGACTACGCAAAGTACACTGCGGTTCTCGATCAGTACGCCTTCTCCTGGAACGCATTGTTCATCCCAGAGATGGGCAACCGCGCTGACTACGCACGCTACTTTAGCTCGGCTCTAGGCCACGGAGCCTTCGGTTTCTCTCCATTTGGGATGGATGCAACGGGCTACTCCAGCTTTCCACTCGGGGCGAAGCGGCTCGATGAACAGACGCTTGCGCCATTCGCCTGGAACTATGCCGTGGCAGGTCCCCTGCAGCGGGAGCTTGCTACCTGGCTGCGCGACGACCGCGTCCGGGGCGTAGCGGAGGATCCAGCCCATCACACCGCTGAGGTGAAACTGCCGGGAAGCGCCGGAAAGCCTGCTCACTGGCAATCTACTGTTTCCTTCGGGTTGCCCGCATTCGGAATGGGTACGGCAGCACCCGGCAATAAAGCACCGGAGGGAGAGGCGCTGATCGTCAGCCTGGGCCCCGACGAGTTCCTTGTGACCGGCCGTCAGTGCCGGGTGGACTTCAACCCCACGGGCACCGCTTCCAACCGCCATCGCATGTGGGACATCGTGGAAGAAGGCAGCTATCAGGGCGGTCAGTGGGTACGCACGCGTCTCTGGAACGGCGACCAGACGGATTACGGCCTGAACTTCGGCAAAGAGGCAATTTGGCTAAGGGTGCGCCTGCAAACGTTCTGACTGTCGACCCGACGCCGTCCACAACCCAACTTACCTGGAGGAGAAAACATTGTCACGCTGCTGTCGGTTCCAGCTCTCAGCTCTGCTCTATGCCTCGCTGCTCACAGCCTTCGGCACGCTGACTGTTACACCGCTGCGATCTCAGGCCGTGCCGCTCTCGGCTCAAACCCCGAAGCCGAACTGGCCGGGGCCCGGGCAACTCTTTGTGGGAACTTGCTACCAGCCGGTAGACCGTTCGCCCGCTGAAATCGAACAGGATATCGCCATCATGCACCGTGCCGGCTTCAACATCGTACGCATGGGTGATCTCTCCTGGGATGCGTTTGAGCCGGCACAGGGCAAGTTCACCTTCGAGTGGTTTGACCGCATTCTGGACCAGATGCAGAAGAATGGCATTCGAGTGATCCTGGATATTCCGGGTTCGCCTGCCCCTATCTGGCTGCATCACCGCTACCCTGGAGTGGACATCATCGCGCAGAATGGGACGCGGTTGCCGCCAGCCGAGCGGTACATGGATGACATCAGCGATCCAGACTATGTCCGCGAGGTAAACCTGCTCGCCGACACGATGATGAAGCGTTATGCGCATAACCCCGCAATCATCGCCGTCGGTTACGACAATGAGATCGGCAACGGCTATCTCTCCTACTCTCCCGCAGATCGGTTGCGCTTTATCGAATGGTTGAAGGAGAAGTATGGGAACCTGAACGCTTTGAATCGGGCATGGGCGACGCAGCGATGGTCGCGTCATCTGGATAGCTTCGACGAAGTTGATCTACCGCTCGCCGAGGGCCCGGGACCGTCCGAGCGCTTCCTCGATCTCCACCGCTTCTGGTCTGATGTTGTGATCGAACGGCTTAGTGAACTCGAAGCAATACGGCGGCACGACATGCCAGATTTGCCGGCGATCTCAAATCTCTGGGACACATCGCCGCGTCGCGGCTTCGATTACCTCAGCAGCTACAAATCTTATGTCTCTTACGGGGCAGAAGGATTTTATCCTGGCGATCCTGTCAGCGGAGCGATGGGAGCCTTGCTTACGAAGGGCGATCTCCCAACACCGATCTGGTTCAACGAGTTTACTGCAGGTGGCGGCGGCTTCTACGGAACTCCCGGTCGAAGCCGGATGTACGCGTATTTAGGACTTGCTCTCGGAACCCAAGGTATCCTCGCGTGGACCTTCAACAGCCATCGCGGAGGCGAAGAGCAGGCGCTCTTTGGATTGGTGGATCACGACAACACGCCGTCGTGGAAGGTAGATGAGTTCGCCAGGATCGCGGCGGAGTTCAAGCGGCTTGCACCCCTTGGCTTTCCTCGCTATACCCATCCCGAGGTAGCGATCGCATACTCGTTCGACTCCTTCGTCGACTCGCATCCGAACGGCCCCTCAAACACGACGCTCCAATACTTCAAACCCTCCTATACAGACCAGGTACAAGGTGCGTTTGAGCCCCTGTTCCGCGCGAACGTGGACACTGCCTTCATCAACCCGGGACATACCGATCTTTCGCAGTACAAACTTGTGGTTGTACCTGCGGACTACGTCATGGACTCGGCCAGCGCAAGCGCCCTGCGAACCTACGTGCGGAATGGTGGGACGGTGCTCATGACAGCATTCTCCGCCAAGGTAAACGAGTCTGGCCTGTGGTTCGACACTCCACTCCCCGGCGCCCTGAGCGACGTCTTCGGCCTGAAGACGAATGCATTCTACGACTCGGTTCCATCGCTGATAGTCGAGATCAACGGCAAGCAGACCGATCTTTCCGTACGTCGCTATGAGGTGCTGGAGCCATCGACAGCAAAAATAATCTTTGCTCTTACGAATACTCGCGAACGCTCACCCTACCTTACAAGCAACTCCTTTGGCCGCGGGAAGGCACTCTATGTCGCAGTCCCGGCAAACGCCTCCTCGATTGCTCCTGCCCTGAAGTACGCAGAGACACTGGCCGGAGTGAAGGCTGGACCGACTACTCCGGAGGGTGTGTACGCTCGCGTTGTAGAAGGTAGAACGCTCTACGTAAATACCACTGGTGAGAAGAAGATGATTCCGCTCTCGCATCCCGCAACCGGCATACTCAGTGGCCGCAGGTTTGAGGGAAGCATGGTTCTTGCCCCGCTGGATGCGGAGCTTCTTCAGTAGCTTCTCGGAGATCGAGATGTAGCGGAAAGAGTAACAAGAACGAGGTCATTCGAGCGCATCGGGAGCTTGAGTTCGATTCGCCCTTCGGTGCTGGCTCATAGAAGCTTGTTCTTCTCCGGACGGTCGCGCGTGATGGCGTTCAGATGTCGAACTGCCGCAGCGTTCATGATCTTGGGCGAACCCATCTCCAGGTAAGCGGAGTACGCGTCGTTGGCTGAAAGCCGGTCCTGAGTATCTTGACTCGATATAGCTTACCGGGAACGAGATGCTTCACTTGCACGGTCAGCGGAGCAGCAGGGTGGTTTGGAACCACCTTAGTGTAGAAAGACCTGTTACTGATGTTCTGGTGAGGCTGGGAGAAGTCCCGGATTAGAGCCTCTACATTGCCATGGCCGGTGGCAATCCAGGTGTGGATCATCGCAGGGAACGGCCTCACCCTGGAGTTCGTGGAGGTACTTGTAAGCGAAGAAGGCGGGCTTGCGAATGCCTTCGGGGTTCAGCAGCCCAAAGCCACCTTGAAAAGGCGCTGTGGGCGGCCCAGGCTCCTCAAAGAGATCGGTGTAGGTCCAGTAGCTCATCCCTTGCGCCAAACCCTGCGATTCCTTGAGCTTGGTAAGGATATAAGGCGCACTGATGTAAGAGGTGTGTACGGAGTCGCGCGGCGTGTAGCTCGTGCTCCACTCGGTGAAGTAGAGCGGCAGGTTGGGGAAGGCGGAGGACTGAATCTGCTGGCGGACCTTTCTCACGTCGCCGATAATCGCGTCCGGCGAAGGGAGAGTTTGGTGTCGCTCTTGCCATGCTCGTCGAGAAAGCCGCCTTGCACGAGGAGAAAAGTCGGATACAGGTGAAAAACGTCTCTACGTGTTGGACGAATCCTCACTCGCTTCCACCAAGGAGATGCACGAGTTCCTGACTCGCCCGCACCCGAATGGCCGCGTGTTGCTGGTGGGCGACAAGCGACAGCATGAGGCCGTGGAAGCGGGTAGACCATTCGCGCAGTTGCAGCAGGCAGGCATGAAGACGGTTTCGCTCGATCAGATCGTGCGCCAGAAGACCCAGAACTGAAACAGGTGGTGGAGCAGCTTGCCAAAGGCGATGTCAGTGGAGCGCTTCAGAAACTGGAGCAACAGGGTCGAGTGCATGACTTCAAAGGCCGGGAAGAGCGGATCGAAGCCATTGCGAAGGAGTAAGCCAGGAGCCCTGAAAACACCTTGGTTGTTTCTCCCGACAACCGCTCACGGATGGAAATCAACCAGGTGATCCATGCCGAACAGCAAGTGCGGGGTGTTGTGAGTCACGAAGAACATACAGTTCGGACGCTGGTGCCACGGCAGGAGCTGACCGGCGCGGCTCGCACCTGGGCGGAGAACTATGAAGTGGGTGATGTCGTCCGCTACAACCGTGCCTCCAAAGAAACCGGAATCGGCAAAGGCGAGTATTCCCGTGTGACCAATGTGGACGGGCAGAGTAACCGCCTGACCGTGGAGACCAGGGATGGAATTGAGCGAAGCTACGACCCGCGTCGGCAGTTGGGCGTCTCTGTCTATCGGGAAAAAGAGCGTGCCTTTTCCAGGGGAGACCGCGTACAGTTCACCGCTCCTGCGAGTGAATTGAAGGTCGCTAACCGTTAACTGGCGACAGTCGAGCGCATCAAGAACGACCGGATGAGTCTGCGCATGGACGATAGGAAGACTGTCTGGATCGATCCGGCCAAGCATCCGCATCTGGATCATGGCTATGCAGTAACCAGCCATTCCAGCCAAGGACAGACCGCAGACCGGTGCATGTCGATACCGAGCTTGCCGCCAAAGACCTACTCAACAACCGCATGGCCTATGTATCGATCCCGCGCGGCGCAGTGGATGCGCAGCTCTTCACCAATGACCGTAGCAAGCTGGGGCAAGCACTTGGACGCGATGTCTCGCAGCAGAGTGCGCATACACCGCAGATTGGCATGGAGAAAGCCACTGCTGCACCGGAGCCGAAGATCGAACACGGCTACGGATACAGCATCGGCAGATAGCTATCCATCACAAGTTCTGGAAACGAACTGCCGGCCATCAATGCGCAGCAGGGAGGGCTGACGCCCCTCGCCTGTCTCCAGCCGCACGCTCGCCTCGTCAATCCTGTAGTTTTTTCAGCAATTTGCGGGTATCTTCCATAAGACTCGCCATTGCCCGGAATTTAGTGCAATACTAGAGAAAGATTCTGAAGGGCTGTAGATGCCCTGTCAGCGATACCCGCTCTTCTCAGGCACGGTTGCCGGGAGCGGCGATAAAAAGATTTTGAAAAAAGGCCGGCCAGGCGAGAGACAATCATTCCGTTGGCCGGACAGGTTTCACGGAAGATGAATGCATCCGGATGGCAAACGGCCCCGCCTCAAGCCCTGCAATTTGAGGTCGTTCTGGTCACAAAGTCCGCATGCTCGCAGTTGCTCGAAGGTCCCCCCGGCGTATCCGATCCTGATCGTTCCAATCTGACAGTATCTCACGTCAGGTCTGTTGGCAGAGTTGTTTACCCTCCATCGAACGCTCATTCGAGTCTGCATCTGTTCCATACCCTGTCCGTTTTCCGGAGAGCTGTACCAGGCGAGTGTTTCGTCTGAAATAGTTCGCGATTTCTCTCTGCCGCGTCTGCCGCCCATCGGGCAGAAAGAGCAGAAGAATGTCGAAAGAGATTTACATTTCAAGCACGCCGCACGAGACGCGGCTTGCCATCGTCGAAAACGACGCCCTCTCAGAGATTTATTACGAGCGCGAGAATGAATACACTCTCGCCGGATCGATCTATAACGGTCGAGTCACCAGGGTATTGCCGGGCATGCAGTCCAGCTTTGTGGACATCGGCCTCGAACGCGACGCTTTCCTCTACATCACCGACTTTATGGAAGAGGCTGGCGACTCGGCTGACTTCGACAGCGACGGCGGTCAGCGCGGTGGAAGGCGTGATCGCGGAAGCCGAGATCAAGGCGGTTCCAGTGATGGAGAGGCCTCCGCGGCGGAGGAACCGACCCGTGGTGGAAGAGGACGCCGTCGCGATCGCGATCGCAACCGCCAGGAGCTGCCGCATCAGGCCCCATCGCAGCAACCCACCGCCTCCGACGAATACGCCTCCGAAGATGGATATGCGGCGGAGTCCCTGGAGGCTCCTGAAGAGCTGACCTCCGAAAATGGAGAGAGCATCGGCGAAGGCGCTCCCGGAGCCGATGGCAGCCGACGCTGGAGAGGCCGTCGTGGCCGCCGTCGCGGAAGAGGCCGTCAGAATGCCGCTGAGCCGGCAAACGATCTCTCGCCCGAGGTCGCTCCGGAAGAGCCCTCCTACGACTTTGAAGCCACCGCGGAACCCGTTCCGGCTGAAGCCGAGGCGCCTGTGGAAACAGAGCCGCAAAGCACCGGCCGCGAAGAGCGGACGGGCTATGGCGATCGTGACCGTGGACGTGGCCGCCGCGACCGTCGCACTCCCCGGGGATTTGCCCCGAAGAGCTCGCTTTATGGTTTGGAAGAAGCCTCCGGACCTTCTGAGTCC
The DNA here is from genome assembly GCF_010093025.1 of Edaphobacter sp. 12200R-103. Classification (GTDB taxonomy): domain Bacteria; phylum Acidobacteriota; class Terriglobia; order Terriglobales; family Acidobacteriaceae; genus Edaphobacter. The sequence goes on along the minus strand of NZ_CP048114.1, from coordinate 2,499,776 downwards.
GAAGGTGAATCGCAGCCGATAATCGTGCTCCCGGGGGAATCGCTCTCCAAGTACCGGACCGGCGGCGAGCCGGCGGAACAAGCACAGAATAAGACGACACCTGCCGTCGCAGCCCCTACCGCTCCCGGCTATGAGATTCCGGCCGGATGGGACGGCGGATTTGTGCTGCCGGGTGAATCGCTCTCGCGCCATCGTAAACAGACGGCCCCTGCTCCTGTAGAGTCGGAGAAGGCTCATGCTGCAGAGGCAGCCGCTGAGGAACTGCCTGTCTCCGCCGTTTCTCTCTCTTCTGAGGAGAAGACCGAGCCGGTGGAGTACGAGCCCACGGAAGCTTCGGTCTCCTACCGCGTCGATCCGGTGCCTCCCAGCGAGTTTCGCCACAGCCCTTCCGCAGAAGAAGAAGCACCTGCGCTGGAGGAGGCAGCAGCGGCCCACACTGAGTTGCCACACGCGGAGATCGAGGAAGTCGAGCATCTCGACGAGCCCGTAGCTCCGCTGATCGTCGAAGCCACGGACGAGTCCGTCAGTGAGATTCAGACTCCGGTTACAGCGGAGACCGCAGCCTCGCACGAGGTCACCTCCATTCATGCCACAGGCGAGATGGTCTCGCCAGCTCCTGTCTCCGATCCCGTCGAGGAGGAAGCAGAGCACCAGGCCTTTGAAGCCGGCGCCGGTGAAGTCGTCGAAGAGGAGATCTTCGACGAAGAGGAAGGCTCGGATGCGGCCATACTTCATGCCTCCTCCATCGAAGAGCTCGACGATTTGGATGAAGAAGAGACGCTCGAAGGAGCTGCCGACCTTGGCACGATGATCCGCGAGATGTCTATCGATGAGATCACCAGCGCCGGCGTTGAAGATGACGAAGACGACTTCGAGGAAGAGGACGCCATCGATGACAGCTCTTTCAGCACGCAGTATGTAGCCGTCGAAGAGAGCGAAGACGATCTCGCGCAGGATGAGTTCGCCGAAGAGGGGGAGCCTGTTGCCCTGTCCGAGGAAGAGGCCGCTCCTGCGCAGGATGGACAGGAACGGGGCCGTGACTTCGAGCGCCGCCGTGGACGTCGCGACCGCCGCGGACGCGAGCGTCGCCCCACCGGCGGCGGAGAGCACGAGAGAGGTGGACGCAGTCGCGGGCGCAGCTCCATGCAGGCGACCGATATGCCCGCAATCACCGAGCTTCTCAAGCCCGGACAGGAGATCCTGGTCCAGATCGCGAAAGAGCCGATTGCGAAGAAGGGCGCGCGCATCACCTCGCACATCGCTCTTCCGGGACGCTTCCTGGTCTTCATGCCGACGGTCAATCACACCGGTGTCTCCCGCAAGATCGAATCGGACGGCGAACGCCGCCGTCTCAAGGAGATTCTGCTGAGCGAGAAGGGAAATGCCCCCGGCGGCTTCATCGTTCGCACGGCTGCGGCGGGAGCCACCGAGGATGAGCTTCGCTCCGATCTTCGTTTCCTGCTCAATCTCTGGGCCGATATTAAGCAGCGTTCGGAGTCATCAAAATCTCCCGCACTCATCTATCACGATCTCAACCTTGTCGAGCGCATCCTGCGCGACCAGGTCACCGACAACTTCTCAGCCATCTGGGTCGACACCGAAACCGAATACGAGCGTGTCCTCCGCTTCCTGCAGCGTTTCCAGCCAAGCCTGATTCGCCGCGTAAAGCTTTACACCAAGGAGACGCCGCTCTTTGAACAGTTCGGCATCGGCGAAGAGATCAACAAGGCTCTTCGCTCAAAGGTCTGGCTCAAATCCGGCGGCTCCATCGTCATCAACCAGACGGAAGCCCTGGTCGCAATCGACATCAACACCGGCAAGTATGTGGGCAAGACGGCGCGTCTTGAGGACACCATCGTCAAGACCAACCTCGACGCCATCCCTGAGATCGTGCGCCAGATTCGCCTGCGCGACCTGGGCGGCATCATCATCATCGACTTCATCGATATGGATGAGCGCAAGAACCGCAATCGCGTGATGGGGGCGCTTGAAGAGGAACTCAAGAAGGATCGCGCTCCTTCGAAGATTCTCCAGTTTAACGATTTCGGGCTGGTCGCCATCACCCGCAAGCGCGTCAAGCAATCGCTGGAACGCACGCTCTCGACACCTTGCAACATCTGCACGGGAACTGGAATGGTCAAGTCGCCCGTCACCGTCTGCAACGATATCTATATCGAGATGCGAAAGATGGCGAAGCATCTCGATCGCGGTGATGTGATGTTGCGCGTGCATCCGGATGTGGTCAAACAGTTGAAGTCCTCCACCAAGTGGCTGCAGGAGATGGAGGAGATGGTTGGCAAGACCATCCTCGTCAAGTCCGATCCGAGCCTGCACCCGGAGCAGTTCGATATTCACTAAACTTGAGACGAAACACGAAAAGGGGGCATCCTATGGATGTCCCTTTTTTGTTGCATACACTGAAGTTGCCTTATTCCGGGTCATCCAAAACCTCTTTTCGTGCGTCCTACACAACAAGCACGAAAAGACAGGGTTACAGGGAACCAGGAGATTCTACTCAGGAGTAAAAAAGATGTATTCGAGTGCCAGATCACATCGCCTCTTCACGGTGATGTCCCGTACCGTGGCTGTGGCTTTTTTCGGTGCCGCGACCGCTTTGTGCCTCCCCGCGCAGACGACGGCATCCTTCTCTGCCGGAAAAACAATCGATCTCAAGAAGAGCCTGATGGCGCCCATCGACCTTACCAGGCCCCCGGATCTCAGCTACAGCTCCAGTGCCTCCGGCAGCGATGAAGTGGCTTCCGCGGAGAACTTCATGCCTCGTCCGGGCGCCGATCAGCCGCCTCCGCGCAGACGCTATGGCCGCAGGACGAACTACAGCGATCGCTGGCATCATGCCGACGGCTCCAACAAGTACACCTTTGCTGCAGGCGGAGGCTTCAGCCTTCCAACAGGATCGGCGGCGAAAGATCTCGATCTCAGCTGGAAGTTTCAGGTGGCGGGAGGGTATAACTTCAACAAGAAGTTTGCCGTGCTGCTGCAGTGGGATTACGACAAATTTGGTCTGACCGGCGGCAATCTCGATCGCCAGTACATCCGATACAACAACCTCGGCCTGGTCGATGACACCGGCGCCCCGGTCAGCTTTGCAGGACTCGACGGCAACGCGCACGTATGGTCCCTTACGCTGAACCCGATGTACACCTACTACCAGGGTGACAGCCTCGGGGCCTATGTCATCGGCGGCGGCGGCTTCTACCGCAAGGTCACCAACTTCACGCTGCCTTCGACCGGCGTCTACTGCGACTACTTCGGCTTCTGCTACCAGTTCACACAGAACCAGACCTTCGATCACTACTCCAACAACGCTGGCGGGGTGAACGGTGGCATCGGATTCACCTATCGCCTGTCGCGCTTCGCCTCGCAGAAGCTCTACGCCGAGGCTCGCTACGTCTGGGTAGACAATCAGCCCAGTGCAAACTCTACAGCTCCGGGTGCTCTCTATCCGGAGAACAACAAACGCACCGGATACTTCCCGGTCACCATCGGCATTCGCTGGTAAGGAGCAGGGTGGACCCAAAAGGCCCAGCTATTGGCTGGGCCTTTTTCAAAGCCAACGATAGATCCTTCCACGCTCGTCATTCTGAGCCATAGGCGAAGAATCCCTGTCTTCTCCCGATGCAGCCACAAATGCCTGTTTGAGCAGGAAACACCCGCACCGGGCGCGAGCCCTATCTCCGCATCACCGATTCAATCTCACCGGCTTCATGAGGCAGCTTCTCGATCAGGTCCACCAGCCGGCCATTCTCGTCCACATAGAAGACATCCTCAATCCGCACGCCGAAGCCCTCTTCCGGAAGATAGATTCCCGGTTCGATCGTAAAGACCATCCCCTTCTCCAGCGGTTTGGAGTAGTTCCACGGATCATGCACGTCGATACCCACAAGGTGACCGATGCCATGCACCATGTACTGTCCCAGCGGACCCCCGTGCAGGTCCTTTCCATGCGCATTGATGTAATTGAAAGCAACTGTATCCAGTGAGTCTGGCTGCTTGTGCTCCGGGTCGTTGATCTTCGACTTGCCCGCGACAAAGGCCGCTGCCGCCGCTCTCTGCGCTCCCAACACAATGTCGTAGATCTCTCTCTGACGCGTCGTGAAGTGGCCACTGACCGGCATGGTGCGCGTAATGTCGGAGGCATACATGCTGTACTCACCCGCCTCGTCGATCACAACCAGGTCGCCCGACTGCATCGTGCGTGCGTTCTCGCTGTAATGCAGCATCGTCGAGTTTGGCCCCGAGCCGACGATGGGCGGATAGCTCGGACGTTCGCAACCCTCCCGCATCATGGTTTCAATCTCGATCCCCGCGACGGTACGTTCGCGAACGCCAGGCTTGATTGCTCGCATACCAGCAAGCTGCGCCGCGATGGAAGCGTTTGATGCCTTGCGGATCAGTTCCACCTCTGCAGGTGACTTAATCGCGCGCATCTCCATCAGCGGGCCCGAGACATCCTCGGCGACATCGATCGCCGGCATCCTGAGTGTCGCGGCCACAAAGCCGAGCAGAGCATTCGTGGATGCTGAATTCTTCTCTGCCCACACATTCCGCATCCGCATGCGATCCGAGAGTGCCAGCTTGTTCAGCACGGCAGGCAGCTCGGTCATCGGCAACACTTCATCGAAGCCCGTGATCGTGGTGGCGTTCGGAGTCGCGGCATCCAGCTTTGCGCCGGTGTACTTCTCCATGCGTGGAATACGCGAGGGGAGAAACAGGATCTCACGATACGCCTGCGCCGCGCGGCCACCGAGGCCTGTCCCCGGCGTCTCCGGCTCCGCATCGGCAGGAGGAATAATCACCATCGCCGCACCCGGCTCGTTCCACCCCGTCAGGTAGTAGAAGTCTTCGTCCTGGCGAAAGTCCTGGTACTCAAGTGTGGGTTCTTCCTTCGCAAAAAGGATTGCCACGCCAGTCTTTATGCGTTCAGCAAGGGCAATGCGGCGCTGGTGGTACTCAGCCTTTGGAACCGATTCGAGGGCCTGGCACGCGCCAGTAAATCCCAGCAGCAGCACGATGAGAAATCCAAGGCTTCTCTTCACAGGACACTCCTCAGCAGACAGCGCCTTCTGCGCGTCGGCAGTTAGATTCCCATCGGATACGGCTTCTCATGGAACTCCTGCCCGGCCGTCCCAAAGCGCTCGAAGCGTCCCTGCAGCAGGCTCAGCAGACCCGTATACCAATACCCGAAGACGAAGAGGACGAGGAAGGGAACCGTAAAGTAGTTCTCCGTCGAGATGGCGTACCACACCGTCAGGGCAAAGTAGCTTCCAATCGCCAGCTCGATCCACGGGATGATCCCAAGCCGTTTGCGATACTTCTTGGCCTGGCTCTTCTCGCCCTTCTTGTTGACGCGATACTTCGGGGTGCGTGCAAACGCGCTCTGCACGCCGAACAGCGCTTCCATCACGGCCTTGGTATTGGTAATCGTCAGGCCCACACCCAGCGCCATCAGGAAGGGAAGATATAGAAACGTCCTGCCCCAGCTCTTCGGAAACAGCTCTTTCTGGCTGACGAGATAGAAGCTCGAGATCGACATCGTGCTGGCCATAAACAGCGGCAGATCGATCAGCAGCATCTGCAGCATCCCCTGCCAGCTTCGGATAATCATCGCCGGCATCAGCAGCACACTGAGAATGATCATCAACGGATAGCTGATATTGGCGGTCAGGTGGTACCAGGCCTCCAGCTTGGTGTGCCACGGCACGTCGCTCTTCATCACCCGCGGCAGGATCTTTTTGCCGGTCTGGATCAGGCCCTTGGCCCAGCGAGCCTGCTGGGTCTTGAAGGCCGTCATCTCGATGGGAAGTTCGGCAGGGCATTCCACATCCTGCAGGTACTTGAACTGCCAGCCCACCATCTGCGCGCGATAGCTCAGGTCGGTGTCCTCGGTCAGCGTATCGTGCTGCCACCCACCGGCGCTCCCGATCGTCTCACGCCGCCACATTCCCGCCGTTCCGTTGAAGTTGAAGAACACCCCCGCGCGCGAGCGTCCCCCATGCTCCAGCACAAAGTGGCCATCCAGCATGATGGCCTCCACCTGCGTCAGGAAGCTGTAGTCGCGATTCAGATGCGTCCATCGCGTCTGCACCATGCCGATGTTCGATTCGGCAAAGTGATGGATCACCTGCATCACCCATTCGCCCGGAGGCACAAAGTCCGCGTCGAAGATCGCGACAAACTCACCGCGCGCTACTTTCAGCCCGGCATCCAGCGCCCCGGCCTTAAAGCCATGACGATTCGTGCGGTGAATATAGACGATCGGCTGCGGCTCCATCCCCGGGAAACCCGTAGCGTAGCGCTCGACAATCTGCTGCGCGACCTCTGTGGTCTCGTCGGTCGAATCATCCAGCACCTGGATCTCAAAGCGGTCGCGCGGATAGTTGAGCCTGCAGCACGCGTCAATCAGGCGGTCAATCACGAATTGCTCGTTGTAGATCGGGAGCTGGATCGTAACAAACGGCAGCTGGCCCTCTGCAAAGCGCGCCGGAGGCTCATTCCACCTGCTGGCATTCTTCCGGTTTCGATAGTACAGCCACACCAGCTGATAACGATGAATGCCGTAGAACGCCAGGATGATCATCACGACGAAGTACGGGATCAGCAGCCAGGTATCGAAGGCATTCCAGCGATAGAGCCCCTTAAAGGTCTGGTCGAGGTAATGCGACTTCCAATAGTGGCTGAACCCATGGGGAGCGAGCAGCATGGCGGGAAGAAACGTCAGGCTCGATATCAGCGATGAAATAAGAGATTGCAGGTGAACGGCTCCGGATCAGCTCAATTCTATCGAATCAGGATTTTACGTGAAGCTATTTCGGAAGTTCTTTCTTCATGGACGCTCTTCACGGTCCTTCTTTGATCTTGGACAGCGGCTCCCGGTGCAACATGCTTGCATGTAAAGTCTCTCCTATAAAATCGTGTCGCAATATATCTAATCCAGGAAGCATCTTCCCCGTCAGTCAAACAATCTGTGCGAGCGACTGTATGCCTGGGGGCGACTGGGGGGCGCGCAGATAAAGCCCAATTGAGGACTAAGTTTGGATGCACGTTGTTCGAGTTCAGCCGTCATTTGATCAGGTACTTTGGAATGCTAGACTGTGTGGAACCAGACAACAGAACTCGATTTCAGGCAGGGGGCAAAATGGTAGAGGCAGCTTCTGCACGACGCGGAGCGTACTGGCTATGCGGGATTGCGACTGTCATTTTGCTGGCGTATGCATGCCTGATGGCTTTCAACGCTCCGGCCGGTTTCCCGACGAGCCAGGCTACGCATAGTTTCTGGCCGTGGTTGGGCAATAAGCCCGTTGGCGAAGATGGCTTTTACATGCTTACGGTTGCCGATAATATCGCCACAAAGCATCAGATTGTCTATAACTATGGGCGACCCGCGACGGGGATCCAGCCGCTTGCCACGTTTGTGTTTGCTGGACTGGCATGGCTTGTCCACCTGTTCCATGGAAGTGAGTGGACGATTGTCCGGGCAATGATCGTCTTTGGCAGCGCACTGTTCTGTTTTTTTGCCTGGATGATGGCAAAGCTGGTGGCGAGCCTGGGACCTAAGCAGCGCGAGCCAATTGTTTTTACTGTCGCGTTCTTTCTCACGCTCTGCGGCTACGACTTATTCCGATTATTTACGTACGGCCTCGAAACTGGTATCTATCTGTGTCTCATCCTTCTATGCTTCTGGCTGACTCTGCGGCTGTCCGAAGCGGGCAAGGCGAGTTGGAAGGATGTGATTGCACTCGGGGTGGCTGGCGGCTTCGCCGGTCTGGCACGAATCGACTTCGGGATATTGTTTGCGATCTTGCTAGTATTTCTTTTGTTACGACGCATATTGATTCCCCTGCAAGTAGTGACCTGCGGCCTGATCGCGTTGGCAATCACAAGTCCCTGGTTCTTCTTTGTTCATAGTGTCAGCGGATCGTGGTTGCCATCCTCCGGCCACGCCGAAGGTCGATTGATAAGCATGAGGGATCTGGCCCGCTTTCCTCGCATGGCGGAAGCTGTGCTGGTCAACGTATTCCCCTGGATTTACAGTCACTCTCCCGTCCCTGTCCTCTTTTTGTTAGGAGCAGTCAGTGTTCTGCTGGTAGCGTTCCTGTTCACGCGCTCCCCCGAGACACGGGCGTGGCTGACATCGCCCGGCCAGTATCTTAAAAGGATTTCGCCGTGGCTGGCCGGCGGAGTCAGCCTGGTGATGGTCTACATCATTTTTTTTGCAGTCCCCAGTTTCTATGTGCGGTATAGCTCAGTGATCGTCATCGTTACGATCCCGATATTGGCAATGCTGTTTGCCGAACAGCCGGCGATCATCAGGCGTTCGGAGCTGGTGGTTATCCCGCTGGCTGGTTTCTTCATGTCTTACGCCTTTGCCACGTTGCACAGAGGTTATGTCGGAAATAACTGGCTTATCGATGCTGGTTACATCCGGCAGTATTATCCCAACGCGCACGTCGGCTCTTTCCAAAGCGGCACTATCGGGTATTTCGATCGAAATGTCGATAACTTGGACGGCAAGCTGAATGAGGCTGCGCTCAAAGCTGGCATGGCGCACCACATGCCCGAATACCTGGATAGTGACCGCATCAATGTGCTGGTCGAGTGGCCCAGTTATATCAATGAGACCTTGCCTGCGGACTACCTTGCTCGCGAGTGGATGCCGTGTCCGTATCCGCTGCCAGTCCCTAACGCTGTCTGCCTTGTGCGTAAGTCGGCGGTGAGACCGGATGGTAGTGTGACTCCATAACCGAGGCCGCGAGAAAATTTTCTTGCGGAAGGGAACTCCCGCCTCTCTCCCGCCACAACGCAGCTCGCAGGCCGCCTAGTTCAGGAACATCGTCCGGTACAAAGTATCGCGCTGGACAGGCTTGAAGCCGGCATCGCGGATAATCCGCCGCAGCTCTTCCTCCGTCGTGCAGTTGGAGGTGCCCGCGGCCTTCACCACGTTCTCCTCCAGCATCACCGAACCCACATCGTTGCCGCCAAAGCGTAGCCCCATCTGCAGAACCTTCAGGCCCTGCGTCACCCAGCTCGACTGCACGTTTTCGATGTTGTCCAGGTACATCCGCGAGATCGCCAGCGTCTTCAGGTACTCGACCGAGGTAGCCTCGTCCCATCCCCGGCCACCCAGCGCCGTATTGTTGGGCTGGAAGCTCCAGGGGATGAACGCAGTAAAGCCGCCCGTCTCCTCCTGCAGCCGCCGGACCACCTCAAAGTGGTTCACGCGCTGCTCGAAGGTCTCGCCCACGCCGAACATCATGGTCGCCGTAGTCCGCATTCCCAGCTCGTGTGCGGTGCGATGGACAGAGACCCAGTCTTCCGTCTTGCACTTCAGCCGCGCAATCCTATGCCGCACCTCGTCATCCAGAATCTCCGCGCCACCGCCCGGGATGGACTGCAACCCTGCGTCACGTAGCCGCATGATGGTGTCCCGCAGGCTCAGCTCCGAATACTCCGCGATGGCAAGAATCTCACTCGCCGAAAGGCAGTGCAGCCAGACCTCCGGGAACCGCTCTCTGATGCCACGGAACAGCCTCTCAAACCAGTCGATCTTCAGATCAGGGTGCAGCCCGCCCTGCATCAGCACACCCGTCCCGCCCATCTCCACGGTCTCGGCGATCTTCTGATAGATCGTCTCGAAGTCGAGGATGTAGCCCTCGGCCGCCATCTTTCCCTTCAAAGGGCGATAGAAGGCGCAGAAGGTGCAGTACTCCGTGCAGAAGTTGGTGTAGTTGATATTGCGGTCGATGATGTAGCTGACGACGCCCTCAGGATGCAGCCGGCGGCGAACCGCGTCGGCCTCCATGCCAATCCCGATCAGATCGTCGCTCCTGAAACAGTCCAGGGCCTCTTCGCGGCTGATTCCCATACGGCAATTTTACGCCTTTCAGCCGACGAGCTACTACCTGCGCAGCAGCAGCAGCAGGATCACGAGCAGAAGGATGACGATTGCGCTTACGCCAACGCGGATCCAGAGCTGGAGCGATTCCACCCGCTCTTGCAGAGCAGCAACCTTGCGCTCCGAGGTATCGAGAGCACCGCGAACGTGACGGATCTCATCGCCGATGCCCGCAATCTGCGCTCCCTGCTCCTGGATCTGACGGTACAACCCTGCATGTGCCTTGGTGACCTGGCCCATGTCTGCCTGCATGCCTTCGGCAAGGGCAGCAAGGGCGAGCTCGTTGGAGCGGTCTCCCGATGCCTTCGTGGAAAAGTAGCGTTCGGCGATGGGCACCAGCCGCGACACATGGGGTAACAGCTCCACCAGCTGCTTCAGCACTCTAGGCCACATCCGTCGAATTCCACCTTTCTAGCGTTCGTATCGCCGTGCCCGCAGTGTCCGCATGGCGAGCATCACTGCCGTGAGCAGTAGAATCGCTGTCATAATTCCCTGCGACCATAAGCAGTAGATGCACCATTTCTCCATAATGAATGCCTCAATGTAGCTGAGGAAGCATGCGCAGAGAAAACCTGCAAACGATGCCTGAAAGGCCAGCCACCACCATCCCGCCAGCGCAAACACCGCGATCGCAGCGTAGCCAATAATTCCCACGGTAGCAACCGGAATATGATGTCCGCCGGTGGCCGGTTCATCGAACGATCGCGGCGGAAAGACCGCAAAACGGCCGTGATTCACTGCGCCACAGTCGAACCGCTCCGTTACGGCGCAGGGGGGCGCCTGTGAGGGGTCCATGTAGTGCACATGCAGAGCCATCGATGCGACGACGATCCCCACGACTGCGAGCAGAGCCACCAGATACTTCATCGCCTGATTCTAAATGCTTTCCCGAACGACTGTGCCGGCACAGCAGGCCATGGTTTCTTGAGGCACTTCGTCCAGGAATGTCCTGCGCGCCTTCTCGGACTGTGTCATCCTTGGATCCCCGTTCCTTTACCAGGCCTTTCGGTTGAGGTGACACGTCCCGATGCACCTCAACCGGGAACAACGGCCTTATCGAAGGTTGGCGATCCAGTGGCCGAACAGCGCCAGAATCAGTGCAGCAACCGCGAACGTCACCTTCTGCCGGGCCAGGTAGCGCGCACGGCCGCTGGTCATTCGCGGCACCAGCGGAACCCCGAGCGCCAGGCCGGAGAGAAATCCTCCCACATGGGCGGAGTTATCGATGCGGATCAGCGGCAACACAATCGTCGCCAGCCCGATCACAAGGTTCAGGCCTGCAAACTGGATCACAGAGCGCCGCAGCCGATAGAGTTCAAAGGCCGGAATGGGCAACTTGCGGTTGGAGAGCAGCACAATCAGGATTCCGGCAATTCCGAAGACCGCGCCCGAGGCGCCTGCTCCCACCGAGACCACATCGTGCATCACGATATTGACCAGCAGGCTCAGCAGATTTCCTGCCACGCCGGTAAGGACGTAGACCGCCGTCATCCCCCAGGGACCCAGCAACGGCTCTCCCAGCAGCCCCAGGTTCCACAGGCACCACATGTTGGTCAAAAGATGGATCAGACCGACGTGCACAAAGATGGCGCTCAGCAGCCGGTACCACTGTCCGTGGAGTACAAGCAAAGGAACGTTGGCGCCAAAGTGAATCAGCTGCGCCGGAGTCGGAGTGGCCGGATCGACGCCATGGAGCACCATCCAGAGATAGACGGCGCAGTTGATCCCTACCAGCACATAGGTTCCCGGGGCAGAAAGAATGCTGCGGGTACGGCGACGGGGCGCAGGAACCTCTTCTGCGATGTAGGCGCCCGGAGGGTCACCGTGCGGCGGGAGAACCTCGCCTTCAGGCTGATAAGAGAATGACATGGGGTCTTTCCTTCTAAGCTACCAAACACTGAAGCTGAGACGAAGACCGGTACAGTGAACGGGGCTTCTTAGCCCCAGGTGTTCTGACCCCTGTCGAAGTTCAGGCTGCCTTGGTAAAGCGGTTGCGAAGATCGGATGGAAGATGCTGCTGGACGATCTCTCCCAGAAAGCCGGGGAGAGGCGTGGCCACGGCCACCAGAACCCACAGCAGCGTCGAGAGCACCAAGCCGACGACGGCTACGGCTTCCAGAGAGATTGCGACGGCGTGAGCCTGATTCAGGTGCAACTCGACCTTACCCACGTGCGTAATCAGCTCAAACCTGTGAATGATCACGACGGCCAGCAGAAAGGCCACAATCGAAAGCGTGCTTACGGAGATCAGCAGAACATCGATGGTGCGGGCGATACGCTGACGGCGGCGACAATAGCTGCACTCAGCAAAATGCTGTTCATAGTCCGTCCGCATCGCTGCCGAAATTCCCGAGATGTCATATCGCCACCCCGAAAGGATCGCCCCCACGACCTGGTCGGTGCAGGCGTCGCGGTGATGCCGACTTGAAACAGCAGAATGCGATGCAATCTTTTTCATCATTTGTTCAGACTTCTATTCTACCGTTTTTGATAGTTCCAACGGCAGAAAGATTCTTCTCCTGCGTAGCCGACCGTGTACCCGGAGGGTTCTCCCCCGCGGCTAAGTATCTGTTTTATAGGTAGATAGGATCGAGCGGCGCAGCCTGCTCCGCCAGCACAATTCGATTGCCCAGCAGCGTCGGATGGCTCATCATCGCCTGTTCGGCGGTCATGCGGGCCAGCTCGGGGGCATTATTGGACTCCGACAGATGTCCCAGCACCACATAGGCCGCGCTGCCGTCATAGTCCCGTTCCAGAAACTCGGCCATCGCCAGGTTGGAAAGATGCCCTACGCGCGACAGGACGCGTTGCTTCACGCTCCAGGGATACGGTCCGTCTTTCAACATCTCCAGGTCGTGATTGGACTCAATCAACAGAACGTCAATGCGCTTGAGCGCGGCCTTCACATTCGGCGGCATGTAGCCGAGGTCTGTCGCTATAGCCATGCGGATCCCTTCCGACGAAAAGACAAATCCACAGGGATCGGCAGCGTCGTGCGGAATCGTGAAGGGAGTGATCTCGATATCGCCGATGACGAACTGGCGCCCGGAATGGAAGTACTCAACGGCAGGCAAAGAGGCAGGATCTGCCTTGGACTTCGGCGCCGCGGCCTCCGGCTCGTCCGGCTCTTCGCACAGCGTCTGCGCCGAGGGCGCTTCCACGGCAGCCGACATGCTGTCGCAGATGCCCGGCTCAGAAGCAGAGCTGGCAGCAACAGCCTGTGCACGGGCCTCTTTTTCCTGTTGCACATGCGCCAGCCACTGCGCATACGACATCGTCGTGCGTGGCTTCATCATCCTCACCCACGCCCGATGCGTAGGCTCGGTGAAGTAGACGGGGATTCCCAGCTTTCTGGCCAGAACGCCCAGTCCGCTGACATGATCCTGATGTTCGTGCGTGATGAGGATGGCGTCCAGCTTCGCAGGATCCTCCCCGACCGTGGCCATGCGTTTCATCAGCTCGCGGCACGAGAGACCGGCATCCACCAGGACACGGGTCTTTGAGGAGGAGATGACGGTGCTGTTCCCTTTGGAGCCCGAGGCGAGCACTGTCATTTGCATCATGGTTCTTTAAGATACGCCGGATTGCTGTGAGTTTTTCAGGGAGGTTACTGGTGTGATTCCCCCGGAGCAGCGATCACCGGCATGACGCGAACGATATCGTCGAGAAGAATAGAGTGTCCCGCATCACTCTTCCTCAGCCAGCCTCCCTTTGCCCCGGGAATGACCTCGATGCCAAACAGGTCGGGCGTCTCGCCTTCGTCGAAAACAAAGAGGACCTGTACGACCAGGTGTTCCCCCTGAGCGGTCTCCAGCATGACCACCTGGTCGACGAGCGATGGAAGGGAGGCACGTTCCTGTTCTGTCACTTTTGCGGAGCGGAGCGCAGAGGGGCGAGGAAGTTGACCGTAGAGCGCAGAACCACCTCGTCGCGCTGGTTGTAGGCGAGGGTCCGCGTGCGGACGACGCCGTAGTCTGGCCGGGAGTTGGAATGGCGCACCCCCACGACCTCGATCTCGGTGCGGATGGCATCGCCCGGACGCACCGGCTGGGTCCAGCGCATCTCCTCCACCCCGGCGCCGATCATGCCGCCAGCAACCGGAACCGACTGAACCCGTAGCCGCATGACAATCGCGGCTGTAAGCCAGCCCGATGCAGCGAGGCCCTTGAAAAAAGAACCTTCGCCGGCAGCCTCGTCCAGGTGGAACGGCTGCGGGTCGTATTTCTGGCCAAACTCCTTGATCTCCTCGGCGGTAACCCTGGCGCTCGCGACCGAATTCATCTTCTGGCCGACGTAGAAATCCTCAAAGTACATCTCTTTCGGCATGGAATCTCCCTGCACGGTAGTGTACCTGTACCCATGCAGAGCTTGCAGTGCCAGGTGTACTACGCCGGTATCTGTCATATGTCCGAAATCGGAGACGGATGCCCCAAAGATGCATGATGGTAGTTACGCCGGGTAGGGGGCAGTCCGGCATAATTGCCGTCGATTCGGGGATACCATCCTCGCCGTCCCCGCAGAAGTGTCATCCTGAGCGGAGCTTCTCGCAGCCTTATCGCGAGAAGTGCAGTCGCAGGATCCGCGGTTCAGGATGGTGGCTAAGCCGGGCAAGACCGCGGATCCTTCGACTCCGCGCTGACGCGCTCCGCTCAGGATGACGCCTCATGGAAAAGATTTGCGGAGACGAATCAGGTCAACGATGCAATGCCTTGCGGCTACAGCTTAGCTGTAAACATAGAAGCCCCGCCCCGTCTTTCGGCCCAGCCACCCGGCATCGACCATGCGGATCAGCAGCGGGCAGGGCCTGTACTTCGGGTCGCCTGTTCCCTCTTCGAGCACGCGCATGATGTCCAGGCAAACATCTAGCCCAATAAAGTCAGCCAGCGTGAGCGGCCCCATCGGGTGAGCCATCCCCAGCTGAAAGATCCTGTCCACGGCCTCGGCGGTGGCGACACCTTCCATCACCGTAAAGATGGCCTCGTTGATCAGAGGCATCAGCACACGGTTGGAGACGAAGCCCGCAGCATCGTTGACCTCGATGGGAGTCTTGTCCAGCGCGAGCGAGAGCCTGTGCACGTTGTCGTATGTCTCCTGCGTGGTCTGCAGGCCCCGGATCACCTCCACGAGCTGCATCATCGGGACCGGATTAAAGAAGTGCATCCCGATCACTCTTCCAGGCCGGGAGGTCTGCGCGGCCAGCTTTGTGATCGAGATGGAGCTGGTATTGCTTGCGAGAATGACCTCGGGGCGAAGGATCCGGTCGAGATCGCGAAAGATCTCGCGTTTGATCTCGAACCTCTCCGTCGCTGCCTCAATGGCGAAATCGCACCGCGAGAGCGCCTGGCGATCGAGTACAGGGTCGATGCGAGCGCGGGCCGCGTCGCCCTCCGCCTTGGTGATCTTCGCCTTCGCAACCTCGCGCCCCAGGTTCTTTTCGATCGTGGCGAGTCCGCCCTCCAGGAGATTCTGCGCGATGTCGCAAAGCAGCACATGGAACCCGGAGCGGGCCGCGACGTGCGCGATGCCGTTCCCCATGGTTCCTGCGCCCAGCACGGCAATCGTTCTGATCTCGCTCATAAGCCAAGTCCTCTTCACCGGGTTCAGTCAGGGACGAACCCCACCAGCAAAACCGTGATGTTATCGTTGCCGCCGCGTTGATTGGCTGCCTCCACCAGCTGCCGGCAGGCAGACTGCAGCGCTGCCTGGGTCGGCTCCGCGGGTATTTTGCAAAGGATCGACGCGATCTCGCTCTCGGAGAGTTCGCGGGGCAGGCCGTCGGAGGTCAGAAGGTACAGGTCGCCTGCCTGGGGGTAGTGTTCGTGGATCTCCGGGACCACTGTCGGCTCCGTACCGACGGCCCGGGTGATGACGTTTCTCATCGGCGATTCCAGCGCCTGCGCTGCCGTAATCTGACCGGCGCGGACCTGCTCCTCGACGAGGGAATGGTCTTCCGTCAGCAGCTCCAGCCGTCGCTGGCGCCATCGGTAACACCGGCTGTCGCCCACATGCACCACCCATAAGGGCGCTTCGGAAAGCTGCGCCGCGTCGTCGTGCACGGTCGGAGTATAGGCCAGACCTGCGAGCGTCGTTCCCATTCCGGACAGGTGCGGAGTCTTGCGGGATTGTTGGTAGACGGCCCGGTTCGAGGCCTGAACTGCGCCTGCAATCTGAGATTGCAGGCGCCGGAATTGTGGGCGATCTTCTGCGCCGTTCTGCGATAACTGGGCGACAAAGATTTCGGCCGCCAGATGGCTGGCGATCTCGCCACCTGCGGCTCCCCCCATGCCGTCGCAGACAACAAAGATATTGTGCAGGGGCGCAGCGGCGCACGCATCCTCGTTATGGCGTCTCACCCGCCCGCGGTCCGACAGCATTGCGAAGATCGTTCGAATGGGAGTCCCTCGCCTGAAAAGTTTTCAGGCTCGCAGAAAACAATACACGCCAGCCGGAAGAAGGCAAAGACTGAGTTACTGTTGAGGAGAAGATGAAAGCGAACGGGTCGACGAAAACCGGGAACCGCATCCTGACGCGGGATAACCTCAAGGTTCTGCAGAAGATGGAGAGCGAATCCGTCGAGCTGATCTATATCGACCCACCCTTTAATACCGGCCGCGTCCAGAAGCGGCCCCGGCTGCGGACGGTTCGCGATGAGGCCGGGGACCGGACCGGCTTCGGAGGCCGACGCTACCGCACCGAGGCCATAACCACCAAAGGCGAGAATAACGGTTACCACGACCAGTTCGACGACTTCCTCGGATTCCTGCGCCCTCGCCTTGAAGAAGCCTACAGAATTCTTGCGCCGGAAGGCTCGCTCTTCTTCCACATCGATTACCGCGAGGTCCACTACTGCAAGGTGATGCTGGATGAGATCTTCAGCAACGGCGGTACTGTCTCCGGCCGCGACTGCTTTCAGAACGAGATCATCTGGGCCTACGACTACGGCGCGCGCTCCAAAAAGCGCTGGCCAGCCAAGCACGACAACATCCTCTGGTACACGAAGGACCCGAAGCGCTACACCTTCAACCTCGACGAGAGCGACCGCATCCCCTATATGGCTCCGGGGCTGGTGGGTGCCGAGAAGGCCTCGCGAGGCAAGACCCCGACGGATGTCTGGTGGCACACCATCGTCTCCCCAACGGGTAAGGAGAAGACCGGCTATGCCACCCAGAAACCTCTGGGAGTTTTGGAGCGGATCGTGAAGGTCCACTCGAAGCCGGGAGACACCGTGCTCGACTTCTTTGCCGGAAGCGGAACGACAGGTGAAGCGGCAGCGAAGCACGGGCGACGGTTCGTCCTGGTGGACCGGAATGCGGACGCCGTCAAAATCATGAAGCGGCGTCTTGCTGCTTATCTGCGCTGAGGATCAGGTGTGCTGAATCTCAGGTGTTCTGGGGATCGACCGACTTGAACCCGTAAGTCTCATAGCGGGTAGTGAGCTTGCCATCGGCGACATTCACGACGGTAAAGCCTTCCGGCGTCCCCATGCGCGTTCCCTTCCACCAGTTGCCGGAGACGGCCCCACAGGTGATGTAGGGGATGCCGTGCCACTCCACCCGCTCGTTGATGTGGGTGTGCCCCTGCAGGACTCCAAGCACATTGTGGCCCTCAAAGAGCTTGATCACCTCAGCGGAGTTCGCTACCGACATGCCATGGTGCGCCGGGGGTGTTGCGGGGACAGGGACGTAGGAGTCGAACGCCGTCACCAGGGGGATGTGGACAGAGACGATAATCGGCGTCCCCGCAGGCACAGCGCCAAGGTCCTGCCTGATCCAGTCCATCTGGGCGGCATCGATGCGGCCCTCGTAGGAGCGGTCGGAGGTGACCCCGATGGAATCGAGCACGAGGAAGTGGTGGCCCTTGTGGTCGAACGAGTAATAGAGCTTGCCGAAACGGTCGCCGAAGAGTTTCTTGCCGTAGAGCGGGTCGGTCGGCGGGACTCCGCTCTGGGGGAAGATGCCGACCACATCGTGGTTCCCGATGGTGTGGTGCACCTTCATGCCGAGATCCTGCTCGGTCTTCTCGTAGAGGTCGTAGAGCGACAGCGCACGCTGCTTGGGGACGGCCAGCGAATCGAAGACGTGGTCTCCGCCCTGGATGGCGAAGTCGGCCCGGATGCTGCGCGCCTTTTTGAAGGCCATGTCCGTTCCCCTGGCCGCGTCCAGCTCCGGCTGGATGTGGGTATCGGTCAGGAAAATAAAGGTGAACGACTCGGGCTGGGGAGCGGCCGGCAGAGAAGAGGGCGCTGCGGCAGCGACGCCGGTGGCGCCGAGGATGGTGAGGAACTCGCGGCGGGTAGTCACGCGGTCATGGTATGCGGTATTTGTGACAGGACGAAGAATTTGCCGGGTCGGATCCGGTTATGCGAATCCGATAGCGGGCATCTTCGACTCTGCGCTGGACGTTTGTTTGCGGTGCGTTAGCTGAGCGCGGTCTGCGCGAACTTGCGTACCATGGCCAGCAGCAGGCGGCGATCGTTCTCGCTCAGGTTGGCGGAGTAACGCTGCACCTGGGTCAGGAACCGGATCTCATCCTCGTCGAGGTGCAGGGAAGACATCTCCTTGCTGACCATCTCTTCGGCGAAAAACTCAGCCAACTGCAGGTCGAGGGCGCGGGCGATCTTCTGCAGGGTTTCCAGCGAGGGAACGGTGTGTCCGTTCTCGACCCGTGAAAGATAACAGCGGAGAAGACCTGTGCGTTTTTCGATATCGCCCTGGGACATCCCTTTTTGGAGGCGATAGCCCCGAATCGTATTCCCGATGTTCATCGCAATGGACAGAGCTTCAGGGGACTCGTTTTGAAGGTCGGCAGAAAGTGTTTGCATGGTTCCCATTAGCCACAAAGTAAACAGCGGCAGCGCCAAGGGTCAATCTTTATCTTTGTTGCAGATGGACGTTGGTACCACCGGAGGTTCGCCTGGAGCAGGATGAGGCGATTTGTTTAAGTTTTACTTGAACCCCAGGCGCAGGTGGAACCTCTTACAGCAACAAAACTTTCTCACATTATCGGACATTACTTTAAACGGAGCGCAAAGAATGCGAGCCCGTCCACCGGGTTCTGGTTGTAGCGCTCCACGGGAACGAAGCCGAGCGAGGTGTAGAGCCTGACTGCCTCCGGCATGGCCGCGGGAACGGTGTCGAGGTACATGAAATCGAAGCCCTGCAAAGAGGCCCACCGGATGGCTTCTTCGATGAGACGGCGTCCGAGGCCGAGTCCGCGAAAACGGGACCCGACCCAGAGGCGTTTCATCTCGCAGGAGGGTGGCTGCCGGTCGAGCTCGCGGAGAGCGACGCACCCGGCGGGCTCATCGTCGACCATAGCGAGCAGGATGACGGCATAGCCTGCCGGAAGCGTTGCAAGCTCCTGCTCGTAGTTGGCGAGGCAGATGCTTTCGGCCCCCGAGGGATTGTGCGCCAGGTAGTCTCCATAGTCGCGCATCAGCAGGCGCGCTGCGGCGACTTCGGAGTTATGGCTGGCTTCGCAGATGGCAATAGGCATGCGCGTATTCCCGGGAAACTATCCCATGTGCATTCCACCGTTCACATCGAGCGTGTGACCGGTGATGTAGCTTGCCTCTTCAGAAGCGAGGAAGGCGACGGCATGGGCGACCTCGGAGTCGGTTCCGACGCGGCCCATCGGAATGTACTGTGCGTTCATCTTCTTCTGCTCGTCAGTCAGGACGGCCGTCATAGCGGTCTCGATATAGCCGGGGGCGACGGCGTTGACGGTGATCGTCCTGCTGGCCAGCTCGCGGGCGAGAGACTTGGTCAGGCCGATCAGGCCGGCTTTGGAGGCGGCATAGTTGGCCTGACCTGCCTGGCCCACTTCTCCGACGACGGAGGTGACGTTGATGATGCGGCCCCAGCGATTCTTGACCATGGAGGACATCACCGCCTGCGAGGCGAGGAAGGCTCCGGTCAGGTTGGTCAGCAGAACATCGTCCCAGTCGGCCCGCTTCATCCGCATGGAGAGCATATCGCGGGTGATTCCGGCGTTGTTGACGAGGATCTCGACCTTGCCGAAGTGCTCAAGGACGGCTTTGACGCCGCTCTTGATGGACTCTTCGTTGGCGACGTCGAGCGCAAAGGCTCTGGCGGTTCCTCCGGCGGAGGTAATCTCAGCTTCGACGGCAGCCAGTTTTTCCACATTTCTTGCGGCGAGGGCAACGTGGGCTCCGCGGCGAGCCAGCTCGAGGGCGACCGCGCGGCCGATACCCTGTGATGCTCCTGTAACGAGTGCGATGCGATTGCTCAATGAACCTCCGATGCTATGCCTACAAATTATACGAAGCTGCGGGAGGATGAGGGTGGCGCTGAAACGCATTCTCCGGGAGAAGACGCGATGCTCGGGGTGACGTATCCTGTGGTTCACCATGCCGGACCAGAAGATTCCTTCCCCATCTGCCGAAACCGACGTCTATGCGATCCACGGAGCCGACCCCGAAGTGCTGGCCTATGCAATGGCCAAGTATTCGCGTTCCGCGTTGAGCATGAAGGAGTCGCTGGTCGAGATCAGCGCCCAGCGCGCCGAGCAGTTTCTGAACACCTTTTACTTCCAATATGGACATCGGTCGATTGCCGACCTTGCGCACATCCCGTTTGCCATCGAGCGGCTCAGTCTGCTGGCGGCGATCGAGGTCGTGGATGAGCAGCGCTGGGACGGGCAGGAGCGCTCCACGCGCTACCAGGACTTCCGGCGCTCCGGCTGGTACACGCCCAGCCTGGGCGAGAGGACCGGAGAGTTTACGAAAGCAGTCGAGCAGCTCTTTCATGCCTACCAGGGCGTCTCCGCGGGGATGCTGGAGGCGCTGAAATCCGCGATTGTCCGGCCTGAGACGATGAAGCCGGAGGCATACGAGCGCACCCTGAAGGCGCGGGCGTTCGATGTGGCGCGCTATCTGCTGCCGCTGGCAACCAACACGTCACTCGGCCAGATTGTGAATGCCAGGACGCTCGAGACGCAGGTCTCGCGTCTGCTGACCAGCCCGTTTGCCGAGGTCCGACAGATCGCCGAAAAGCTGCGCATCGCAGCAACCGAACCCGCATGGAACGTCTACCACGCCGATGCGCAGGTACTGTGCGAAGAGATTGGCTCCGTCCACGAGTTCTGCGCGCAACGCGCGACGGAGATGCTGATGCGTCCCGTGAAGACGGCTCCCACGCTGGTGAAGTATGCCGTCGAGAATGCATACCAGAAGGAGAGCTGCGCAGAATTGACGGCAGCAGCCGGGGAGCTGATGGCTGGCCAGGCGATCGATCCTGCTCCCGTGGTCGATCTGCTCGACGACACGGAGCCGCTCGAGGTGGAGCTGGCGACCTCGCTCCTTTATCCCAACTGTCACTATCCATACCGGCAGCTGCGTTCGAATGTGGCCGCGCTTCCGGCTGCGCGGCGCGATGAGCTGATCGCGCTGGGAACGAAGCATCGTGGAAGGCACGACGAGCTTCTACGGGCCTTCAGCGCCGGGCAGGGATTCCGCTTCGACATCCTGATGGACATCGGCGGCTTCCGCGATATGCATCGCCATCGCCGCTGCGTGCAGCTGCTGCAGAGGTACACCGATGCGCACGGCTACGAGGAGCCGGTCTGCCCTGGACAGCCGACGCTGGCCGAGGCCGGTATCGAGAAGGAGTACACCGCGGCGATGGAAGCAGCGCTCGCCGTCTATAGGAGCCTGCGCGACTCCGGTGTGCCCGAAGCCCCGCAGTCGGCGCAGTATGTTCTCCCTCTGGGAACGCGATGCCGCTCGATGTTCAAGATGGACTTCGCCGAGGCGCTCTATATCGCGGAGCTGAGGTCCGGCGTGGCCGGGCACTTCAGTTACAGGCGCATAGCGTGGGAGATGTACCGGGCAATTGCCGAACGTCATCCGGCGCTTGCATCGCACTTCCGGATCGAAGATGTGAATGAGCCGGTGGACCTGCTGCGGCGTTAACTGCTTCGATGAGCAACGATCGATTCTGAAAACGGATCGTTACGCTAGGGTGTATTCACATAGAGCGCTTTGGCCTGGGAGAATCGCCAGGCCAGTTTCTTTTGAGGCCTTCCGGAGGTGTCATCCTGAGCGGAGCTCTCGCTGTTTTATTGCGCTTCGCTCAGGATGACACTTCATGGGATTGCAAGGAATGTATCTCCTGGCTATTAAGGAATGAATTTCCTAACCCACTGCCCTATCCTGCGAACCGCCATGATGCATCCTTGAGACAAGCGTGACCGAGTTCAAATATATGTGGATACACCCTAAAGCCTGCCCGGCATTGCCGGGCAGGCTTTAGATCACGAAAGAGCCCAGCCGGAACGATCCTGCCGTCGTATAAACGGCGCCGCCTGAGGGCAGTTTTTCGCAACCATCTTGTGTCCGTCCCATTCGATCTTCTGGCCGACACGCAAAGACACGCAGCCCAGCAGCATGATCTCCGTGAGACGCGCGCCGATGTCAAAGCGCGAGTAGCACATCTCCGGTTTGTCAGCTTTGACAGCATCGAGCCATTCATGCGCATGGGCCTGAACGAGATTCCCGGTATGGTGGTTGCGGGGAATGCGCTCCGGATACTGCGCCATCGCCGGGTGCTCGAGGTAGTGGACGAATTTTTCTTCACCCTTTAGCTTGATGAAGAAATTCGTCCCATAGTCGTCCGGTGAGAAGACCGTCCCTCCATCGCCAATCAGCAGACAGCCGCTGTCGGGTATCTTGCCCTGCAGTGCGAGGATGTCGGCAGTCAACTCGACTGGGGGCTTGTTGCTCAGATCATGGCCGCCACGGGCTGCCGGGTCGGGCTGCCCGCCGTCATACCACCACAATGTCACCGCATCGTGCTCAATCTTTTTGTAGCGGTGAAAAAGATGCGGGTGCTCGTAGGGAATACGGCCCTGGCGTTTGGGAAAGGCAAAACGGATCTTCGAACCGAGGGGATACGATTCCTTGTTCATCGGGCCGAGAGGCATTGCTTCAATCTCTGTCGGGGCATCGAGATCCAATGCGCGAAACGGCATATTGACCGTGTGGCAGGCCATGTCACCGAGCGCCCCGGTTCCGAAATCCTGCCAGCCGCGCCAGTTGAACGGCTCGTAAATTCCAGCCTTCGGATTGCTGCTGCCTTTGTAGGGGCGCATGGGAGCCGGCCCAATCCAGACATCCCAATCCAGGGTCGAAGGAACCGGGTCTTCTCCAGCCGGACGCACCATGGCCTGCGGCCAGATCGGACGGTTCGTCCAGACGTGGACTTCATGCACCTGTCCGATCAGACCGTCCTGAATCGTCTCCACGGCGCGGCGCAAACCGTCCGAGGCGCTGCCCTGGTTGCCCATCTGGGTGACAACTTTTTTGTCGTGCGCCATCTCCCGCAGATAGCGTGCTTCATAGATCGTCTGCGTCAGCGGCTTCTGGCAAAATACGGCCTTCTTCCTCTTCATCGCCGCCGATGCCACGATCGCATGCATATGATCCGGCGTCGAAACCGTCACCGCATCGATCCGGTCGCCCATCTGATCCAGCATCTGCCGGTAATCCTTGTAGAACTTCGCGTCTGGATATTTTTTCGTCTGAGTCTCATAAGCCGCGGAACCGGAATCCACGTCGCACAATGCGACGATGTTCTCGCCGGCGCAGGCATCGGTGTCGCTCCGGCCCTTCCCGCCGATTCCGATGCAGGCGATATTCAGTTTGCTGTTGAGATTCTGACCGCGCAAAAATGCAGGCGCGCCAAAGGCCAGCGCACCGGCGGCCAGAGAGCTCGTTTTGATAAATTCACGACGGTCGACACGCGAGGGTTCGGCGGTCTCACCAGCTTTCAGAGAGGGGAATGTTTCAGATGGTTTGGACACGCGCCTATGATACATCGCCATTGTTGACGCCGGTTTGCGAGATCCTGCCCTTGCCAGCCACCGCTGCGTCAGTCCCACAAAATGCTATTGTAATGACCGAAGCAGAGACATTTAGCGTCGTTTCCTTTGAACCCAGGTCGTCATGCAGCGGTAGTCTTGCACGATCGTGGTCTTCAATGGGTCCACAAGTACGCTGTTCATCTCCTCCGTGAGTTCCATAAGCATTTCTTCATCTGCCAGGAACCACTCTGAACCGTCTCCCACCAAAAATCGACCTTCCCGTACTCGCTCGAACTCCATGCCAATCCTCGAGCCCAGACGGCAGAACAGCATTCCTCCAGGTCTTAGAACTCGCCATAACTCCGCCAGCATCACCCTGAAATGCTCCTCATCTCGAGCGAAGTGAAGCACAGAGTTACAGATCACAACATCGGCAAAGGCATCTGGGAAGGGGATCTGTTCAATGGGAGCAATTTGAAAATTTTCTGCGGGGAGCCCGGTCCCCAGCGAAGCGGAAAGCCGCCTTACGTGCTCTACACCATCGCGGTTCAGATCGAGTGCAAATATCTCGCAGCCTTCGCGTAATAGATGGACCAGATTGCGCCCATATCCGCATCCAGCGTCAAAAACACGCATTCCAGGCGCGATATTTCCTCGCAGAATTTGATCGAAAACGTAAATGTCAATGTGCCCGAATTGCTCTTGAATATTCAATGCCATGCCTTCATCATCTCAGCGGCCGGTGTTTGCCCTGGCTGATTAAAATTGGTCACTTCCCACAAGCCGACTTATGAGGACTAAAGACTGCGCTCAAAAGTGCCAGGTTCCATAACGGACCCTCAGGGTACTAGAGAAGTCACGCCCGCTGGGCAGATGACTACAGTGCCACTGGGCAACTTACGGCTTCCCGCATTCAGAACGCGTACTGCGTTTCCTGACTGCTGCATGAGGACGTGAGCGCAAAAGTAGCCTCTGCTGGAGATTTCATCGTCATCGCGTCCCGGGTCTCCCGGACGACGATGCTTCAACATGTAGCCATAGTCGCTAGGAGTGATGTCCAGATTCGACCAGATCGGCATGGTTTGGATGTTCCAGCTTTGCCCTTTGCCATGCGTCCGGTACGCGCGGTTGATCAGTAGAAACCCGGAGAAGGTTCGCGTCCGAGCAGCTGGAAAATCCAAGTGATTCTCAGCCAGGGTAGCGATCCTGCTACTTAGTAAGAAGACTGAGAGGAAGCCGAGCATGGCGAGAGCGATAGCGAGGTATATACGTTGCCAAACCTTGAGACTTTGACGACCAAAGACTGCAACGAACACCAAACCAAGCGCGCCCACAACGCCCAATAGGAAGCAGGTATTCAGGATGTTGTCGTGGGTGGGAGTTATTTCTGTGTAGGTATCGAACCAACCAAGAATCCAGTACACGAAAAGGAGGCAGACCGGGCAGGCGAGCCAAATCCAGCCATAGGTCGGTCGCTTCAGCATCGTGATCCCATCATAATGTGAGTTGTTCGTTCCACGATGGTGGGCACAGGATTACTCCTGATAAACGCCCTTCTCGGAAGTCGACGACTGATCAACCCGAAGCGGCTCATCAGGATGAATCCAATCCCGCGAGGCTTGTCTTACAGCGACCAGAACGCTGCCAGTCGCTTTGATTACATTGCGTAATACGCAAGGTGAATTGTATTGCGTGCACTGAAACAAGCGTGATAGGGTTCCGACTGTTCGCCCGGCGGGTCACGATACGGACTGTTTGAATCGCTTCGAAAGCGAGGCAAGCCCGATCGATTGACTCCTGCCAACGATACGGCGGGCCAGGGGGCTTTCCATGCGCAGGTTCTTTTTATCGGCTGCTGTTGCTGCTTCGTCGGCAGTGCTCTTTTCCTTGAACTGCCTGGCTGCGCCGCGAACGTTTGTTCCGGATGTGACGTTTACGGGATCGAGCCTGGCTGCGTGGCATCCGGTAGGTCAGGCGGAGTGGAAGGCGCAGAACGGCGAGATCGTGGGGACGCCGAAGGGTGCGGCGGGTGGATGGCTGTTGATCGACCAGTCCTACCAGGATGTGGGGTTTGTCGCAGACTTCAAGTGCGGCTCCGGCTGCAGGACAGGCGTGCTGTTCCGTGCGGAGAAAACTCCGGACGGCGGGATGAAGGGAATCTACATTTCGATGACCGAGGGCGACGTCGGCGCTTACCGGATCACGCTCGATGCGAACGGGAGGGAGCTGACGCGGGAGAAGCTGGGGCCGGCCGGAAGCAAACGCGGCGATCCGGTGACGTATATGTATGAGCCGTTACCCACCGAGGCGCCGTTTGTCCCAAAGTTTGCGCTGGCGCCGAACGTAAACCTGGCCCCGGATATTCCAGCGCACCGGCCGGCAGGAACGCTGCACAAAGATGGCTGGAATGAGCTGGAGATCATCGTGGACGCAAGCCAGACCAAGGCGATCGTGAATGAAGGGCCGATGACGGCGGCGTCGGGTGCGGCTGTGAGCGATGCCGGAAACTTTGGGCCGATCGCGCTGTATGTGGGCGGAACGGCGGAGGTGCGGTTCAAGGATGTGGGTTACAAGAACCTGAACGTCAAGATCGTGCCCAAGGAGGTAGTGTCGAGCCACTTCCATGTTCAGCGGCTGAACCAGCTTTATTATGCGTGGACGGCGGCGGTGGCCGATGTGAACCGGGATGGGATTCCGGATATTGTTACCGGACCGATCTATTATCTCGGGCCGGATTACACGACAACGCATGAGATCTATGTGGCAGAGAGCTACGATCCGTCGAGCCAGTATCCGCGCGGCTGCATGGTGAACTTCGTGCACGACTTTAACGGAGACGGCTGGCCGGATGAGTGGTGCGCGACGGGCAACAACGGAAATGGTCCAGGAGTACTGTTTGTCAATCCGCGCGGAGAGGCGCGACGGTGGGACCGGTATGTCGTTACGCCGGATGTCTATATCGAAGAGTCGGCGTTCCAGGATTTGTACGGTGATGGCAGACCGGGAATCATCATGGGGGTTCCCGGCGGAACGATCGTGTATGCGCGGCCCGACCCGAGCGCACCGACCAAGCCGTGGGTTCTGACGCCGATCTCCGAGCCGGGCCCGTGGGCGGCGAATAATTCGCATGGCCTCGGGACGGGGGACATCAACGGCGACGGAAGGCTCGACGTGGCGGCGGCGTGGGGATGGTGGGAGCAGCCCGCGCCGGGCGTGAAGGGGCCGTGGAAGTATCATCCGGTGGCGTTCGGGCGATGGGGAAAGTCGCAGGGCGCGGCGGGTGGAGCGGAGATGGGGATCTACGATGTGAACGGCGACGGCCTGGCGGATGTGGTGACGAGCCTTGAAGCGCACGGCTGGGGACTGGCGTGGTTCGAACAGAAGCGGAGCGCGGGTGGAGAGATCTCCTTTGAGCGCCACATGATCATGGACAACTACCAGACGAAGAATGCCGGCGATGTTCTGTTTACGGAACCCCATGGAGCAGCGTTCGCGGATATCGATGGGGATGGCGTGAAGGACTTTATCGTGGGCAAGAGGTTTATGTCCCACTTCGGATATAACGACCCAGACCCGTATGGAGCTCCGGTACTGTACTCCTACCGCGTGGTAAGGAATCCGAAGGCTCCGGGCGGAGCGGAGTTTGTGCCGGAGCTGATCCATAACCGCTCAGGCGTCGGCTCACACATTGTGGCCACGGATTTGAATGGCGATGGCGCCCCGGACATTGTGACCTCTGCGGCCCATGGGACGTTTATCTTCTGGGGGACGAAGGGGAACGGGTCGACGAGCGCGGCGCATTGAGCCTTCAAGGCTAAGTGCAGGGGACTGATACGGTGACTGGGGAAGTTATAAAAGCGGGTATTCGCTTTTTCTTTGCTCTTGTGCAATTAAATGCTAGAATCCGCTTTGACGTTCCATCAGGGAGAACACTACGTGGCAGATGACCGCAACAAGGCAATAGAGACAGCGCTTTCGCAGCTTGAGAAGCAGTTTGGCAAGGGCTCCATTATGAGGCTGGGAGCCAAAGAGGCCATCGTTCCCATCTCGGTCATCTCCACGGGTTCTATCTCGTTCGATGCGGCTCTGGGTGTGGGTGGCGTTCCCCGTGGGCGCGTGGTGGAGATCTTCGGTCCGGAGTCTTCGGGTAAGACGACGATTACGCTGCAGATCATTGCTGAGGCCCAGAAGGCGGGTGGACTGGCGGCCTTTGTGGACGCCGAGCACGCGCTGGACCCGGCCTATGCCAAAAAACTGGGGGTGGATACGGACAATCTCCTGGTCTCGCAGCCCGATTACGGCGAGCAGGCGCTGGAGATCGTCGACGCGCTGGTGAAGTCCGGGGCGATTGATGTGCTGGTGGTGGACTCAGTCGCGGCGCTGGTCCCAAAGGCCGAGATCGACGGCGAGATGGGTGATTCGCACATGGGTCTGCAGGCCCGTCTGATGAGCCAGGCTCTGCGCAAGCTGACCGGAACGGTCTCGAAGTCGCGCACCTGCCTGATCTTCATCAATCAGATTCGCGACAAGATCGGTGTAATGTTTGGAAATCCTGAGACCACGACCGGCGGCCGGGCTCTGAAGTTCTATTCCTCCGTCCGTATTGATATCCGGCGTATCGGCGCGGTGAAGGAAGGCGATGTCGTGACCGGTTCGCGCACCAAGGTGAAGGTCGTCAAGAACAAGGTTGCGGCGCCGTTCCGCGATGCCGAGTTCGACATCCTGTACGGCGAGGGAATCTCACGCGAGGGCGATGTTCTGGATCTGGCGGTTCTCCATGGAGTCGTGGAAAAGAGCGGCGCCTGGTACAGCTATTCGGGAGAGCGCATCGGGCAGGGAAGAGAGAACGTCCGCAACTTCCTGAAGGAGAACAAGGATGTCTTTGCACGCATCGATGGCGAGATTCGGAAGAAGCTGAATATCGCCTCTGCGGACGGAGCGCCGGAGGTTCCCGCGGTCCCGGCCAACGGAGCAGTTGCAGCGACGGAGGCTGTTAAGGGCAAGCGATCGTAGTTTGGATTCAGACGGTAAAAGGCTCTCGCATCATGTGAGAGCCTTTTGCTTTTGTGGGTGATCTCTAAGATGTATCCACTACCTAGAGGTGTCATCCTGAGCGGAGCGCGCCAGCGCGGAGTCGAAGGATCTGCGGTCTTGCCCGGCTTAGCCACCATCCTGAACCGCAGATCCTGCGACTCGCTCAGGATGACACCTCTGTAGGACTGTCGGATGACACCCTCCGTGGGGCTGGTGGAATTGCATGTTCGATGCCGAGCACCATCATGCATCTTTGGCATCACTAGGAATTGGGCTTCAGGCACACGTCCCATCCACCCTAGCGATCGAGATCAAGTACCGCCGGCGGTGGAACGTCGATGTCAACCTCAGGCGAATCGTCAGGGGATATGCCGCCGATCACGAATCCTGCCTCCGGGCCGGGATCGGGCAGTGCGAAGGGCGCGAGCTGGCTGAGGGGACCTCCGGGAGCGATCTGCAGGCGATTGACCATTCCGGGTTGGATCATCAGGCTGTCGGGGCCGTGTCCATGCGGGCCGGGACCGTCCGGACCTCCCTTGAAGTGATAGAGGAAGCGCCGGTTCTCCCGCTGCTCTTCCTGCAATTTGGTCCACTGATCGGCGGACAGGACGCCGCGGATGCCCAGCAGCATGCGGGCGTTGGCCTTTTCCAGCTCCGCGCGGGCGCTGGCCACGCGGTCGATCTGGGAGAGCACCTTGTTTGTGTCGGGAGGATTGGCGGAGAGCATGGGCTCGAGCGTGACCTCCTGCTTCTCGACGTTGGCCTTCAGGTCGATCAGCTGCAGGCGGCTCTGCTGAAAGATGTCGTCCATGCGCTTCTGCTGATCGGCGGAGAGCGAGATCTTCTGGACGATGTCAGGATTCTTCCACCACATTCCGGGGGGCGCGATGCGCGTCTCCGGACCCATCGGGCGCATCCTCGGGCCTCTTTCGATGGCCCTGTATTGAACATTCCGTGGCGGTCTCGGGGCTTTGACGGCTACCGAAGGTGCTGGAGCAGAAGACGGCGCAGGCGTGGAAGGGGCCTGGATCGCTGGCGATTCGGCAGATAAAGACAGCGTGCACAGCAATGCAAGAGGAGCGAGCGTGAGAAGAGAAGAGCGGGTCATGTCAGTTCCTTGAAGTGGAGTCAATCTTGCTGCCGTTACCCCCGGTGGGGTCGGCGAGCGGTTGCATGGGAGCGGGAACGGAGGAGGAGAGCGTCTGGTCGATCTCCTCAAGCAGGGCCTCATCTCCAACCGTTGTGGAGGGTGCGGCGGGAGCCTGTGTCTTGGAGTGGGTTGCGTCGTAAGCCGCTATGGTGCGGGAGTCGTGATGCGTCGTAAAAGGGAGAGCGATCAGAAGGATGAGTGCGGCGGCTCCTAGAAGCCAGGCCGAAAGGGTGCCGAACGGGTTGGAGTGAGAGGCGCGGGTCCACGAGCGGCGGTCGGAGTGATAGCTGGCCCAGGCGGTCACGGACGAACCGAAGTCCGCGAGCGGCTGGCGGAGGCGGGAAAGTTCCGCAGTGCACTCCGGGCAGCGGAGGAGGTGATCGCGCAGATGTTCAAGCTCCGGCGATTTCTCGGAGGGAGCGGCGATCAGGAGATCGTAGAACTGTTGTTCGGTAAGGTGGACGGTGGAATTCATACGGTTTTCCTGGAGAGTTTCGAATGGCGTTCGCGAATGTGGGTCAGTGCACGGTAGAGATGGCTCTTGACGGTGCTAAGAGGGATTCCCGTCGCTGCGACGATCTCCGAGAGCTCCATCTCCTCGACGAACCGTAGGAGAAAGATGGTGCGTTGGCGGTCGGAGAGGGTACTGACGGCTTGCCAGAGGATGCCGACCTGTTCGGTGGCAATCAGGCGGCAGTCCACGGCGGAATCGCGATGCGGAAGAAAGGCCGCGATCTCATCGGCGTCGATGGATTGAGCGGAGATCTTGCGCCAGAAGCGGAAGCGATGGGTCCGTGTGTGGTCGCGGATGAGATTGAGCGCGATGCGGGTAAGCCAGGTGGTAACGGCGCAGTCGCCGCGAAAGCTGGAACGGGAGCTCCAGGCGCGGAGAAACGTCTCCTGGGTGAGGGTCTCGGCGAGATCGGCATCGCGCAGGGAAGCGAGCAGGAAACGATAGATGCGCGGACGATGAGTTTCGATAACGGCCGCGAGGTCATCGAACGGCGTCGGCAGCGCGGCGGCTGCCTCTGAGGCCTGGGCAAAGAGATCGGCGGTTGCGGTCCTGGTCAGCATGCTTGGTCTCGGAACGGCGGTTTGTGCGCGCTCCTGATATCAAGACTGACGGGGACGATGCGGCGAAGACTACAGGAAGACGGATTTTTTTCTTCAGGAACGGTATGCTGCTTGAGAATGCATACGGTCAAGGCAATCTATCCTGGCACATTCGATCCGCTGACGAACGGGCACCTGGACCTGATCGCCAGAGGGGCAAAGATCGTGGATCACCTGGTGGTCGCCATCCTGCGCAATGCGGAGAAGGCGCCCCCGCTGTTCACGGTCTCAGAACGTGTCGAGATGATTACCGAGGCGACGGCAGGTTTGGGCAACGTCTCTGTTGCCACCTTTGATGGTCTTCTCGTGGACTTCTGCAGGGAACAGGGAGCAACGGCGGTTCTTCGGGGCATTCGCGCCGTCTCGGACTATGAGTACGAGTTCCAGATGGCGATGATGAACCGAAAGCTCGCGCCTGAGATCGAAACGCTGTTTATGATGCCCGCAGAAAAGTACACCTATGTCAGCTCACGGCTGATCAAGGGTGTCTTCGAGCTGGGCGGCGATGTGTCGTCTCTGGTACCGCCACTGGTGGAGGAGCGGTTGAAGGCGAAGGTGGCCCGGCAGAAGTAACGGACCTCTGTAGGCTATTTCGGAAGCGCAAAGGCGACGTAGACCCCTCCTATCGGTCCGCGAGGGTTCAGGCTGGAGCCACCTGCAGCGATGACGACGTACTGGCGTCCATGCACCTGGTAGGTGGCGGGGGTGGCGTTCCCGGCAAAGGGTAAGACACTCTCCCAGAGCAGCTTGCCGGTAGTTTTGTCGAAGGCGCGGATCTTGTGGTCAAAGTTGGTGGCGGCGATGAAGAGCACTCCGCCAGCGGTCACGAGCGGACCGCCGTAGTTTTCGCTGCCGGTATCAGCCATGCCTTGGGCAGCCAGCTCAGGGTACTGTCCCAGAGGGATCCTCCAGAGATATTTGCCGGAGGAGAGGTCGAGCGCATTCAGGGTTCCCCACGGCGGAGCTGTGGCCGGATAGCCGTCGGGATCGTTGAAACGACGATAACCGGTTAACGTATATTTGGTGGTTACGGATTCCGTGCCATTGCCGGTGTGACCGGCCTGCTCTTCTGCCGGGGGACCCGAGGCGTCAGCATCGGACGAAGTCGCCAGATATCGCTGAAGATCAACGAGCTGCTTTCCTTCAAGCGGGAAGGCAGGCATGCGGCCTTTGCCCTGGTGAATGGTGGCGGTGATCTGGTCCGGTGTCAATCTTTTCGTAATCCCGAGAAGGGACGGGAACTCCGGCGGCGCACCCTGACGGTGGTCTCCGTGGCAGACGCTGCACTGGGAGAGATAGGTGGTTCGTCCGGGCGAGCCGCCGGTTTGCGTGGTGAGCGCGCCGATGGAGGCGTGGTTGTTGGCGTTGACATAGAAGATGCCGGTCTGGGGATCGAAGGCAGGGCCTCCCCACTCTGCGCCACCCTCGAAGCTGGGGGACATGAGGGTATCTTTGCCGACGGTGAACGGCACGAATGGCCCTTCGTTGCGCATCTCGCGGAGGCGTTGCATCGCCCAGGCGTGTGCCTCCGGGGTGCGATTGGTGAGAGTGGCTTCCGTTACGGTCTGGGGAACGAATGGCTCGGGGACGAGAGGGCGGGGCTGGGTTTTGGCTGCAACTTCGCCGGGAGTATTGCTTGGGGGAGCGGGATGCTCTTCGATGGGGAAGAGGGGTTTTCCGGTCGTGCGATCAAAGAGATAGAGCACGCCTTGTTTTGTCGTCTGGGCTACGGCGTCGATTTTTGTTCCATGGCGCGTGATGGTGGCGAGGACTG
This sequence comes from Edaphobacter sp. 12200R-103, assembly GCF_010093025.1. Classification (GTDB taxonomy): domain Bacteria; phylum Acidobacteriota; class Terriglobia; order Terriglobales; family Acidobacteriaceae; genus Edaphobacter. The sequence goes on along the minus strand of NZ_CP048114.1, from coordinate 2,466,971 downwards.
GAGCGGAGGGAAAGTCGCGGTCCCAGATGTCGTGATGGACTCCCTGGAAGTGCCAGAGCAGTTTCCCGGTGGCCGCGTCGAGGGCGAGCAGGGTGTTGGCGTACAGGTCGTCCCCGAGACGGGCTGCTCCATAGAAGTCGGGGACAGCAGAGCCGGTCGGAATGTAGACGATGCCACGGGCAGGATCGAGGGCCATCCCGGCCCAGTTATTGGCGCCTCCGGCAGTCTTCCATGCATCAGGAGGCCAGGTGTCGTAGCCGGGCTCACCGGGGTGCGGGATGGTATGGAAGATCCATCGCTGCGCGCCAGTGCGAACGTCGAAGGCTCGAATATCGCCGGGAGGAGCGGGAGCGGTCTCCGGCAGGCGTCCGCCGACGATGAGGAGGTCTTTATAGACGACACCGGGAGTGGAGAGCGAGATGGATTGCTGTCCGGGGTCGCGGCCCAGCCCCTCACGGAGGTCGATTCTGCCATTCTGTCCGAAGCCGGGGATGACTTTGCCGGTTGCAGGATCGAGCGCGTAGACGAAGTTTGCGATTCCGACGAAGATGCGTCGCTCATGGCCAGAGCCCTTCCAGTAGGTGAGGCCGCGATCCGGGCCGGTGCCCTTGACCGAGGAATCGAACTTCCAGAGGAGCTTTCCGGTCGCGGCGTCGAGCGCGACGATCTTCTGAGACGGGGTGATGCCGTAGAGCACACCGTCGAGGATGAGCGGAGTGGTCTCGAGTCCGCCTGGCTCGCCGGTGTCGAATCTCCAAGCGACCTGCAGGCGCGAGACGTTGGAGCGGTCGATCTGCCGGAGCGAGGAGTAGTGGTTGTTCTGCGGCGTATTCCCGATGCTTGTCCAGTCGGCGTTTTTTCCTGTTTGCGCGGAAGATACGGCGGCAAGCAGGAGAGGAAGAAGGGCTAAAGGGCGCAGTTTCAGCGGGAGCGTCATCGGCGATGATGATAACGGCTCGCGAGGCCGTGTCCACATATATCTGGAATCCGAACGGCAGATCCTTCGACTCGCTACGCTCGCTCAGGATGACACCTACGGAAAGCAGGTCTCCATGTGATTCAGCGCAGGTTTAACGTGATTGGATTTGTCTTTATGCCGAAGACGCGTGATCGGCGGGGACGTCTTCGCCGGACCATATCTTTGCCTGGGTCCATTGCTTGGCCGGACCTGACCAGAAGAGGTCATCGGAAGGAAGACCGAGGGGCAGCCAGGCGCATGCGCAGAGATACAGGCTTCCGGTGGAGATGTAAGTCTCTCCAAGGTGAGGCTGATGGCCAGCGAAGCCGATGGTGAGCCATCCTTTGGAGTCAAAGGTGCCGGGGCGCTCGATCATGCGGCGCATGACGGCGGTGAGGGCGCAACGCACCTGCTCGGGCGAGACGGGGTCCGGCAGCTGCCTGCGCAGGCTGATGTCGCTGAGCAGGTGGAAGGCGCCGAACCGATAGGTAATGGATCGGCCGATGGCGGGATAGGTGGCCTCGGGGCTGATCATCCTCTCCTGGATGGCGGCGTAGCGGCGGGCGCGTTCGAGCACAACGGGTTTGAACTCCTTCCACATGGCGGAGCGGGCAGGAACGGTCTCGAGGACCTGCATCAGCATGGGCTGAATGACGAAGCTGTTGTAGTAGTCCCAGTGGAAGTGAGCGCCGTCGCCGTAGGTTCCGTCGCCGAGGAACCACTCGCGATGCATCTCGATGGCGTAGTCGACGCGGAGCGAATCCCACTGTTCCCCCATGAGGCAGAGGCCGGCTTCGACGATGGCGGAGAAAAGCAGCCAGTTGGAGTGTCCGGGGAGAACCTGGCGGGTCGCCTGCAGAGCCTTGACGACATTCGCGCGGGTAACGCGGTCCAGAGGCTCCCAGAGTTGTTTTGGCGCGCGCAGGATTCCGAGGACGAGGAAGGCGGCATCGACGACAGACTGCGAAGTCATGCCGAAGTTCATGTAGTCCGGTGAGGATGGATCGGTCCCGTTGCGAAGACCGATGCGAGCCCACTCGCGGTATTGGGACTGAAGAGCGGCTTCAGGGCTGTTGCGGACGTCGCTTTCGAGCCAGGGCGCGAGGCCGCTGATGAGACGGCCGAAGGCCTCAAGATGAGTGGATTTTCGGCGGTCCTGCTCCAGCCCCGGCCGCGCCTCAACCGGCATGAGGTTCCGAAGCTGCGCTTTGCTGAGGGCTTCAAGGACAGGATGCGAGACTTTGCGTACGATCTCGATCCAGTAGGCCCGGTCTTCTACGCCGGATGCCGGACGGGGAAGCTGCTGGGCAGCGGCCGGAAGTGCCGGACTTGCACCCAGGGCGAGTGCGCCGCTCAAAAAACTGCGTCTGGTGGTTGGGTGATCGTGGAGAATCGGCAAGGGTCATTCCTGTCGTTGGAAGATGCGGCCACCATACTTGAGAATGGCGCCTGCGACAACTTTAGCGGTAACTCCAGTGGGCCTTACTAAAACGAAATAATTCTGTAATTTGGAAGCAGATTCGGAGACTGGGAATTGCTTGACAAGTATGTACGGAATACGAATTAATGTCCTTCGCTTGGAAATAAGTCTTCTTTTTGCGAGCGCACTGGCGGGATCCGCCGGTGGACGATTGACGAACTTCAGAGAGACTGTTTGATGGCAGCTCTTATGAAGGCGAGTGAACGATCCTTTTGGAGGTTGTGAGATGCAAGAGAGATTTCGCGCGGTGTGGTGTGTCCTGCTGCTTGCGATTGGACTAGGGTTCTCTGGTGTGCAGGCTAATGCCCAGAGCAGCTTCGGTCAGATCTCAGGTACGGTGCTGGACCCGACAGGAGCGGCTGTTCCCGAGGCCGCTCTCACGATTACATCGATGAACACGCAGGCGACCCGTACGGTCAACTCCGACCAGAACGGCAACTATATCGTCACCAACCTTGCGATCGGTCTTTATTCGATTACGGTGACGAAGACGGGATTCCAGACGGCGAAGCAGTCCGATGTCTCGATCAGCGCGGACGCAAAGGTAACGTCGAACTTTACGCTTACCGTTGGCCAGACGAGTGAGACGGTCGAGGTGCAGGGAGGCGCGATTGAGACGCTCAACACGACCTCCGGTGAGCTGGCGCGTGTGATCGATTCAAAGCAGGTCGAGAACCTTGCCCTGAATGGCCGCAACTATACGCAGCTGCTGACTCTGGTGCCGGGCGCGGTGGTGACGAATCCGGATATTTTCTCGGTGACGACGTCGCTGGCGGCCAACAATCAGACCATCAATGGAAACCGCAGCGATACAAATAACCTGACGGTGGATGGAGCCTACAACCAGGTGGCGGGTTCGAACGGTTCTCTGATGAACAACGTCGGACCGGACTTTATCCAGGAGGTGAAGATCGATACCTCGAACGCCTCGGCAGAGTACGGCCGTACCTCGGGTCCCACGTTCAACATCGTTACCAAGAGCGGAACGAATGCCTTTCATGGCGGCGCGTTCGAGTTTCATCGCAACAGCTACCTGGATGCGACCAACTACATTGCACGCAAGAAGACTCAGCTGATCTATAACGATTTCGGTTTCTTTGTTGGTGGTCCTGTCATCAAGGACAAGCTCTTCTTCTTTGTCGGGGAGGAGTGGAGGCGGTACCGTGCACAGGCAACGGCGGTAACGCGTACTGTTCCGACGACGGCGATGTTGAATGGCGACTTTTCAGCGCTCTGCACCACGGGATTTGTCAATGGCGTTTGCACTCCCGCTGCCGGTCAGCAATTCAGCCCCAACCAGCTCTTTTACCCCGGAACTTCCACGCCTATTCCAAACAACGATGTTTCTGCCTTGATCTCGGCAGATGGTAAAGCGATCGGGAATGTATACAGGATCATTTCGGCGGCTGGACTGAGCTTCCACGATGGGGGGATTCCTTCGAATAATCTGGTTCTTGCCCCGTCGAATCCTCTGAACTTCCACCAGGATCTGGTTCGGTTCGACTACGTTATCAATCAGCAGCACTCGGTCTTTGGCCGCTGGATTCACGATCAGAATACTTTGATCGACCCTTTCGGGACCTTTTCCAACAGCGGCATTCTCAACACGACGCCGACGACGCGCAACCGTCCTGGACAGAGCTACCTGGTTGCATGGACCTGGGCCGTTCGTCCCAACCTCATCAACCAGGCCCAGGCCAATACCAGTTGGGCAGCGCAGCGCATTCCTCCTTATGGCGATAACTGGAAGCGTGAGACGTATGGCTTCCAGTACCAGAAGCTTTATCCGGGAATCGGACCTTACCCCAACGGTATTCCGATTGTGAACATCACGAATTTTGCCGGCTTCCAGGGCCCGAACTTTGCGCTGCTTTCGCCTACGACCGACATCCAGGTATCGGATACGCTGACCTGGATCAAGGGGAACCATGCGTTCAAGTTCGGCGCGGCTTATATCCGCGACCGTGTTGACCAGAATGGCCGCTCCAATTACACGGGCACAGCGAACTTTACAGGACTTGCGTCGAACAGCAGTTGCCGTGCGGCTACTTCGAATACGACCTGCAACTCCGTGGCGGATGCACTGCTTGGCAACTTCTCTTCGTACTCGGAGGCCAGCGCCGATCCGATGGGACACTTCCGCTTCAACCAGATTGAAGGATTTGTACAGGATACGTGGAAGGCTACGCGCAAACTGAGCCTGGACTTCGGCCTTCGCTACCAGTGGGTGCAACCGTTTTATCTGCAGGGAAACAATGCATCCAACTTCGATCCTTCGGTCTACAACCCGGCAAATGCCGTGAAGGTGACGACGACCGGATCCATTGTTCCGGGCTCGGGAAATCCGTATAACGGATTGATTCGCGCCGGCAATGGAGTTCCGTCCGATCAGCAGATCCGCGTTCCCAACGTGAATACAGCCTTGTTCCCGCTTATTCCTACAGGCGCTCCGAGAGGCTTTTACAAGATGAACGGAGCTGTCGGTCCGCGCCTTGGCTTTGCTTATGCTGCCAACGACAAGACCACGGTTCGCGGCGGTATCGGCCTGTTCTTCTATCGCGCACAGGGCAACCTGATCTTCAGTCAGTTGAACCTTGCGCCGTGGCTCAACAATGCACAGTTTGGCAACGGCAACCTGGCTACGCTGGGCAACCTGTCGGCCAACAGTACGGCTCTGCAGGCAAGCATCAGCGCGATCGATCCAACCAGCAAGAATCCATACACGTGGCAGTACAGCTTTGGCCTGCAACGTCAGGTGACTCGCACGGTGCTGCTGGAGATGAACTACGTCGGCAGCGTTTCGCATCATCAGCTTCGGCAGCCGAACGTGAACTTCCCCGACATCGCGGCGGTCTATGAGAACCAGAAGCCTGGCGGACCGCGCTATGGCAACATTGCCATCTTCAATCCTTACAAGGGCTATAACGCGATTAACGAGAATCGTTTCGATTCGAACTACAACTACAACGCGCTCCAGATCTTCGCGTCCAAGCGAGCCGGCATTATTACGACAACGCTGGCATACACCTTCGCAAAGGCGCTGGGAGATTCGAACGGCAATAACCAGACGCTCGAGAACTGGACCGACAATCACTACAACTATGGACCGCTGGTGAACGATCGCCGTCATGCGTTTGTGGCGACGTTTGTTATCCAGACGCCAGATCTGAAGGGCCATAACTTCCTGCTCCGTGAGGTTGCAGGAGCGTGGCAGGTTTCAGGTGTCGCCCGGCTGCAGAGTGGAGCGTATAACAACGTTCAGGTGACCTCGCGCTACAGTCTCGGCAACGTCCGGCCCGATATGACTCCGGGTGCTCCGATCTACAGCAAGCATGCTGGGTTGTGCGGTTACGTTTACAACGGCGCGACGAATCTTCCGGCAGGATGCTCAACGGGTGCGAATCCGTTTTCGGCTCCGACGGGACCTCGCTTCGGCAATGCTCCTTACGGGGCGATCGTTGGACCTGGGCTCGCCCAGACCGACGCTACCCTATCGAAGTTCTTCCCGGTTACCGAGCGCGTCCGCGTGAAGGTACAGGCGGATGCATTCAACATCCTGAACCGGACCAACTTCAACGGGCTGAACCTGAACGCCAGCAACAGCAACTTCGGCACCATCTCTTCTGCGTTCCCTGCGCGGCAATTGCAGCTTGGAGCGAAGTTGTTGTTCTAAAGCAGAAGTGTCACAAAGAGAAAGAGGAGCAGCTTTGGCTGCTCCTCTTTTTCTTACGGCAAGTGCTGTGCTGATGTTTGCTTTAGGGAAGGTCTGATTCAATCTCCAAACATTCCCTCAGCGGCTGAAGCCGCATTGCAAGCAAATCATTTGCGGCACGGCTGAAGCCGTGCCCTTAACAAAACTGGACTCAATCAGAGGCTTCTTAGGTCAGCCCTGGGGGTTGCATCCGCAAAATACAGGGATTCTTCCCCTTCGACTCCGCTCAGGGTCAGAATGACGACATTGAATCCAGAGAAGGAACTATTCGGCCTTTCCGACGGAGTGATTTTTGTAGGTCTTCTGGAAGAGGTAGAAGGCCTGCTTCTTCTCGCCTTTTTCTGAGAGGAGCCCCTTGCGGTTATAGCCATCCTGCAGCTTTGGGATATTGCGAGTGGGCGAACGGAAGTCCATCAGGACCCACGGAATCAGGCCGCGGACCTGCGGGATCTTGTTGATCATGACGAACTGGTGCTCGTAGACGTTGACCTGTTGTTCTTCTGCCCAGCGTTGATTTTTGGGACCGTGAACGCCGTACTTGGCCTCGGCGCCAAACTCTGACATGAGAACGGGTTTGTTGGGAAGGGTCCAGACCATCGTGTCGGCGTCTTCGGGCTTGCCCTCGTACCACCCCACGTATTCGTTCTGGCCAACGATATCGAGCGCGTCGATCAGAGGATCGTTCTGGACCATCTGGTTGCCTTTTGCGTGAGGGCCGATGAGAGCCGAGGTGATGGGGCGGGTGGAGTCGAGCTGGCGGGCCTCATTGGCGAGATTGGTGAGGAACTTTGTACGGGCGGGTGTGTTGGGCGTCTCGTTGGAGACGGACCACATGATGACGGAGGCCTTGTTCCGGTCGCGGCGGATCATCTCTTTGAGCATGGCGACGGCCTTGGCGTAGACCTCTGGCTTTTCGTAGGAGATGCGCTGCCAGATGGGGATCTCGGACCAGATCATGATGCCGTCGCGGTCGGCTTCTCGCTCCATACGCTCGTCGTGAGGGTAGTGGCAGAGCCGGACGAAGTTCGCGTTCAGGTCTTTGAGGAAGCCGAAGATGTTTTTTACGTCTTCATCGTTGTTGACGCGGCCTCCGCGGTAGGGAGCCTCGGCGTGCATGTTGGCGCCCTGGAGGAAGATGGGCTTGCCGTTCAGCAGAATTTTGGTGCCGTCGACACGGATGTCGCGAAAGCCGATGTCATCGGTCAGGGAATCCTGTCCGGAGGCGAGCTCGACCTTGTAGAGCTTTGGGCTGCTCGGTGACCAGAGGCTGAGTTTTTTTGCCTTCACTTCGAACGGCGCGCGGCCTTCACTGTCGGTCCTGGCTTCCGTTTCGACCCCGGCTTCAGGAACCTTGATCTTTACCGTGGTTCCGGCGGCTGCACCTTCGACATGAACATAGCCGGTGAGGGTGTCGGCATCGGCGGCGGAGAAGGAGGGGCCGTGCTTGAGGTGGATGTCGTAGTCGTCAATGAAGCTTTCAGGAACTGTCACCAGGGAGACGTCGCGATGGATTCCGCCATAGTTGAACCAGTCGATCCCGATGCCGGGGATCTGGTCGACATTGCGGGTGGAATCGACGGCGATGACGACGAAGTTTGCTCCAGGCTTCAGGACCTGGGTGACCTCGCAGTCGAACGGAGTGAATCCGCCCTCGTGGTCGCATATGCGCTTCTGGTTTACCCAGACGAAGGACTTGTAGTTGGCCGCACCGATGTGGAGGAAGGTGCGGGTGCCGGGGCGGGGCTGGACGTCGAAGTCGCGCTGGAACCAGACGACGCCTTCGTAGTGAAAGAGGGTCGGGTCCTGGGTGTTCCAATCGCCAGGAATCTTCATGGTGGGAGCGGTCGCGAAGTCGTACTCCTCGTTGTGAGGACCGCTGCTGATGTTGGGGTGAGTATTGAGGGCGTAGCCGTTGTCGCGGACCTTTCCGTCGAGGGTATAGAGCCCACGTGCGGGAGGCTGGTCGACCAGATAGTGCCACTGCCCATTGAGGGAGGTGGCTGGGCGATGATCGACATCGACCAACAGGGTTTTGAGCGGTTGCTGGCTGGAGGCGACCAGCGGGGAACCTGCCAGAACGATGGCGGCCAAGCCTGTCAGGCTGGTGACGGGGAATCGAACCATAATCCACCTAAATCCTTCTGATTGAGTAGAAACGAGGCGGAGTCCGCGTAACCGGCGTCGTCGGCAGGTATACAGAGATTCGCACTGTTCTGTTTGGCGAAAATCGTAACAGAAGCCGGGGACATTCCATTGCGGGTCCGACGCGGGTGCTTTATCTGGGTGAGGAAATCTGACACACTAGAGGCATGAGCACAGCAACGGCAACCAAGATCTTTGCGGACCGCATCGGCCGCATTGAAGTTTCTGCAACCATGGCGATCACGGCTGCGGCACTGAAGCTGAAATCCGAAGGTGTTGACCTGGCGGACTTTGGCGCGGGCGAACCGCACTTTTCCACTCCGCGTCATATTAAGGATGCTGCGATTGACGCCATCGAGAAGAATTTCACCCGTTATACGAACGTTGCCGGTATTCCCGAGATTCGAAAGGCCATCGTCGACCGCCACACGGCGGACTTTGGCTCTGCGTACACTCCTGAGGAGTGCGTCTTTACGACGGGAGGCAAGCTGGCTCTTTTCAACGCGGTGCAGGTTCTCGTCGATCACGGCGATGAGGTGATCCTGCCGGTTCCGTACTGGGTCTCGTTCAAGGACATCATTCAGTACGCAGGCGGTGTTGTGGTGCCTGTGGAGACAAACGAGGCGGAGAACTTCCGCGTCACCGCAAAGATGATTGAGGCTGCGATTACGCCCAAGACCAAGGCGATCATTCTGAATACGCCATCGAATCCTTCGGGCGCCGTGGTCTCGCCGGAGGACCTGGAGGCAATCGTGCGCCTGGCTCATCAGCGCGACATCTTTGTGCTGCTGGATGAGTGCTACGTGTACCTGAACTTTACCGGGAACATTGTCAGCGGTGGCAGCTTCAAGGACTGCAAGGAGCATGTGGTGGTTCTTGGATCGTTGTCGAAGACGTATGCCATGACGGGTTGGCGTGCAGGCTTTGCGCTTGGACCGAAGCCGATTATCGCGGCGATGAGCAAGCTGCAGTCGCAGAGCACATCGAACACGGCAAGCATGGTGCAGCGGGCCTCGATTGCTGCTGTCAGCGGATCGCAGGAGTGCGTGGCAGAGATGCGCGCCGATTATGTGAAGCTGCGCGACCGCGTCCTTGAGGGCTTTAAGACGATTCCGGGACTTACCTGCACGGTGCCTGAGGGTGCTTTCTATGTGTATCCGAATGTGAAGAACTTTATCGGCAAGGGTGGAATCACCTCCGCAACCGATCTCGCGGCCAAGCTGCTCAGCGAGGCCCATGTGGTTGTGGTTCCGGGCGAGGCCTTTGGGACGAAGGAACACATCCGGTTGTCGTATGCAGTATCGGCTGATGTGGTGGATGAAGGCGTCAAGCGGATGCGCGAATACTTCGCAAAGCTTGGCTAGGAATCTGATACCGGAAAGAGGCCGCATTGGAAAGCACCAGTGCGGCCTCTTTGATTGAGACAGGAAAGCATGAGAGAAGGCGAAGGTCAGGTCGCACGCCCAGAGTTTCGATTTGCTCCAGTAATTCTTGCAGGTGGAAGCGGCACACGGTTCTGGCCGCGAAGCCGCAGGTCGCGGGCAAAGCAGGTCCTGGCGCTGGATGGGGAGCGCACCATGATCCAGCAGACGGTCGATCGCCTGTTGCCTGTTGCTGCGACAGAAGACATCTGGGTCGTCACAAACGATCTGTTGAAAGAAGCCATCCTCGATCAGCTTCCAAATGTGTTGCGAGAGCATATCCTGAGCGAGCCTGCAGCGCGAAACACGGCTCCGGCATGTGCGCTGGCTGCCTTCCTGCTGGAAAAGACGCAGCCGGATACGGTGATCGGTATCTTTCCCTCCGATCACGTTGTGAAGGATACTGCGCGCTTTGCAGAGATCGTAAGGGCTGGCGTTGCGCTGGCGGCAAGCGGCGAGAAGATTGTTGTGCTCGGCGTGCCGGCGACGAAGCCTGAGACGGGCTACGGCTATATCGAATATGGCAGATCCTCGGATTCTGTTCATGGAGTTGAGGTGCACAGGGTCAAGCGGTTCACGGAGAAGCCTCACAAGGCGCTTGCCGAAGCTTTTGTCGCTTCGGGGAATTATGCGTGGAACAGCGGAATGTTTCTGTGGAGCGTGAAGACCCTGACAAACGCCATTCGCGAGCATAGCCCCGGGATTGCTGCGCGGATGGAAGAGATTGGCGCGGCATATGGCACGCCTGAGTTCGCGCGCGTCTTTGCTGAGATCTATCCACTGTGTGAGAACATCTCGATCGACTACGCTGTGCTGGAGCCGCGATCGGCCAAGGGGGAGGCGTCGTCGGAGATCTATTGCCTGCCCGGAGATTTCTGCTGGAACGATCTTGGATGCTGGTCGGCGCTGCACGAGCACGTAGCCGATTGCGGTCCTGAAGACCTGGCGAAGAAGAATGTCTTCGACAAGACGAATCAGCCATGTGTCGATATTGATTCGGAAGGGAACTATGTCTACGCTCCCGGCAAGGCCGTCGCCCTGGTGGGAGTGAGCGATCTGGTTGTGGTGGAGACCGAGGACGCTCTTCTGATAACAACACGGGAGAGGTCGCAGGACGTGGGCAAGGTTGTGGCTGAGTTGAAGCAGGTGGGCCGGGAAGATCTGGTGTAAGGCTCGAACAGCAAATGCACCTGTCTTCGAAAGAGCATGGCGCGCAAAACGTTCACAGGTTAGAGCACGGTATTTATGTCAGAGGCGAAGACAGTGGTGAAGTTTGGAACGGACGGATGGCGTGGCATCATCGCCGATGATTTCACGTATGCCAATGTTCGAATAGCTGCAGCTGCGATTGCACACTATGTTCTGGAGCACGAGAACGCGAAGGCGGGTGTCTGCATCGGGTGGGATACGCGCTTTGCTTCTCGCTCCTTTGCGCATGTTGTAGCCGAGGAGTTGTCGAAAGCGGGCATTCCGGTTCAGCTGGCAAGTGGCATTACGCCGACGCCTGCGCTGTCCTATGCCGTGAGGCACAGGAAGGCCGCGGGCGGTGTGATGATCACCTCAAGCCATAATCCCGCGGAGTGGAACGGCGTTAAGTACAAGGCGAGTTATGGGGGGTCGGGTAAGCCTTCGATTATGACATCGATCGAGAGCTATCTTGAGGCGCCGGCTCCGCGGGTGGAGACGCCAGCTTCGATCGAAGAGGTGGACTTTCAGCCCGAGTATATTGCCGCACTCGAGAAGTTTGTCGACCTTGCGGTGATCCGGAAGAGTGGATCGAAGTTCCTGATCGATGTGATGTACGGAGCCGGTCGAGGTGTGCTTGCGGGGATCTTTTCGCGTGCGGGCATTCCGTTTGTCGAGATTCGCAACGAAGTGAACCCGGCCTTTCCCGGCATCAATCCGGAGCCGATTCTGCCGCACATCAGGGCCACGCAAGAGGCTGTGGTGAAGGAGGGATGCGCTGCCGGGTTGATCACCGACGGTGATGCCGATCGTATCGGCGCAGTCGATGAACATGGAAATGTGGTTGATGCTCACAAGATCTTCTCGATCCTGTTGTGGTGGCTGCTGGAACGGAAGAAGTGGCCGGGTGAGGTCACTCGAGCCTTCAATACGACGAAGATGATCGACCGCATCGCTGCGAAGTATGGCCGCATGCTGAATGAGCATGGGATCGGCTTCAAGTATGTCGTGGACCTGATGCTTGAAAAGGAGATCCTGATCGGCGGAGAAGAATCGGGTGGTGTTGGAATCAGCAGGCATCTGCCTGAGCGCGACGGTCTTCTGAATTCGCTGCTGCTGGCCAATGTGATGGCGGACGAGAAGAAGACACTGGGCGAACTGGTCGCGATGCTGCAGAACGAGTTCGGTGTGCATGAGTACGGCCGTATTGATATGCACATTGAGGAGTCGATCAAGCAGTCGGCGATTGCCCGTGCAAAAGCTGGAGTTACTGAACTGGCGGGAATGAAGGTTTTGCGCACGGAGAACCTGGATGGGATTAAGTTCTTCCTCGAGAATCCGGAGTGCAGCGGGAAGCCGAATGCCGCTGAGACCTGGCTGCTGCTGCGCGCTTCGGGGACCGAGCCTCTGTTGCGTATCTATAGCGAAAGTTGTTCGACGGAGTCGGTGAACAAGGTTCTTGAGGCAGCCAGAACCTTTGTGTTGAAGGGAGCTGAAGTTTGAGCGAAGTTGTACGAGTAGAGACGAAGGGCCTGCTCTTCGATATGGATGGCGTTCTGATCAGCTCTATCGGCTCGGTCGTTCGTTGCTGGAGAATCTGGGCGAAGCAATATGGCGTCCCTGACGCCGACAGTTATGAGGTTCCGCATGGCATGCGGGCGATCGATATCGTTCGCAGCCTGCGTCCTGACATCGATCCTCTGGAGGGGCTGCGGGCTATCGAAGACCTGGAGATTGAAGATACGGCGGACCTAACGGTGCTTCCGGGAGCGAAGGAGCTGCTGCAGAGTCTTCCGCCCGAGCGATGGGCCATCGTTACCTCGGCGACAAGACGCCTGATGCTGGGGCGGCTGGAGGCTGCCGGACTACCTGCGCCTGAACGCATTGTGAGTGCGGACGATGTCGTTCGAGGCAAGCCCGATCCGGAGCCCTATCGGAAGGGCGCTGAGCTGTTGGGATGCACGCCCGAGGAGTGCATCGTGGTTGAGGACGCTCCTTCGGGGGTGGGCGCGGGAAAGGCGGCCGGATCCAGGGTATTAGGCGTGGTGGGAACCCATACCCTGGCACAGCTGGAGCAGGCTGATTGGGTGGTGAACTCACTCGAGAGAGTCACCGCGAAGATTGGCAAGGGCGGGCTGGAGCTAAGCTTCATCGCAGAGAAGCGCTAAGTTCAGAGGTGAAATAGCCGTCATGAAGGTGGAGCAGCAGAGGGCCGCTTTTGTGATGGTTCGCTCTGGGACTTGCAAGGATTTCGTATCCGACCAGGCCGCTCTATTGCATGGCCGGATCTCCCCTGGTGCGCGAATAACATCGCGCCTCCGGATTGCATCCAACCACAGCAGGAGAAACTTCCTGGTTGGAGGCCGAAATGAGAGTATCAGAGAAACTCTCCGACTGGATGGATCGCTACTGGACGGTCCTGGTCATTATCTTCGGAATAGCTTTTACCCTTTTTCTAGCTCTCTTCAAGCCGCACACGGACTGGGCTAACTATTGAGCCTCCTGGCTTATAAAGAGTCCGAGGTTGTGCTGGCTCGGCCGTATTGCGCGCGATATTGAGCTGGGGACCAGCCAGTACGTTTCTTGAGAACAGCACACATGTATTCCGGGTACTGGAAACCGCATCTCTCTGAGATGTCGGCGATGGAGAGCTGTGTTTCCACAAGCATCTCCTTCACGCAAGCGAGCCGTGCCTCTGTGAGCACATCATGGATTGATTTTCCAACTGTGGCGCGGAAGTGATTCTGAAGAGTTGTGCGTGAGACACCAAGGTGTCTCAGGACTGTATCAACGTTGATGCCCGAGCGAGCATTCTCGCGTATGAACTGGAGTGCTTTTGCAGCCAATGGATTGGCAATCGCCGTGATGTCAGAGGAGCGGCGGACGAAGATGTCGAGCGGTGGGATGCGCATGTTGGTCGGGGAGGGAAGATGCCCCTGCATCATACGGTCGAGCAGCGATGCTGCTTCATATCCCATACGCTTGGCGTCGAGCACGACGCTGGAAAGAGGGGGGTCGGCGAACTCGCAGGAGATATCGTCAGCACCCACGCCAACAACGGCGACTTGTTCCGGCACGGCCACGTTCGCGTGTCGGCAGGCATTCAGCAGCTGAACCCCGCGAAAATCAGTGCATGCCATGATGCCGACGGGTTTGGGGAGCGCCGCTACCCATCGTGCAAGATGGTCCAGCTCGATTTGCCAGATGCCTTTGTGCAGGAGGTCGACTTCGACGGGCTGATCGGGGTAGACCTCACAGGTGTGAGATCGAGATTCCACGGTCTGGATAAAAGCATCGCGCCTTCCATCGGAGTACTTGTGGCCGGAAAAGCCTACAAACGCGAATCGTTGAAAGCCTCGATCCAGCAGATGTCTGGCAGCCATTCTACCGACCTCAGCGTGATCGTTGCTGATGAGGGGGATTCCTAGACCGTCCAGCTGCTCGTTCAGGTCTACGACCGGGATAGAGCGATGGATGACGGTGTTGCGAATCTCCGGGGTTGCGACTCGTGTGATGATGCCATCACCTTGCCAGGAGTCGATCCAGGAAGGGCTGCCCTCGACGGCAGAGCGCTCATTGAAGTAGATGGACCATGGCCGGTTTTCCCGGATGTACTGTGCGATTCCAAACATGAGCCGACGTCCGAACAGAGTGGAGGTTTCCACGATAACCGCGACGCGTGGAGGTGGCGCACAGGGTGTAAAACTTCCGCTGTGCCGTTCGATATCCGAGGGGCGGTCTGAGAAGGATTTGCGATTGTGCGATCGCGCGCGAGAGAGGCTCATAGGGTTGTCGAGATAGGAGATGGATCAACCTGGCTGACGCTCACTAGATTCGAAGGGGCAAGCTCGATTTCCGAAAATCTACGAATCCGATTGCCAGATAGCGTCTTATTCCTGCTCAGAATTGTTATTCCGATACTAGTTTTATTGCCGGATGTGAATTGACGGTAAATAACCCAAAATCTTAGGTGACTTTGCCAAAAGCTCATTGAAGAGGATCCTGACGGGCAGTAAGTTCACAACATAAGGTCCAGTTTGTGCGGGAGAGATAGGCCTCCAGAAGCGCACGGAGAGCAGCATCTCTCGTGCTGTCTTGCGTGGCGGCGCTTCGTGGGGGAGCGCCAGACTGGGATGAATCTGAGCATATGCCCATCTTCGATAACTGCCGGGATGAGTGAACTGAATGAATACAGAAGGTGTAAAGAGATGCGTCCGTCTATGAACCGTTTCAGATTGAGTGTTTTGTTTTTCATGCTGTTCTCCTGGGTCTCGCTGGTTGATGCGCAGGAAGGCGGCGGCATTATCGCCGGCCATGTTCTCGACAACAGCGGCGCCTCGGTCGCAGGTGCGGAGATGACGCTTACGAACGATCATCAACAGACGCTCAGCCTGAAGACGAATGCAGACGGAGCTTATGTCACACCCAGCCTGCCCATCGGTTCGTACACGATGACAGTAAAAGCGCCGGGTTTCCAGACAGAACAGCGGGAGGGAATCAGTGTCGTTGTGGACGCTCACCTTCAGATCAATGTCACCCTGAAGGTGGGAAGCGTCGATGAGACGGTTACGGTTGCAGCTGAGAATAACGAGGTCAATGTGACCTCGACTGAACTGGGAACGGTGTTTGAGAACCGTCCTATTCAGGAACTGCCTGTAAATGGACGAAGCGTGATGGCGCTCGCGCAGCTCTCGCCAGGAGTTGCGAGAAACTCCGGGCAGATCAATGAGGGTTTTGCAGATCGAGGTACGGCTGTTTCAGCGATCAGCATCAACAACGGGCCAAATGCGGCGAATGCTGTTCTGATTGATGGACAAAGCGTCGTGCAGCCCTACATCAACGAGATCAGCATCAATCCTGCTGCGAATGCTATTCAGCAGTTCAAGGTTGAAAGCGGCACGATCTCCGCGGAGTATGGGTTTCTTGCCGGCGGTGCAATCAGCATGGTGACCTCCTCGGGGCACGACAGATTTCATGGCCAGATCTATGAATTTCTGCGGAATGACGCCTTCGATGCACGGAGCTACTTCAACACCAAGCCCGATCGCGTCAACGCGCTGCGTTACAACCAGTATGGTGGTTCGATCAGTGGCCCGATTGGGGGCAAGACAAGCTTCTTTGGCAATTATGAAGAGTACCGTTACACCCTGGGAAGCCAGGTGATCGCCTCGGTGCCGACGGCGGAATGGCTTCGCGGCGACTTTTCAAATCTTAAAGGTGCGACCGGAAAGACGATTCCCATTTATGATCCGGCGACAACACGCGCGAATCCGAAGGGGAACGGATATGTACGTGATGCCTTTCCCGGAAATGTCATTCCTGCGAGTCGCCTGGATCCGGTAGCGCAGGCCGTGAATGCCTTTTATCCGGCTCCCAATCGTACGCCGAGCAATCCGTACACGCATTCGAACAATTACTCCGGCCCAAGCGCCAACCACAAGTGGATGCGGCAGTTTCTTGTTCGCGTAGATCATAGCTTCTCGTCGCGGCATTCGATGTTTGCACGCTATGCCTACTACAAAGCTTATACAGACACGGGCGGCGGCCTTTATAGCGTTATTCAGCCATTTCTGGGTCTGCGTTACGATAACTATCCAAACCAGGCAGGCATTATCGAAGACACATTTATTGTCTCCCCGACGTTTCTGAATGAGTTTCGTCTGTCGGTGCTTCGTGCAGACCTGCTCTTTCAGACGGCGAGCTACAACCAGAACTGGGCACAAAAACTAGGCATGCCCAATGTGCCGCCTACCGCGTTTCCGCGCATGTCGAACGGCTTTGCGACTTCCTCGACCTCCGCCGAGGGAGAGCGAGCCGGAACCAGTCCGGAACTGTCAGATATTGTGACGCTGGCACTTGGCAAACATAACCTGCGGATGGGGGTGGACTGGCGTTTGCAGCGTGGCTATAACAAGCAGTCTGCGCAACCCTCGGGAATCTACACGTTCAATACAACGCTCACGGGAAACCCGCAAAGCACGAGCGGCACGGGTTATACCTTCGCTTCTTATCAACTCGGCGCTGTTGCTTCCGCCAAGGTGGATACGGTGTTGGGGGCTTCACACGCCGACTTTACCGTCTCCGGATTTGTTCAGGATACATGGAGGGTAACGCGCGATCTCACTCTCAATCTCGGTCTGAGATATGACTTTCAGCAGTCCCCGCTGGAACAGCACAATGGCTTGAGCAACTTCGATATCAATGCAACAGATCCGCTGGGATTGCGAGGAGCGCTAGTCTTTGCAGGGCGCGATGGCCAGCCACGAAGGTTCCGCAATAACGATGCAACAAACTTTGCTCCTCGCGTCGGTTTTGCATGGAATGTCTTCGGTTCCAATACGACATCGTTGCGCGGCGGTTATGGTATCTACTATCCGACTATCTTTACGACCGACTTCTTTGGAAGCACTACAGGTTTTGCCAGTACGATTACGAATTACACAGCACCAGGAGGGAATACGAACCTGCCGGCGTTCTATCTTAGGGATGGCCTGCCATCGCAACCGATTCAACCGCTTGGCGCCGGTCTTGGCCCCGACGGTCTGCTCGGACAAGCGGTGACGTACGATTCCAAAGATGGAACTACGCCGATGGCACAGCAATGGAACCTGGTCGTGGAGCGCTCTCTTCCCACCAACATCCTGGTGTCTGCGGCGTACGTGGGCAACCATGGTACTCACTTCATTGCGGGTAACTACAATCTCAACCAGCTTGATCCGAAGTATTTGTCCCTCGGTACGAAGCTTCAGAACTCGGTCCCGAATCCTTATGCGGGAATCGTACCGGGCTCGCTGGGTAATAAGACGATCACTCTCCAGCAGTCGCTCCTGATGTTTCCTTATTACACGAGTGTGACCTTTCGCCAGCCTCATGACGGAAACTATATTGGACACTCGCTGCAGATCTCTGTGACCAAGAGAACGAGCCATGGCCTTACGTTCATGGTTGGCTATACGAAATCGAAGCTCATCGACGATAGTATCTCCACGCCAGTGGACTTCAATGGAGTTCAGCAGGCGGATGTTACCGGATACCAGAATGGCTACAATCGCAAAGCAGAACGGTCCATCGATCCGCTGGACCATTCCCAGATGCTGCGCATCAGCGCACTGTACGATCTGCCCTTCGGTCGTGGGCGAGCCTTTGCCGGGAATATTGGGCCGTGGCTGAACAGGGCAATCGGAGGGTGGCAGGTCAATACCGTTACGCAATGGCATACCGGGACTCCGCTCACCATCACAGGAGCCAACAACTATGCTGCGAGCCGGCCGAACTTTGTTCCGATGGCGAGCGCGAAGCTGAGCAATCCAACAATCAACAAGTGGTTCAATACGGAGGCGTTCATCAATCCTCCGAACTACACCTTCGGCAATGTTCCTCGTACGCTTCCGAATGTACGTGGGCCGAACGCATTTGCCATGGATATCTCGATGGTGAAGAGCACCCCTATCACAGAGAGGGTTCAGTCCCAGTTTCGTGTCGAAGCTTTCAATGCGCTCAATCACCCAGTCTTCGGACTTCCCAATATGACGTTCTCTCCCGGGAGCGATGGCATGAACCAGAGTGGAACTTTTGGAACGATCACGGCAGCTACACCGGGACGTGAGATCCAACTTGCTCTCAAGCTACTTTTTTAGTGGCTGATAAACATGTTTTGGATATTCTCCGGCGCCGAGTACCGCAGGGAAGAATCGCTGAGCGTTCCAATGAACCGTCCGGCGTCTCTCAGACCATGGTTTCCATGACACGGTATGGGAGTCGCTCTCTCTGTGGAATGCCTCATCTTCCTGAAGCAGGATCTAACGACTGGGGCATCCGGGCAGGTGCCAGCGATCTTTCTATGAAAGAGTCTGTGTATACCAGCCTGTGAACCACTCGCGGAGTTCGGCGGCTTCCATCTCACGTGCTGCACTCAGGGGAAACGGGTAGCTTTCCTGCGTAAAGTGGCGTACAGCAGAGGCGACCTTGAGCCCCCAGGGTGTAGGCAGCGACGCCAGATGATCGATGAAATTCCTTAAGAGAGTGCTCTTGGTCGCAAATGCCTGGCCATGTCCACCCGTTGCGAATAATGAAGACATCAGCTCGGGCAGTGCGCAGGCCACTCCAGAAATCACTCCATCGCAGACACCTTCAGTGAGTGCGGTGGAGAGTGCGGAGTCGTTTCCGATCAGGCGTGCACGGGGGAGGCCGGCTGCCGTTATCGCGCGTACGATATCCAGCGAGCCGGAATAATCCTTGATCCCCACGACGTTGGAGTGGTTCGCAAAAAGGGAGAGAACCATGTCGACATGCAACCCGGAGGTGAACTGAGGCAGGTTATATAGCAGAATCGGTAACTCCACCGATGATGCTACGGCCGAGACGTAGGCAGCCAGATCATCTTCGCGGTAAGGGAAAAAGCTAGGCATCGGAAGCAGGAGGGCATGCGCGCCTGCACGCTGTGCACTACGTGCGTTGTTTAATGTAAGACGCAGGTCGCATGCGCCGATGCCGCACAGAATCTGCTCTTCCGGAGCCTCCTGACGGGCTGCACGCACCAATACATCGATGTCTTTGTCCGAGGCGATTGTAAACTCGCCTGTTGCTCCGTTGATCGCATAACCCCGAAGGCCAAATCTACCCAGCTTGAAGATCTGCTGCCGAAACGAGGCCACGTCAAGCTCACCATCACTGGCTCGCGGAGAGAGTAGAGCGGCGTATACACCACTAAAAGAAGTCAAGGGATTCACCTGAAAAATCTGAATGCCGAAACGATGTGTCGTCAGGATGGAAGTCTCCTCTTGCCGCAAGGAGTTTCAGCCATCTTTGTCGCTGCAATGGAAGCAACTATACACGCAAATCATATTAGTGTCGACACAAAGAATACACCTACTGGAGCCGGATCTTCCATCCGTATCTGATTCCATATCATTTATTAATGACTGTTATGGAATGACTTATGCGAACTCTACGTTCCTCGATTCTGATCATTACTTATGCAGGGAGTGCGATTCGTCTGCATAAATAGCAGCAAAATGTCGACATCAGCCCTTCCGATCTTCTATAACGATTGGTGCAACTTGCCTGGACGCGGACCGGCAAGACAACAGGAGAAGATGTGTCGCAATCAGCACAAGCCAACACGCGCACGAAATGGATCACCATCGGGCTTCTATGGTTCGTCTTCCTTTTTAATTATGCCGACCGCCAGGCCATCTTCTCTCTCTTCCCACTCATTAAGACCGAGATGATTCTTACCGACGTGCAGCTTGGCATTCTCGGCTCCTGCTTTATGTGGATGTACGCTCTGTGCGGCCCTTTCACCGGATGGATTACAGATCGGCTCTCGCGCAAATGGTTGATTCTCGGCAGCCTTATCTTTTGGTCGATCGTGACGGGGGCGACCGCTATCGCACATACCTATCAAAGCATGGTCTGGTGCCGTGCCCTGGGTGGCCTTGGTGAAGCCTTCTACTTCCCGGCGGCCATGTCGATGATCAGCGATTATCATGGCCCCTCCACGCGATCGCGTGCGATGTCATTCCATCAGACCGCCGTCTATGCCGGCAGCATCGCGGGCGGTTCTATTTCGGCATTGGTCGGCCAACATAGTGGATGGCGTTCGAGCTTTCTCTTCTTCGGAGGCTGCGGTATTGTACTGGGCATTATTCTCATGTTTCTGCTGCGCGAACCCCGCCGTGGACAGTCCGAAGCTGTCGCGGGTCACCCGCCATTCAAAGCGTCAACCAGACAAGCCCTTCGCGAGATCCTCGGTAGCCGCATGGTCATGCTGCTCATCGTCATCTTCATGGGAGCGAACTTTGTGGCGGTTGTCTTCCTCACCTGGCTCCCTACTTTTCTCTATAACAAATTCCACATGAGCCTTTCCATGGCGGGCCTCAACGCCAGCCTCTACCTGCAGGCTGCATCGTTCCTCGGTGTTCTCTGCGGAGGCTATCTTGCCGATCGCTTTTCAAGCCGTCGCGGCGGCGGCCGGCAACTCGCTCAGGCTATCGGTCTTTTGTTCGGCGCTCCCTTTCTCTTCCTTACAGGGTGGACGTTTTCGATCCCCGTGCTTGTATTTGCGATGATAGGCTTCGGCTACTTCAAAGGACTTTATGATGCCAACATCATTGCAGGCATCTATGATGTCGTCGCGGTTCAGAACCGAGGCACTGCGGCGGGCATCGCCAATTCGCTTGGATGGCTTGGCGGCGGACTCGCACCTGTCATCATTGCCGTTGGATCGGCAAAGTTTGGCATGAGCGCATGCATGAGCGCCACGGCTGCAATCTATCTCATCATCGGCTTGCTTACGCTGCTTGCTTCACGCAGGCTTCGCCGTATGCGCGGGCCTGCAAACCCGGTTGCGTCTTTATGGTTTGAAGCCGGAATTTCAGAGGTTTAGGTCCAGATAGCTTCGTTCGATTGTGCTTGCCCGGCGATTGCGGTCAAACTCATCCAGTCTCTCCTGCCTTGATATCTGAATGTGCTCCGCAAGCCGACGCATCGCCAACTCTGGATCCTTACTCACAATCGCTGCGAGAATCGCTGCATGTTGTGCATGAATATCGCGCAGCTTCTCTGTGTCGTACCCAACACGACGCATTGCGAAGATGCGGATGAGCAGCCTCGTTTCATCTACGATCTTGCGTATGCGCGGGTTGAACGAAAACGCCATGAGCAGGGTATGAAAGCCGCGGTCTGCGGCGATGAAACGCTGCATCTGCTCTGCGTTGAGATAGGACTCTCCTGTGGCATGGAGTTCATCTACCAGCGACAGAATGCCGTCTGACAACTGCTCAAGTCGTTTAAGGTCCTCCGCAGGAAGCTGCTCACGTGTGACCTTTGCAACGACGTAGACCTCAAGTGCCTCGCGTAGTTCATACAGGTCGACGATGTCTTCACGCGTCAACCGTACTACAATCGTGCCGCGATTTGGAGTCTGTTCCAGCAGGCCTTCAGAGACCAGTTGACTGATCGCCTCACGCACTGGCGTACGGCTGCTTCCAAGCTCCTTAGCAAGCAAAAGCTCTGAGATAGCGCCTCCCGACGGAAGATTGCCGGAGGCAATGCGGCTCTGGATATACTGATAGGCCTTCTCGCGGATCGTGTAGTTCGACTTGCTGGATTTCGACTTCGTTTTGGCTTTCATGAGGTTTCAGAATACCGATATTTTTCTGTACACGAGCAGCATACACAGAAATGTATCGCCGTTCTTTTCTCTTCTGTTGAAGGCATATAGTATGCAGCGCGTACACAATCTCTAAAGAATTTCGGGAAAGACCCGGCGAGGGTTTCGCAGGAAAATATTTCTGTATATGTGCTTATTTATAAGTATTTAAGGCCAAATTAGCCCTGTCGTAAATTCAGCAAGAACAACACCTTGAGCAACTCACGAACTAAAATCCTGGCGCGTAATCAGGTATTTTGTATTCTTCATGTAGACAATTGATATGCATATGCGTGTATAGTTTCGTGCGAAATAAAATCCGTGGCCACGCGGGCGGCAGATTTTTTAGGGCTGACGCAACCGCAGCGATGCAAAAGGAACGTCGATGAACAGTCAACGACTCAGTACGACAAAGCTCGATCAAGTCTTCCGCCTGCAGGGCTTCAACTGGAAACGTTGCTGCCGGGTAGTTTGCGTATTCGCACTCATCGTTATCGGCAATGTTGCTTCCGCTCAGGTTAACTCTGCTGGCACTATCTCTGGGCGCGTCACCGATGCTTCAGGGAATGTTATCGCCGGTGCGGGCATTGATATCGTCGAGCAGCAGACCAATGTCGAAACGAAACTGACGACCAACGATTCCGGTTTCTATTCGGCGGGCTTTCTCAAGCCCGGTATCTACTCGGTCAAGGTGTCGTCCAATGGGTTTCAAAGTGCGATGACGAAAGGCCTGACTTTGCAGGTCGGTCAGGTACTCAACCAGGATTTCTCACTCAAAGTCGGGGAGGTATCCGAGACGGTGAGCGTGACCACGGGTGCTCCACTTTTGAACACTGAATCTGGCGAGCTGGGCAATGTCATTTCGCATGAACCCGTGGTGCAGTTGCCGCTCAATGGCCGCAACTTCTCACAACTCGCTCTTCTCGTCCCCGGAGTGAACTCCGGTTCCGTGGGCGGAGTTCGCGCTACCGGCGGTGGCAATGAGACCCAGCGTGCCGGTACCTCCATCACTGCCAACGGGGCGCGCGGCAGCTTCAATCTCTACATGATCAACGGTATTCAGAACGTCGATCAATCCGTCGGCACCGCAAAGGTATTTCCCAACCTGGAAGACATCCAGGAGTTCAAGGTTCAGATCGGAAACTCCGACGCGCAGTTTGCCGCAGGCGGCGCGGTCGTGAATGTCGTAACGCGCTCGGGATCGAATGCGTTCCATGGATCGGTGTTTGAATTCTTCCGTAACTCAGCACTGGATGCGCGTGGATACTTCGATGCGGCAAAGCCGACGTTTCAGCAGAATCAGTTTGGAGCCTCGCTTGGTGGTCCGATTAAAAGAGACAAATTGTTCTTCTTTGTCGATTACCAGGGATTGATAACCCACACTGCACCTACGGGCACTGCCAGCGTGCCCACTGCAGCCATGCGAGCGGGAAACTTCCAGGGCTTTGCAACGATCTACGATCCTGCGACGTACAATCCCGCAACGAAACGGCGGACGCCATTCGCGAACAACCAGATCGATCCATCGCGATTCGATCCGGTGGCGGTTAATCTACTGCAGATCCTGCCTCTGCCAAATCTGCCTGGCAATGCCAACAATTTCCGTTTCAATAACCTGATGGTGAATGAACAGCGCCAATATGATGCTCGGGTTGACTACGTCATCTCTCCGAAAGACAGCATGTTCG
This sequence comes from Edaphobacter sp. 12200R-103, assembly GCF_010093025.1. Lineage (GTDB taxonomy): Bacteria > Acidobacteriota > Terriglobia > Terriglobales > Acidobacteriaceae > Edaphobacter. The sequence continues at coordinate 2,443,233 of NZ_CP048114.1, read as the reverse complement.
CGCAGTTCACGAGCGGTACTGCCGATGTAAGTTTTCCCAAGACCCCAGTCAAGATCAACGGAGTCTTCAACCCGCTGGCCTTTGCTTCCGGCACCGGAGTCGGGGCAAACCGCATCAATCATGCGCCAAGTATGCAGGCGACCTTGCAGGAAACGCATGTTTTCTCCTCGGTATTGGTGAATGAACTGGCCGTGGGATATACACGTTTCGACCTTCGTGTAAATCCATTGGACCAGGGATATAACACGGCGCAGGCGCTCGGTTTGCAAGGCGCAAATACAGCTTCGAACACGGATGGCGCAGGCATGTCGAGTCTGTCTATCTCTGGTTTCACTGGCTACAGCGCTAGTTTTCAACCCGAGATTGTTCCTCAGAATACGATTCAGATCTCCGACAGCGTTATGCTCAACTATGGTGCGCATGCATTCCGTTTCGGCTTCAGCGGCGTGCATAACAACTTCGGATTCAATCAGCTGTCGGCTCCTTCCGGAGCACTGAGCTTTACAGGCGCCTACACGAATAACGGATCGTCATCGGGAGGGTCGGGTTTTGCAGATTTCATGCTGGGACTGCCGGTAAGCTCGACGAAGTCCATTTTGCCGAGTGGCATGCCCTACGTCAGCTATACGGATTTTGGAACGTACGCGCAGGATACATGGCGTATTACGCCCAGGCTGACAGCGGTACTTGGAGTTCGATATGACTTGTTTTCCGCCCCGATCGACCGCAAGGATCGCCAGTCAAACTTCGTGCCGGATGGAGGTGCAATCTCTGCCGTAGCCGGCGCTACGGGCAAGGTGGTCATTGCCAATCGGGGTGGTTACAGCAGGGGGATCATCCAGACACGGAAGCTCAACTTCACTCCCCGAGTCAGCCTTGCCTATAAGGTCGGCGATAAAACGGTCATTCGATCTGCGTTTGGAGCTTATTTCTTCAATGAGCAGGGCACCGGATCTTCTGCGCGTCTCTTTCTGAACTATCCCTTCGCTCAGACCTTCAGCACAGCCTGTTCCTCTGCTGTACCCTGCCTCAGCACATCCGTCGGGATTCCGCTCTCACCTTCGGCGACTAACGTTCCGGTTGTCGTCTACTTTCCACTCCAAAACCCAACTCCTTATGTGAACCAGTGGAATCTAACCCTTGAGCATCAGGTTATGAACGCCCTGGTTGTGCGCGGATCATACGTTGGATCGAAGGGGACGCATCTTGGAATAGCTCTTAATGAGAATGTTCCCATTCCCGGCCCCGGAAGTGTTCAGGCAAATTCGCCATACCCGGCTTACTCGACGATTCAGTCCTGGGAAAACCGCGGTGTTTCCAGTTATAACGCTCTTCAGCTTTCTGCTGAACAGCGAGCATGGCATGGCTTGCAGTACCTCGCCGCCTATACCTGGAGCCGTAGTATCGATGAGGGATCCGGTGGTAACTCATCGTCCAGCGAATCGCGCATCAACATCCAGAATCCGCGTAATCTTTCTGCCGATTATGGTCTGTCAGACTTCGACCATCGCCATCGCTTTACCTTCAGTCCTATCTATCAGCTTCCATTTGGCCGCGGACGTCAGTATGGCGGAAGCGTTAATGGTGTCGTTGATGGATTGATTGGTGGATGGGATCTTACCGGCATCGTTACGTTACAGAGTGGTGCTCCGTTTTCCGTCTCCATGTCTTCCAACGCCTCGCTCAACACCGGCACATTCCTTCGGCCCGATCGCATCTGCAATGGCAATAAATCCGGCAGCCAGAGAACTTTGAGCGCGTACTATGACACCGGTTGCTTCGTGAATCCGGCGCAGTACACGTTTGGCAATACGAGGCGCAATATTCTGATCGGGCCGAGTTACCAGACGATCGATGCCGGTCTGCACAAGGACTTCCACATTTACGAATCACTTGGAATGCAGTTCCGCGCAGAATTCTTCAACCTTTTCAACACGGCGAACTTTGGCTTTCCCAACAACAGCATTGGTTCGGCCGCAGCGGGAAAGATTTCGTCATTGGCCACTGGAGCCACAGCACGTCAGACGCAGTTTGCGCTGCGTTTCCACTGGTAAGCATTTTAGGAGAAAGAAAAGAGATGAAGCGTAGAACATTTTTGCGAGGAACGGCGGCTTCTGTCGCCGCCTCCTGCATGGTACGCAGCAGTATGCTGCACGCTCTCGATACAGGTCTTACTGATCTGAATCATTCCACCATCATCATTCCGGCTTCGCCATCGAAGCGCGAGACCGTCGCTGCCGAGATGGTCGTCGATGAGATCATGAAGCGCTGCGGAGTCTCCTGGACGCAAGGAAACGACAGCGCTGGAGCCGTAAAGATCTATCTCGGCACGCGTTCTAACTGGCATAGCCTCGGTTCTGTAGTCTCCGGTGTTGGCACTAAGGCCGCGAAGCTGCCTGCAGAGTCGTATGCCATCGCCTCCGGCGGTGAAGGTGCTCGCTCATGGATCGCAGTATGCGGAAGCGATGAGCGCGGCTTGATCTTTGGCGCAGGACGCGTGCTGCGAATGCTTCGTCTCACCCGCCGTTCTGTAATGGGCGATATCAAAGCGATGAATCTCAGCAGCTCCCCGCACTACGCTGTACGCGGCCATCAGTTGGGCTACCGTCCCAAGACCAACGCCTACGATGCGTTGACTGTCGAAATGTGGGATCAGTACATCCGCGAACTGGCCATCTTTGGCACCAACACCATTGAACTGTTGCCTCCAATCTCCGACGATCTGCCCGACAGTCCGCACTTTCCCATTCCGCCACAGCAGATGATGATCGAAATGTCGCGCATCTGCGACAAGTACGATCTCGATGTCTCTGTCTGGTACCCGGCCATGGCCAAGGACTACGGCGATCCAAAGACCGTCGAAGACGAAATCCGCAACTGGGCCGCTGTATTGCACGATCTTCCTCGTGTGGATATTGTCTTCGTTCCTGGTGGCGACCCCGGGCATACCGAACCGAAGAACATGCTGGCGCTGCTCGAAAAGCAAAAGGCCAGCCTGCGCAAGACGCATCCGAAGCTTCAGATGTGGATGTCGCCGCAATCTTTTAACGCCGAATGGACTGCCGAATTCCTCAAGATGGCTGCCGACCCGCATACGCAATCGTGGCTCGATGGCATCGTCTTTGGTCCTCAGAACCGTTTGTCCATCAGCGAACTGCGCAAGGCGCTGCCTGCAAAATATCCCATTCGCTTCTACCCCGATATCACACACAGCATTCAGTCGCAGTACTCCATCAATAACTGGGACCTCGCCTATGCTCTCACCGAAGGTCGCGAGATCATCAACCCCCGTCCTGAGGCCGAAGCTGCTATTTTACGTTCGGAATTGAAGGGGACAGTCGGCTTCGTCAGCTATTCGGAGGGTGTCAACGACGACGTCAATAAATTTGTCTGGAGCCTCCTCTCCTGGGATCCGAAAACCCCGGTTCCCGGCGCTTTGCGCGATTTCGGGAATTACATCATTGGCGCACATGACGGTTCTGCCTATGCGCAAGGGCTGCTCGATCTTGAGCACAATTGGCAGGGACCGCTCGCCGCTAACGAACTCGTAGACATCACGCTGTCGAAGTTTCTCGCCATGGAGAGAAATGCGTCACCCTTCGTGCTTGAGAACTGGCGTTGGCAACAAGCGATGTTTCGCGCCTGCTGCGATGCATACGTGCGCAAGCGTCTGCTCTTTGAGTCTGGAGAGCTTGTCCGTGCACAGAGCGTTCTTGGCCGTATCGAAGACTTCGGTTTTGCCTCCGTACCCTGGGGCATAGGCGCCAAGCCGGCACAGGAGCCCGCCAACGGCATCGATCCGCAGAATCTCATCGACGAAGCCATCGAGATTTTACGCAAGTGTTCTACAACACAAGTCGCACCAGCTATTCGCACACGTATCAGCGAGCTGGGCTACGCGCTGTTGCAAAGCATTCATCAGCAACTCGCCGTTGAGCGTTTCCAAGGAGAAGCCGTTGACCGTGGAGCCCCACTCGACACGATCGATCATCCTGTCTCTGATGGCCCTTACTTCCTCAAGCAGCTTCGTAAGATGAGCTCTATCGAAGATCAGGAAGAGAAGGTCGAGGCCATTCGTGCTCTGCTCAACCGCACCAATCCGGGGCCTGGCGGCTTTTATGATGAGCTTGGTAATGTCACGAACCGTCCACACCTTGTCATCGAAAACGCTGAGGGTGATTTCGATTTTCGCCGTTCGCCTCACGTCGGAACCAGCTACCCTGACCACTTCGGGGCCAATGCTCCCATGGCATGGAAGCATTGGGCAGAGAGCCTTTACGAGGCTCCGCTGAAGATGCATTACACCGGCCTCGATCCCGATGTGGACTACACTCTTCAGGTGGTCGTCTCGGGAGACTCGCGTGGTGTTAAAACACGCCTCGTCGCCAATGACTCGATCGAGATTCATCCGCTTCAGATGCGCCCGTGGCCTCCTGCACCGCAGGCTTTTACTCTGCCGCGTGCAGCGACTGCTTCAGGAGAGCTTCTCCTCACATGGACGCGCGAGGCAGGCTTAGGCGGCAACGGTCGCGGCTGCCAGGTAGCCGAAGTGATGCTGAAGCCTGTCATGAAAAAGGAGGCCTGACGATGCCGGAAGAGTATGCTGCCGATCGTCATCCCTCTTCGCCTGATACCTGGAGCGTCGTTCGCGAGCGCCTCAAGGCAGGAGACTACGTGATCGGCATGACCGTGACCTCGAACAACGTCGAGACCGGCGCATACGCTGCCACGCTGGGCTTCCACTTTCTGTGGTGCGAGATGGAGCACTCGCCTCTCTCTCTCGAATCCTTGCGTACCCTGGTACTTGCTACCCGTGGACTTTCTGCGCCTGTCTTTGCCCGGGTCCCGTGGGCAGAGCTTTGGCTGGCCAAGCGCGCACTCGATCAGGGCGTGCAAGGAGTGATCTTTCCCTTTGTCTCGACCGTAGAACGCGCCCGCATCGCCGCGCAGGGATGCCACTATCCCCCATTCGGTCGTCGCGGCTCCGGTGCGGGACTTGCCGTTACCACCTGGCCAGCCTCTGGAAGCTACTACGACTCCGCAGACGCGAATGTCCTCGTTGTCTGTGTCATCGAAGAGGCGTCTGGCGTTGAGCAGATTGAAGAGATTGCCGCTACTCCCGGCATCGACGTCCTTTTCATCGGCGTCAGCGATCTTTCCTTCTCGCTGGGTTTACGTGGCCGACAAGATGATCCGGTGCTCAATCAAGCGATCGCAAAGATCGTCTCTGCCGCTAAGCGGAACGGCAAATGGCTGGGTCGACCTGCCGGCAGCGCCGAAGAAGTGGAACGCTTCCACGCGCAGGGCTTCCAGTTTTTTCAGTCTGTCACTGAACTCGGACTGATGAAAATCGGTGCCAAATCACTTCTTGAGTCTTTAGGTATTAAAGAGAAGCCACGCGAGCAAAGCACTTTCTACTAGAACCAGCGCGAAACCTCATCTCCCAGCGGCGGTTTTATGGGAGATGTATCAAAATACCCTTATGACGATCGTTGTGCTCGATGGACATACTCTCAACCCCGGCGATAATCCATGGACTATGCTCGAAAAACTGGGCGAGGTGTGCGTCTATGATCGCTCCACGCCTTCTCAGGTCCGGGAGCGAGTCGCCGAGGCCGACATTCTCCTCACCAATAAGACGCCTCTGCCTCGCGACATTATCGAGGGCGCCTCTCGCTTAAAGTTCATATCAGTGCTTGCCACCGGCTACAACATTGTCGATATCGCAGCAGCCAGAGAGAAAGGCATCATCGTCTCGAACGTTCCGGATTATGGAACGAATACCGTGGCGCAGTTTGTCATGGGCCTCATGCTTGAACTTTGTCACCACATCGGGGGCCACTCGAATGCCGTACGGTCGGGTGCCTGGGCAACATCAAAAGACTGGTCTTTCTGGAACTCCTCGCAGGTTGAGCTCTACGACAAGACCCTGGGCATTGTAGGCTTTGGGCGGATCGGCCGTCGTGTCGCCGCAATAGCGGAGTGTTTCGGCATGCGTGTCATCTACAACACCCGCACACCGGGAACCGAGCTAGCTCAGCAGTACCGCACGCTTCAGCAGCTCTTCTCAGAAGCTGACGTGGTATCGCTTCATTGCGCCCTCACGCCAGAGAACACCGGTATCGTAAACCGGGCGCTTCTTGAAACCATGAAACCCTCAGCGTTTCTTATCAACACGGCGCGCGGTGCGCTCATCCATGAAGATGACCTCTCCGCAGCACTCAACAGTGGCATAATCGCTGGCGCAGCGCTCGACGTTCTCTCCAGCGAACCGCCTTCTAAAGACAATCCCTTACTTACCGCGCGCAACTGCATCATTACACCGCACATGGCATGGGCAGCGCTCGATGCACGAAAACGCATTATGAAGACAACCATTGATAACGTCGCTGCCTTCCTTGCGGGAACTCCTATCAATGTCATCTCTTAGTGCGAGGTATACATTGATTTCGAAAGTGTGGGCTAGAGAGGGGATTGCCCTCCGGCGCCGGCCTTTTTTAGAGCCATTGACAAATTATCTTCAGTTCGGCAGTGGTTTTCTCACTGCCCCGCTGTCATTCACACGGTTGATTGCCATTCATGATGTTTAGGTAGCATGCGTACCAATCCGTGGCAAGGATTTCTTGTCCGCGCCTAAGCGTTATCGAAACTAATGCGGGGTATCTCTTGGCGTAGCTACTCATCTTTGCGCTTGGAAAACCGATGCAGATTTCATCGTGAATATGATTTTCGACCAGGTCTTTTTCCAAGGCGCCTGCAAGGATCTCAGCAGATCCCGGATTCTTCTTGTTCCATGCAGATCGCTGGATCTGTGTCATCGGATGCTTTTGGTCTCCGTAAGCCTCGGGCCAGAGATTTTCTTTGCAATCCGGGCAGCCGCCGTTCTGTAAAGAGAGAAGGTGATCAAGTTCGTAGTGGTTGGCTGCGTCTGTGAATCCGTAGTCTTTCATCGTGTCATGCTTGATCTTGCTTGTGACGGACGTAGCGGGCCGCACCGAATCGGTAGTCCACGCCTTGTTACAGATGTTCTTTGCGAGATTGCTTTGAGTGACAGTCGGATCTTCTCTTCCGGGCGTCAATTGAAGTATGGGATAAACACCAGGCTCGCCAACTTTATGACCAGGAACCTCCTTCGGCAGGACGTCAAGCGGCGGCGACAATATACTTTCTTGTGCTTTTCCTCCGGTGACGTTTCTTTCCCAAACCCACCCGGTCTCTCCATCTTTAGCCTCCTGTACCCTTACATAGCCCAACCTTGGATACCTGGAGATGATTGTGATCGCGGCGCCAGCTGGCAGTAAACGAATATTCCTGCTGCTTGGAGAAGGGCCGGAGCGCAGATTGCTATTGTGAGAAATCAATGCTGATTGGGCTGAAACAGAAGCAGCAGAAAGAAAACAGGCCAGTAGCAAGATAAGGATCTTCTTCATCGTACGTTTTTGTCCAACGTGGCAGTTTCAAGCCTAAGTTCTGATCCGATGTCGCGATTATATGCCGCCCGGTCAAAATGATTGACGGAAGAACATTTCACTGAACGCAGGTCGTCACGATTCAAAAGATCCATGAGATCAATGAGTGACTTACCTGGTTATCGTGTAGTTGAGATATGTCTTGGTTTGCCTCTGGACCAATTTCTATGACCCGGCCACGCATGCCTCGTTCAATGAGTGATTCGCACTGTTCCCGCCAGTTGAGAATGGGCCGATAGATATAACCAAGTTCCGTGTGCTGTTTATTATCTCGGCACCCAGAATGGTTCTTCTGTCCTGATGAGTTGAACCGGAACCTCGGGCGTGAACGACTTGATCCACTGGGCCATTTCAAGCATTCCCTGTTCTTCAGATACGGAGTGGCCGAGCATGATCCAGCCTTTGGGGATTCCTAGCGTCATAGCATCCAGGACATATGCGGGGCTATCGAGAAAGCCGTCGCTTTCCTGCTGTTCTCCACTAACGACGACGTCCACATCCGGATTATTGATGGGTGGTGTTGCATACCCAACACCCAACTGAACACGGCTCACCTTGGCATTGGGATCGCCCACGACCCTTAATGCCTTATCGCCAAGCCGCTTCTGAAATGTGGCTGCCAATTCACCGAGTGTTGTCGGGGGGAGGGTAAAGTGGTGGGATTGTGGAGCAGTTTCGTACTTGCTCTCAAGACCGAGCGCCCGTGCACAACCGACATAGGTGAAGTCGGGCCTCTGCGCGTGCATGTGATCGTGCATGCGGAAGACGACAATATTGTGATCGCGCATGAAGTTCACCTTGAGCCGATAGCTCGGATCATGGTCGACGATCGATATATCGTCATGATCATTCCAATATGTATCTTCGTGCGGAATGATCATATTGCAGCCTGCCTCGGCGGCACGCCGTATAGCGTCATAGGAGCAGAACATAGTTGTCGCTATCCCTTTGACGATGCTGTCAGGGCCGCCAAGCTTAAAGGTGTCGCGGTACGTCGTAGTACGCCAAGGAATACCGAGATTGCTCTTAATGCGGGCAACTATCTCGCCGGCAGTCAGGTTACTCATGCGATTGGCCTCCAGTATGGATCGCCGGCAGATATCCACCGGGTTTTCACTTCGGGAACAATAGTTTCTAGCCACTGCGCGCATACCTGCATTCCAGGATCCTCGGAGAGGATCCGGCCGACGAGGGTTAGTGACTTTTTCCCTCCAAGCGCCAGTGTATCGCGCACGTACTCGACGGATTCCCACTCACGCACTTCGCCCGCAATAATCGCGTCCACTCCGGGCAGAACCTCGATCGATGCCTGTATCGGAGTCGTTCCCGGAAGAAGAGCAATTTTGCGTATGCGCTGTTGAGGATTGCCTACGATACGCATGCCCCCGCGAGCATGCAACGACTTCTTCACATGCGAGACGAGCGCAACGAGGGAGGTTTCGGGGATAGTAATCTGCTTCGGATCGTTGGTGTCGATAAACTTTGACCAGCCAAGAGTGGCGGCCAATCCCTGCGAAAACGGATCGGGTTTGTGGAAACGCCAGTGGTCACTAAATCGCCACACAACGAGTTTGTGTTTCTCAATGAATGAATCCTTGGCTGAGAAGACCGGATCAGGTGGGGGCGAAGCATTTGATGTCACTGGAGGGGTATCACGATGAAGCTGCCCCATGCGCCTCACCGGCGGGGTTGGCTTGTCAGCCTTGCTGAAAAAGGTTGGCTCACAAGTGATGATGAAATTTGCTCCTGACTTTACTGCCTCTTCCATTACCCTCAACGAGGGTAAAGCTGTAGTGACGATGCCTGTCACGGCAGTAGACGGATCGCCGGCTTTGAACGTATCAACTGTATCTACATTCCAGTTGGGGCCGATCTCTTTCTTGATGCGATCGACGATCTGCCCTGCGGTAATGACATCGCCGTTGGAACGCGCCATCATTACCTGCGACGCGGTCGCGAGGCCAGTCGCGGTTAGCGCAATAAATTTACGCCTTGAGATTTGGTGCATAGGATTTGGTCTCCGAGTGAAAGTGACGGTGATCTTGATTTTTAGGTGATCCTTATAACCTATGGATAGATGATCCGTGGGGTTACCTCCTACCGCTTCTGCTTCGAAAATTCATGATCTGCGAACTCGATGAAGTAGGGCCAGTTGGGAGCGGGAGTATGACCGTATTCGTGTTGGCGGAAGGCAATATCTCCCGAATCGATGAGCGTGTTTATCGGTGGAAATGTCGATGTACCCAATCCCGTGGCTCCAAAGAATTTCCAGGCGGGACTCGCCGCGACTGCGGAGAGAAACATACCATGTGCGTCCTGCCAGGCGTCCCCCGGTGCGTATTGCGGGTCGGTGATAAGTGCTCCGCCTCCAATAAAGATAGGGCGAGGCGCCACCAATGCGAGGAACTCGTGGCTATCTACCGGCAGTTCGTCGACAGTGTGACCAACTGCGGAATACCTGAGGAAGTTGCCGGCAAACCAGTGGAAGGTAGATTTGCCCGCAAGATTGTGAATGGTCTCACCATAATTACGGCGATACAGGTTGACGCCACCTGCACCCGAGGAGGAGATATAGCCGATAGCAATGCGTGGGTCATCCACCATGGCTATCAATGCGGCTTTGCCGCCACGCGAATGGCCCATGATACCGATCTTTCGTGCGTCGATATCAGGGTCGGTATCGAGGTAGTCGACAATACGGCTGTCTCCCCAGCCCCAGGCGCGCAGGACTCCCCAGTCCTGCAGACTGCGTGGCTGGCCTTTGTTCACCAGACCAATGATGCCGCTGGTAAGACCGGCACCGTTGTCTGCCTGCACCTCATTCGAGTTGCGGCTGACGAAGCCCCATCCATGTTTGAGCAGTATCTCGGCGGCGTCGGGCGCGTTCCTGGGAGCTGCAGTCAAATGAATTTGTTGCCCAGGTGCAGCTGGTGGGCGCACCGGCCGTGGGTGAGTAGAGCCTCCTCCGATAATGACCGGGACTCTCTGTCCTCGCTTGCTGGCCGGTGTGACGATGTCCGCGTGGATGTCGACGGTGATGGCTGGATAAGAAGAATTATCGACATGCCCAACAATGTGTTTCACAACGGTAGGGACGCCCGCGATCGTCATCGTCTCTACGCTGTCTACTCTCCACGAAACCGCCGGGATTTGGGCAGGGAATCTTCCGTAAATATTGTTGTCAAACAGTGTTTTTATCTCCTGCCGACGCTTCTCCCACTGTGCCTTTGTTTTTACCTTGGTTCCGTCTTGTAGCGTGAAGGCGTCGGGGAGCTTAGGGTAGGGATTTGCCTTTGATTCGTCATAATTGGCGTTTCCCGGCTTACCGATGTCATAGGCCGTAACCCCCGGCTGCATGGCTGAGATGCTTAGCAGCTTGAGTTCGCGGTCGCGTTCGGCCGCAGAGACGGCCTCGATGCGGGCCCGCTCTTCAGTAGATGGAATCTGCTGCGGCATCGCCATCGGGCTCATGGCGAGCGCTGTCAATGCCACGGCACAGGATCGATAAAGGGAAGACATAAAGGATGCTCCATCTGCTCATAAGGTGGTTATCAGAAACTGCCCGACAACAATAGGACAATATGCTGCACGACAAGAATCACAGCGGCACGGCTGAGAGAAAGTGGTGTCAATGAGAAACGGCAATAATGCCGGACTGGATTGCGATAAAAGCAGCTTCGGTTCGATCGCTCGCATCCAGCTTTGCGGCGATGTGTTTGATGTGGTTGCGTACGGTGAACTGGCTTATGCTAAGGGCACCTCCAATTTCTTTATTTGTTAGTCCCTTTGTCAGGAGCGACAGAATTTCCAGCTCACGGGTGCTGAGGTCGCGACGATGTTTACGTTCGTCGAGTCGATCTGTAATGCGGGTAGGAAAGAAGGTGCCTCCCGCATTGACCCGTTGAATGGCAAGAAAGATATTTTCTACTGTCATGTCTTTGAGGAGATAGCCTTGCGCGCCGGCTTCAACGGCTTGGTATATCTCTTCGTCGAACTCAAAGCTGGAAAGGACGATCACCGGCGGAGGGAACGGGCGTTTACAGATCGCTTTAAGCGTTTCGATGCCGTTCATCTCTGGCATGCGTAGATCGAGGAGAACGATATCGACATTCGATTGGTCCAGGAAGCAGATAGCCTCTTTGCCGCTGGCGACCGCGGCAACGACAAGAATTTTTCCTCTCATATTGAGCATGCTGCTCAGACCGATACGAACTACCGGGTGGTCATCGACAATAAGCAGACGAATGGGTGGAGCATCTGGTTTCAAGGTTTCATACCCCCATGATGAACCTGGCTGCGGAGTGCAGACGTTCAAAAGCAGAGCTGTGAGGAGCAAGATCGGCCGTAACGATCACCGTTGTTCCGTTGTTCGGTAGAGAGACGATCTGAATCTTACCGCCGATATTGTCGGTACGCCGGGTCATACCGCGGATTCCAAACCCGGGATCATTCTGTTGTATGTCGAAGCCGACACCGTCATCGTGGACGGAGAGGCGGATGTGATTGGCAATCAAGGAAAGTGAGATGGTGATAGCGCGTGCATAGGAATGGCGAACAGCATTGCTGATCGCTTCCTGCCCGATACGGAAGAGAGCATCGGAGATGCGCAATGGAATCTCATCGACCGGGCCTTCAATATGAGCATGAATTTTGACAGATTTGCCTTCGACGAGCCTTTCCGCGGCCTGACGAAGATTGTCGACGACGTCAGCACTATTGAGAAAACGCGGACGGAGCGCCGCAATGCTTCTTTTGGCCTCTTCATGGCTGGAACGAACCATGCAGAGTGCGATCTCCACCTGCTTTGCCGACGCAGTTGAAGCCTTTGTTTCTTCGAGGATGGCCTGCAGCTGAAAGCCGATGCCGGCGAAGCTTTGGGCAAGTGTGTCATGCATTTCAAGAGCAAGACGTTCACGTTCCTCAAGGACGGATGCAATCTTCCAGTTCTGCAGATAACGAGAAAGCGTCACAAGAGCCAGAATCAAGATTGAAATGGCGCCGCCCAGCATCGCGATATGTTTTCTGTTCCACCATGGCGGATCTTCAATAACCGCGAAGCTGCTGGCGGTTGGCATTAAAATAGCGAACGCTACCCGGTCGTTGGTATAGCCGATATGTTTTGTTTCGACTCCGCGCAGGCGTAAGCGGCTGCCATTTTCCAGTTTTAAGTTTCTGAAGGTTAGGTCATCTTGATCTGCGATGGCGTAAAACTGCTGACTGCCTTCGCTTAGCTGAAGAGTTAGGCGCTTATCTGTGCGAAACGAATCCTGCAGGATCCCTTCTACTTCAACAATCTGACCTTCGTGATTTCCTACCGCAAGCTCAAAAGCCGTCGCAGTCAGAGCGGGAACAGGGACATTCGATGACAGAACGCGGATCGTCGCATGTTCCAATACCGGGTGAACTTCTTTTGAGACAACCGTGCCCTGTGCCTCAACCTGATCTCCCACCTTCACAGGGCCAGTGAGGATTGCTTCCGGGGCGCGAATGCCGCCAGTGCCGTCCTGGATGTAAAGTTCCGGAGTAACAAGCGTGACGACTCCGTGGATTGTAACGACATGCTGGCCATAAAGATTCATTAGCGATAGATGATCGATGGAATCGATATGGACGTCGCTATGAAGCCGCTCTGCCTCGCGGTGGATAGGAGCCATGTAGCGATCGGCAGCTGGGAAGTGGAGCACATTTCGGACCCAATCAGGACTGTAGGTAATGTTCTCAAGAATGGTGTGCCGGGTGATCTCATCAATATCCTGGCGGGTTGCGGGAGCTACCCGAATGTTCTTCCATCTCGCGCTCGTTGAAAAGGAGCGCAAACCGAGACGGCCCTTGTGAATGCATCGTGGATCATGAGCGGCAGCATAGGTCTTCACCTTGGACGAGGAAGAGATGGCTTCTGCGGCGATATCACAATCGTAGGCGACGAATTTAAGATGAAACCATTCCTGCTCTCCTATATGAGGAGCGATCGGTTCCGTGACGAACTGATTCAGTCCATAGTCCGCACGCCCGATCGTAAGAGTGTCATTCATATTGCGGAGTAGAGCATAGTAGCCGTGATATGCATCCACGCCTTCTTCTTCGCCGGATGAGCGTAGAAGAAGGCCCGCATCGCCATATGGGCCGAGGATCTGTATATCTGCTTCGACGACATAGTCGCTCCAGTCCGGGGAGCCGTTCATCAGCTTCGCGCCTCGTTCCTCGGAGTCATTCTGCATGCTGCCGTTGAAGATCTTCCAGGAGCCTCCGTATGGCGTCCATGTCTGCACATTGTCTGGCTGGAAAGATGCGATCGAAGGATGGGAAGCACAGAAAGCCCGGTAGTAAATTCCGCAAACCAGGACGGCTACGATTGCAAGGATAATTCCGAGTGCGGAGGCCTTCCCAGATGAGATCTTCATAGAACTATTGCTCGCTCCACGGAAACATTGGATAGAGCGTAATGTGCTTTAGCTGCGGTGAATCGAAGTTGGCCCTGGTTAGCAGGATTGGCTTAACATATACGCGTTCCGCCAC